>CAYXHH010000044.1:0-3482 GCA_964464725.1 uncultured Methylotenera sp. | reverse complement strand
GTAACCGATTGTCTTGTTTGCCCATGACAGTCAATCGGCGTCAGAAAGTGTAGTTCAACGACTGGTTTTTTAAGATTAAATACTTTTAACATGGATTCAATCATGGTCGTTTTGCCTTCATAGGCCATTTCTAAATTGGCGTTTCCATTCGCCATTGGGTAGAAAATAGCAACTGGATAAATTTTCGCTTGTGTATTAATTGCGGCCTGTACGATGCTACTTTTAAAAGGCAGTATATGTGTGCCATCAGTCGTTGTGCCTTCAGGAAAAAAACATACATTATCGCCATCTGCTAGGCTGTTGGTCGTCATCTCAATAATACGCGTAGCATCTTTACGGATGTTTCGATTAATGAATAATGTGCCAGATTTACTCACTAAGTAGCCAAAGACTGGCCAACTTTCAATTTCGACTTTAGCGATAAACCGCAGCGGGATAATGCTATTGATGCTGTGTATATCGACCCATGAGATATGGTTTGCAATAAACATCGCATTTGAAGTGTTGGCCTCAGGCAGTTTGCCGTGGGTGACAACTTTAATATTAAAACAGTTTAATAGTCTTTTACACCACCAGCGTGTAAGCGAAAGGCGCGTTGCTTTGCTGACAAACGGTAACAACAAAGCGGTAATGCCTATACCAACAAATGTATGAACAACTACGCAGAATATGCGAAATAGACGTGTTAAAAATGATGTTTGTTGCAAGACTATTTTAAGAAATGCGCAGCATACTTACCATTTAATTTAGATAAAGGTAACATTACCAGCATATCGGCCGTATTAAAAGAGGCATCCCAAGCTGGTTCCCCACAAATATACGCACCTAGTCTCATATAGCCTTTAATTAAAGGTGGACAAACGAATGGCGCTTCTTTATTGAGTGCATCCATTGGTAGTGGTGTATGTGGAAATACACGATATTCTGGCGGTGATAAATAGTCATCTTTTAGACGATGATACAAGCTGGCAGCCATATGACCACCATCATTCATAGGCACACTAGCGCAGCCTATCATGTATTCGTAGTTGTGAATCTGCATGTACTTAGCTAAACCAGCCCAAAGCATGGTAATGGTGCCGCCGTTACGATAGTTCTGATGTACGCAAGCACGACCAAGCTCTACCGTGCTATAAAATAAGTGCGAAAGTCTGGTTAAGTCAAACTCGCCTGCAGAATAATAGCCACCTGCTTGCATAGCTTGATGGGGTGTCAATATGCGATAGGTGCCGATGACTTGATTCGTCTCGGTTTCTCTGACTAAAAGATGGTCGCAATAAGCATCAAAACCATCGATATCGAGGCCGTTGGTGCTGTTAAGCTCTGCACCCATTTCTTCAGCAAATACTTTGTAACGCAAACGCTGTGCTTCGGCTACTTCTGAAGCATCTCGCGCAATGCTGACACTCAGCCCCTTTTGTTGATTGCTGGCAGGTAAGTTCAGTTGCAATGCATTAAATGATTGCGACATGAATGGCTGAATCTGTTGCAGCTTGTTTTGCATAACATCTCCTTTAATTGGGAGAGATGTTATTAACTATCCGTGAATAAATGATGAAAAATAAATGACTTATTTATGACAAAATCATAAAGTCATAAAAAATTTCGATAAAAATAAAAAAGTGACGCAATTAAAGCGTCACTATTGATGTGCCACTATATGATTAATGTGTGACCCTTGAGGTGTCACCATTTTCTACAATACGTACTTTTTCACCAGGTTGGAATGCCTCATCGGCTTCTTGAACAATGGCTATGAGGCCGCCGCCATCTAACTTAACGGTGATTTCTAGTGCATCTTTACGCGTAATGACTTCTTCAGTTGCAGCACCTGCAATACCGCCTGCTACTGCACCAATCACAGCGCCTATCGCACCAGCACGGCCGTTGCCAATTGAACTGCCAGCAATACCACCAATCGCTCCACCAGCTACAGTACCCACTGGTGAATTTGTGCCTTCTAACTTAACTGTACGAACACTCTCAACAATACCTGTTTTAACTGTTTGTACCTTACGTGCGTCTTCGCGTTTATATACGCTACCAGAATTTGAGCTCGCACAAGCTGCTAAGAACACAGATAACAATGACACTAAAAGTAGTTTTGAAATATTCATTTTATGCTCCTAATAAGTGCCTAACTCAACAAAAACTTAACGCTAAATTAGGCTAATTTTTCTTCCGCCGCTACTTGTTGGACAAGTGCTTGCGTATAAATGTGCTCGATCTCTTCACGCGTGGGCTTATGGTTTTGTCCACCGCGGCTAGCAATTTTAATCGCCCCCATCGTACTGGCTAGTCTGCCGCAAGTCGGCCAATCCCAGCCATGAGAAATACCATACAACAAACCAGCTCTATATGCATCACCGCAACCTGTAGGGTCGACAATCTTTTCAGCTTTAACGCATGGTATTTCAAAACGTTGACCATCTGCGTAAATATGTGAACCTAGACCGCCTAAGGTGACGATTAATGCTTTCACCTTAGAAGCCAACTGTTCCAAACTAAGACCTGTTTTTTCTTGAATCACTTGTGATTCGTAATCGTTCACAGCCAAATAAGTGGCCATATCGATAAAATGCAAAAGCTCCTCACCATTAAACATCGGCAAGCCCTGGCCAGGGTCGAATAAAAATGGAATACCAGCATCAAAACATTCTTTAGCATGCTGGAACATCCCATCTCGGCCATCAGGCGCGATAATCGCAAGCGAGACATTAGAAGTGACTTTAACACTGTTTTGGTGAGATTCCACCATGGCACCTGGGTGAAAAGCAGTGATTTGATTATCGTCTAAATCAGTGGTGATATATGCTTGCGCGGTGAAGCTATTGGCAATTTCTTTGACATGTCGCGTATTGAGGTTGTTTCTGTTCAACCATGCCATGTAAGGTGCAAAATCCTCACCCACTGTTGCCATAATCAAAGGTTTTCCTTCGAGTAGTTGCAAGTTATAAGCAATATTGCCAGCTGTACCACCAAATTCGCGGCGCATTTCTGGCACGTAAAAAGCCACGCTCAACTTGTGAATTTGGTCGGGAAGGATATGGTTTTTGAATTGATCTTGAAACACCATAATGGTGTCATAAGCGAGAGAGCCACAGATAAGGGTTTGCATAAAATAGAAATTCGTAAATAAAAATGCCATTATCTTTCAGCTCACCACAGCAAGGCAAGCAAATAAAGCCTTTATCTTTGATGAGCGCCGAGAAAAATTGTCTGCTCTGCAGGCCAGTATCTACAAGCCTTGCAGGGGAGCTGAAATGATTTAAATTAAGAAAGAACGATTTTTGAACGAAAATAAAGCAAGTTCAAGATTTTTGGGCACCATCAATCAGAATTTTAGCGGCCTTTTTAGCATACTTAATTGCGCCAGAGCCACGTTTCATTTGTTCTGCCTGCACAGCGCCTTCAAAAAGAAGCGAGAGTTGCAATGCTAAACCATCAGCATCTTTAATTTTTGCTTCACTGGCGAGTTTGCT
>CAYXHH010000043.1:8511-12743 GCA_964464725.1 uncultured Methylotenera sp. | reverse complement strand
GGTTGCGCGTCTTGCAGACTTAACTCCAATTGCGCTTGAATTGTTGTGACTGAGTTGGGGTTAATGTCATCTAAAAAGTCTCTATCGCCAGAACCTGGGTGTGGGTCTTTAAATAGTCTGTCGTATAAGCGCACTTCACAAGTATATGAATGGTTTGCGCTTACCCAGTGAATATTGCCTTTTACTTTCACCGCATCTGAACCCGGTGTGCCAGATTTGGTATCGGGCAGGTATTCGCAATGCACCACAGTGACGTTGCCTTGCGCGTCTTTTTCGCAGCCTGTGCATTTGACCACATAGCCGTAACGCAAACGCACCATATTACCGGGGAATAACCTAAAGTAGCCTTTTGCGGGCTCTTCCATAAAGTCTTCGCGTTCTATCCATAACTCTTTGCTCAGTTGCACTGTGCGTTTGCCTAGCTCTGGTTTAAGCGGATGGTTGGGGGCAAAGCAGTCTTCACTTTGGCCTTCTGGGTAGTTATCAATCACCAACTTAATCGGGTCGAGCACGGCAATTTTTCGGGTTGCAGAGTCGTTAAGTACCTCGCGCATGCAGTCTTCTAGTATTGAATATTCAATCCAAGAATCCGCTTTTGATACGCCGATTCTATCGGTAAATAGTTTAAAGCCTGCTGCGGTGTAACCACGGCGGCGCGCGCCTGCTAAGGTTGGCAAGCGTGGGTCATCCCAACCCGACACGTGTTTATCTTCTACCAATTGAATCAGTTTGCGTTTAGAAAGCACCACATAAGTGAGGTTAAGGCGCGCGAACTCGTATTGTTTAGGTAGCGGATGCGCGAGCAAGCCAGCTTCGGCAAGTTTTTCTAGCAGCCAATCGTAAAACGGGCGTTGGTCTTCAAACTCCAGTGTGCAAATCGAGTGGGTAATTTGCTCGAGCGCGTCCTCAACTGGGTGCGCAAAGGTGTACATGGGGTAAATGCACCATTTGTCGCCCGTGTTGTGGTGGTGCGCGCGTTTAATGCGGTAAATCGCGGGGTCGCGCATGTTAATGTTGGGCGATTTCATGTCGATTTTGGCACGCAACACCATGCTGCCATCGGCGTGTTTGCCATCGCGCATTTCGCGGAATAGCGTGAGGTTTTCTGCAATGGTGCGGTTGCGGTAAGGAGAATCTTTGCCAGCCTCGGTCAGCGTGCCGCGGTTAATGCGCATTTCGTCCGCGGTTTGGCTATCGACATAGGCGTTGCCGTGTTCAATCAGGCTTTCGGCGGCGCGGTACATAAAATCAAAATAGTCAGAGGCAAAATACAGGCTATTCTCACCACCTTTATTCCAGCCAAAGCCTAACCATTGCACCATTTCGGTAATGCTATCAACGTATTCTTGGCTTTCTTTTTCTGGGTTGGTGTCGTCAAAACGCATGTGGCACACGCCATCGTAATCGCGCGCCAAACCAAAATTTAAAAAGATGCTTTTGGCGTGACCAATATGTAAATAGCCATTGGGTTCGGGCGGAAAGCGTGTACGGATTTTTTCATGGTCTGGCTTGCCTGCCGCATGGTGCGCGGCATCGCCCGGCGTACCTGCCCATTTGCGGGTTTTGTAGGTGCCGTTTTCTAAATCTTTTTCGACAATCGCACGGATAAAATTAGAGGCTAGTGGTATTGGTTCTTTTTCTGTCATGGCAGTCACTCAAAATAATTACTGCTATTTTACACCTTTGTTTCGTATTGAACGCAGTGAAGAATAGCCTATTTATATGCCTATTTAGTTTACTTATTCAGGTGATGAGTTCGCGCAAAATGGCAACATAGTTCATAAAGCGGCGCTATGTTAAACTCATGCTTCATGAGCGCACTGACTTTCCCCATTTTACATTTACTTGCCGATGGCCAATTTCATTCTGGCGAGGCGCTGGCGCAACGTTTTAAAGTCACGCGTGCGACGATTTGGAACGCACTACAACATGCTGAAAGTTTGGGTGTGGAAATCTTTTCGGTGCGCGGGCGTGGCTACAAATTACCCAATGCAATCAATTTGTTAGATGCAAATATTGTATCGCAAGCAATCGGCGAACAACGCGCTTGGTTTAAGCTGGAATTGCTAGACGAAGTGCCATCGACCAATACTTACCTGATGCAAAGCAAAAACACCGCGCATGCCACCTGCGTTGCTGCACATATACAAACGCAAGGCAAAGGTCGGCGCGGGCGCACATGGGTTTCTAAACTCGGCGCTAGTTTAACGTTTTCATTACTGTGGCGCTTTGCGGGCGGCGCAGCGGGCTTATCTGGCTTAAGTTTGGCAGTGGGTGTCGCGCTAATCCGCGCTTTACATGAATTGGGTGTGCAGCAAGCAGAGCTCAAATGGCCGAATGATGTACTGGTGACCGAAAATGGATCGCCCAAAAAATTAGCGGGCATTTTAATTGAGCTTCAAGGTGATTTGGAGGGCCCAAGTTCTGCGGTGATTGGCGTGGGCATTAACTTAAACTTACCTAAAAATGTGTTAAATAGCATAGACCAGCCTGCCATTGATTTGGTACATGCAAGTGCAACGCCCATCAACCAAAGTGTGTTGCTTGGCCGCATTTTAAAACACTTGGCAGATGTATTGAGCATGTTTGAGACGCAAGGTTTTGTGTCAGTGCGCGATGAATGGCTGCGCTACCATGCCTACAAAAATAAAGCAGTGCGTATGTTGCTACCTAATGGCACTGAATCCATCGGCACGGTCACTGGTGTGGCGGATGACGGTATTTTGGTGGTAGAAACCGCACTTGGGCAACAACGTTTTTCGGCAGGTGAAATTTCATTGCGAGGTGTGAGTTGATACTGTTAATTGATATCGGCAACACGCGCACCAAATGGGCGTTGGCAGATAAAAATGGGCAGCTTTCTGCTGTTAAGTCGTGCTTGAATACCGAGATTGCAAAGGCTGAACTGCCAATTGTTGAAGCACAAAAAGCATTTATCGCCAATGTGGCAGGGCAGGCGATGGCAGAGCGTATTGCAGAGAAGTTAACGCCACTTCAAGCCCAATTTTTACAAGTGGGTACGAGCGCGCATGGCTTAACTAATCATTATGCGCCTTCCTTAGGGGTAGACCGCTGGGCGGCTTTGGTGGCGGCTTGGCATACTTATCATCAAGCAATTGTGGTGGTAAACGCTGGCACAGCTATTACCCTTGATTCAATCAGTCAAACTGGTGATTTTTTGGGCGGCAGCATTATGCCAGGCTTACATTTAATGCGGGCCTCGTTAAGCAAAAATGCGGCATTGTTGAATGTGGAAGAGGGTGACTGGCAGGCTTTTCCAACCAATACATCTGACGCGATTCAATCTGGTATGCTGAATGCGGCGGTTGGTGCCATTAACTTAACCCTCAAAAGACTTGAAAAATACTCGGAAAGCGCACCGTTATTGTTGTTAAGCGGAGGTGATGCAGAAATGATTGCAAAAGCGCTCGCGATGCAAATATCAAATCTTGATAAAAAACAGGTTATCATTACACAAAATTTGGTGTTGCACGGCTTAGCATTGTTAGCAGAAGTTTAAAGAAAGAATTAAGATGAGATTAATTGTTTTACTGTTGTTGCTACTTAACGTGGGTTTGTATGCCTATTTTAATTTGAATCAATTAGCACCTGCGCCAGTGACTGCAAATAAAGAAATTAATCCAGAAAAGTTGATTGTGTTAACGCAAGAAGCTTTGGATGCGATGCCGAAAAGTGAGGCAAGCACTGGTACAACGATGACGATGGCCACGACATCATCAATTCCACAAGTGAGTGAGCCAGTTGCAACCACTTGTTATTCTTGGGGTAATTTTACACAAACTAATTTACCTGCTGCCCAAGTGGTGTTGGCGCGCTTAGGCTTACAAAGTGACATTAAGCAAGAACAAGTTGCGACAGAAGATAGGCGTTTTTGGGTCTATTACCCACCACTTAAAAGTGCCGAGCTGGCAGAGAAAAAGGCGGCTGAAATTAGAGCCTTAGGCGTGCAAGAATTGTATATTGTGCAAGATTCGCAATGGCGTAATGCGATTTCTTTTGGCTTGTTTCAAGATGAACAACTTGCAAGTAGCCTGCTTAATGATTTACAAAGCAAAGGGGTTAGAAATGCAACTAAAGCACTCCGCAGTGCAGGCAATTCCTCGAGTAGTTTGTTGATTAAAGCGGTTACCCTTGAAGCGGCAACAGAGCTACAAAAAGTTAAACCAGAGTTTGTGGGTACAGAATTGTCGCCTGTTGCTTGCCCATAAAAA
>CAYXHH010000043.1:7099-8411 GCA_964464725.1 uncultured Methylotenera sp. | reverse complement strand
GTTGGATGTGCATGAATGGTCAGGCCTAAGTCATGCGCGTCCGCACCCATTTCTATCGCTAATACAGCTTCAGCAAGCAATTCACCTGCATTTGTTCCAACAATGCCTGCGCCAATCACGCGGTGCGTTTCTTTATCAAAAATCAACTTAGTGGTACCGTCAGTTCTTGCATTAGCTAATGCGCGCCCACTTGCTGCCCAAGGGAAGCTGGCTTTTTCTATCTCGATGCCTTTGGCTTTGGCTTCAGTTTCGGTCATGCCAACCCAAGCGATTTCTGGGTCAGTGTAAGCAACACTTGGGATTACGTTAGCGATAAATTCTACTTTGTGTCCAGCAATCACTTCTGCTGCGACTTTAGCCTCGTGCGTCGCTTTGTGCGCTAACATGGGTTGGCCAACAATATCGCCAATCGCGAAAATGTGCGGTACATTGGTACGCATTTGCTTATCTACGGCAATAAAACCACGGTCATCAACGGCAACACCTGCATTTTCTGCGCCTATATTTTTGCCGTTAGGGCGACGTCCAATAGAGACTAATACGCGGTCGTATATTTCAACGCCTTTAGGTGCATTTTCGCCTTCGAATGACACATGAATACCGTCTTTTTTAGCCTCAATCTTACTCACTTTGGTAGAGAGCATAATGGCTTCAAAGCGTTTTTCCATGCGCTTTTGTAATGGACGCACTAAATCACGGTCACAACCTGTAATCAGACCATCCATAAACTCAACCACGCTGACTTTTGAACCAAGTGCGTCATACACCGTGCCCATTTCAAGGCCGATAATGCCGCCGCCTATAATCAACATCCGTTTAGGAATGTCTGCTAAGGCCAATGCGCCAGTTGAATCCATAATGCGCTCATCTTCTGGTGCTCCTGGGAATTTAGTCGCCTGCGAACCCGCTGCAATAATCGCATTTTCAAAACCAATGGTAGTGACTTTGCCATCTGCCGAGGTGACAGCGATTTGATTGGGGCTAGTGAATTTACCAATCCCTTGCACTACGGTTACGTCGCGCTGTTTTGCCATTGCACTTAAGCCGCCAGTGAGTTTGCCAACAACATCATTGGCCTTCCAGTTGCGCAACTGTTCAAGGTTAACATTAGGTTTGCCAAAGCTTACACCGTGATGTTCGGTTTCTTCGGCTTCGGTGATGACTTTTGCAGTGTGTAATAATGCTTTTGAGGGGATACAACCCACGTTTAAGCATACGCCGCCAAGCGTTGAGTAGCGTTCAATGAGCACTACTTTGAGACCTAAGTCAGCGGCTCTAAACGCTGCCGTGTAGCCACCTGGGCCTGAGCCTA
>CAYXHH010000043.1:0-6999 GCA_964464725.1 uncultured Methylotenera sp. | reverse complement strand
GAGGCTTTGTCAGATTCGACTGTAATCAATGAATCTTCTTTGGCGATGGTGTCGCCAGCTTTTACCAATACTTCGATTACATCTACGCTATCAAAATTGCCGATATCAGGCACTAGAACTTCAATTAAATTGCTCATGCAAACTTTCTAAAACTTGATTTAATAGGGTGAAATTTTAGCATTAAACCCACATGTTTAAACGCATAATGGCATGCTCAACAAGAACATTAAGAACTTTTATTGGAGGATTTCTTCTTTTTTACTGGTAATGGCTGTGCATTTTGCATGGCGCAAAACTCTGTACCATAATTTCCACCGCTATCGTCTGGCTCATAATATTGGTGATTAAAGCCCCAACGTTGACCTTTCAATCTTTTAAACTCGCCTATGCCAGTGCTATATTCGGCATTAGGGGATTTGGAGAGTTTAAAGGTGAGTGCTAAACGGTTGCCATCTGCCACTGCTTGACCATAATAAATCACAGAGTTCTCTGTTTCAGTATTAAAGTCGTATACGCCAAATTTGGCATTACTATTTAAACGATTGAGCTTAAGTGTGACAATCACCTCATAATCGCCGACTACATCATTCTTTCCTTTACATAGGTATTCACCGCTGTAGTTGATCCCTTTAAATGGAGGTGTTGCATGTGCTGTTGGGAGGAAGACTAAATAGCTTAAAACAAGACCAGTGAAAAATTTTCTCATGTTACAATTCTTTAAGTTTCTTTATGTTTTAATCGATGATTGTATCGCGTTGTGGCAACATAAATTCGCTTTTAAAAAATCTTTTTTTACCAACGCTTAATTCTCTAACGTTAAGCTTAGAAACTGTTAAAAATTAAGTTTCTTATTATTTATGGTTCAATTTTAAGAATTTATTAAATTCAAATCAAACACTTTATTGAGTTAAAAAAAGTCATCTTGTCGGAGTTTTATGTACACCCAATCATTTAGTCGTTTATGGGGCTACGCTGGATTTTATTTTATTTTACTTTTGCTGGCAGGGTATTGGATTTACCAGCTAAATCAGCCTGTTTCGATTGTTGTGCCAGCATTAAACAATCATAAACTACAATGTGTTTCATACGCGCCTTATTATGGCAAAGACCAGTCACCATTTATTCTTGGTATCAAAATTAGCCCTGCGCAGATTGATGCAGATTTAAAGCGTTTAGCAGAAATTGCGGATTGTGTACGTACTTATTCTGTTGGACAAGGCATGGATTATGTACCTGAAGCAGCCAGTAAAATTGGGCTCAAAGTGTATTTAGGCGCTTGGGTTGGCTGGACAAATGCCGATAATGAAGCTGAAATCAAACTTGCGGTTAAGCGCGCGAATCAATACCCAGACACGATTAAGGCCTTAATTATTGGCAATGAAGTGTTTTTGCGACAAGAGCAAACGCCTGCAACCATGCATCGATATTTAAAGTATGCAAAAAGCCATACGAAGACACCAATAACCTATGCAGATGTTTGGGAGTTTTGGAATAAGCATCAAGAAACAGCGCAGTATGTTGACTTTATAACAGTACATATTTTGCCCTATTGGGAGAATGATCCTGTCGCCGTAGAAAATGCGGCCAATCATGCGGCTAATGTGATGTCGCAACTGGCATCAACCTTTAAAAAACCAGTTTTAATCGGTGAAACCGGTTGGCCATCGTTAGGGCGTCAACGCAATACGTCAACACCCAGTTTGATTAATCAAGCACGTTATGTACGCGAGTTTTTACAAATGGCGCACGATAAAAACTGGCAATACAATATCATTGAAGCGATCGATCAGCCATGGAAGCGCGTGCTAGAGGGCACGGTAGGCGGGTATTGGGGCATTTATGATGTGAATTTTAACTCCAAATTCTCGTTAAGTGCCCCAGTTGCCGAACGTGCAGACGGGGCTTTGCCTATTTTTTTAGCAATCATAGGCGCGATGCTTTTTTTAGCCTTGGCTTTGTTTAACCAAGAAAATCGAGCAGCTGCATTATTGGGCGCAGCAAGTCTTGGTGCGATTTCTGGCTTAGTCTTGATGCTCCAATACGATTATTTAATCGCTGCATGCAGGGATACCACTGAGTGGCTAGCCTTAGGTGGTGTTGCATTAGTGGGCTGGTTGGCTGTATTAATTCAACCAAAGAACATCGCGAAACCAAGTGTAAGCTCGCAAACGGTGCTTCAAATTTCAAACTATGCCCTGTTGATTGGTGCTCTCACTGCAAGTTATTTAATTTACGTGGATGGACGTTATCGCGATTATCCTAACCTGATTTTTATATTGCCAGCGATTATTTTTGGGCTCAATTTGGTGTTAAGTCAAACCAATCCTAAGCGTCAAAAATGGCTTCACTATGCATTATGTATCTCGTTGTTAATTCTAGCATTGTTATGCCTATTACAAGAGCCGAATAATCGCGCTGCCATTGCTTGGTTCGTGATTAATTGTTTAATGGCGGTTGCAAATTGGCCGTACAAAAAACAACTTCGCCCTACAGTCTAACTCTATGTATTTAAAGTAAAAGTTTGATGATTCAGCATCTTAAAAGATTTTCGCAACCATTCATTTTTGCCAGTATTATTGCTGCAATCCATTTTGGCTTATGGGTGCTTGCTAACCAAGCATTACCTCTTATCAACGTAAAACCTATATTGCATGGCTTTGCTTACAGTGCTTATCGCGCCGACCAAAGTCCTCTTGAAAAAGTGTTCCCAAGTACGGCAGAGTTGGTTGAAGACCTTAAACTCATGAAGAAATATGCGAATCGCATTCGCGTGTATACCTCTTTAGAAAATGGTGAAGTGATCACCTTGGCAGACAAGCAAGGTATTTCTGTGATTGCTGGCGCTTGGATAAATCAAGATAAATATGCAAATGCACGTGAAATCGCTGCTTTAAAAGAAAAAATAATTTATTACGACAATATCGAGCGCGCAATTATTGGTAATGAGGCAATATTGAGAGCGGATATTTCTGTGGAAGATTTGATTCCTTATTTAGACGATGTGCGTAAAACGTCGAGAGTGCCCATTTCAACCGCAGAGCCTTGGCACATATGGATTAAATATCCAGAGCTAGTCAAGCATGTGGATTACATTGCTGTGCATTTATTGCCTTATCATGAAGGTGTCCCAATAGAGAATGCTGCCCAATATGCGGTAGAGCGTTATCAAGCGCTGATGGATGCTTTCCCACGTAAAAAAATAGTCATTACGGAAATAGGTTGGCCAAGTCGCGGACCAAAAATTGGTGCCGCAGTGGCAAATGAAGTGAATCAGGCACGTTTTGTGCGCGAATTCTTGGCGAAAAATGTGACACAAGATTATGACTATTACTTGATGGAAGCATTTGACCAGCCTTGGAAGGTAGAAATCGAAGGCTGGGCGGGGGCTTATTGGGGCATGTTTAATGCCGATAGGCACGAAAAATACTCCTTACAGGGCGCTGTTCCCAAAGATAATCGTTGGGTTGCTAAAGCGCTCTGGTCGACTTTGCTAGCATTTTTACCCATCGCTTTTATTGGCTGGCGATTTAAAGAATGGGGTGTAGGTGGTTTTGTCTCGATGGCAATTCTATTGCAAGCATGTATTACTACACTTGTAGTTGCATGGAATTTGCCAGGGGATTATTACTACACACTTCGCGACTTTCTTGTTTTAGGTGGTTTAATCGTCGGTATGGCACTTACCTCAGCGGTGCTGATGATTTACGCAGTAGAGTTTAGTGAGGTGATGTTTAAGCGCCAATGGAGGCGTATCTATAAACGCATGGCGCCACTGCCTGCTGAGCAAGAGCTGATGGTTTCTATTCATTTGGCTTGTTATAACGAGCCACCCGAGATGGTGATAGCCACGATAGAAAGCCTAAAGAAACTTCACTATACCAACTACGAAGTTATTGTGGTTGATAACAATACTAAAGATGAAGCCAAATGGAAACCGATTGAAGCTTATATGGCTGACTTGCCGAGTAATTTTCATTTTTACCATTTACCCAGTTGGCCAGGGTTTAAAGCTGGCGCACTCAATTTTGCACTTACAAAAACACATCCTGAGGCAAAAGTGATTGGGGTGGTCGACGCAGATTATGTGGTCACTCCAGATTGGATAGCGACACTGACCCCACATTTTTTAGAAGCTCATGTTGGTGTAGTGCAAGCACCACAAGCGCATCGCAATTGGGAACATCGTTTTTTTAGCCGCATGTGTAATTGGGAGTTCGAAGGATTTTTTAGAATTGGCATGCATCACCGTCATGAACGTAATGCGCTGATTCAGCATGGCACAATGACGCTCATTCGTCATCAAGCACTTAAGGACCTAGGTGGTTGGTCAGAGTGGTGCATATGTGAAGATACAGAATTAGGCTTGCGCTTGTTAGAGAGTGATTTTGAGTTGCGTTATGTGGATGACACGTTTGGCCGTGGGTTAACGCCTGCTAACTTTACAGCACTTAAATCACAACGCTATCGTTGGGCCTTTGGTGCAATGCAAATATTAAAGCATCATATTCCAAAATTGCTTGGCAAATCTAATTTAAGCTTTAGTCAGCGCTACCACTTTTTAACCGGTTGGTTTGGTTGGTTTGGTGACGCATTACAGCTCATATTTACCATGGGCTCAATTTTTTGGACGCTCGCCATGTTGGCTTTCCCTAAGAACTTTAGTTTGCCCGTGACGATTATGATTGTGCCTATTCTTTGCTTTTTGACTATTAAAGCCGCTTTAGGGCCAATTTTGTATCGCAAAACCATGCAGTGTAGTTGGGCTGATATTTTTGGAGCTTCACTTGCAAGTTTGGGTTTGTCTCATGCCATTGCACGCGGGGTCATGATGGGCATCATTCAAAAAGTAGGTGTGTTTGTGGTGACAGCTAAGACTAAAACTGCGGTGAGTAAATGGAAAGTATTAGCACCTATCAGCGAAGAAGTGATGATACTTAGCGCACTCATCATGTGTGCGTTTGCAATGCTGGCAAGTCGGGGACTTGCGAATGTGGATGTCCAGCTTTGGGTATCGATGTTGGCCTTACAGTCATTGCCCTACATCAGTGCATTGGTCTGCCAGCTAATCGCCCAGAAAGATTAACTGAAGTTAATTAAATGAGTAGAATACTTAACAAAAAAATCAGTCAATTTTTCTTGGGCAAAATTTAAAGTAACAGACGACGAACGTCAGATAACATCATGCGCATATGGCTGGTAAAGCGCGCGCCATCGGCACCATCTACTACACGGTGATCATAAGATAGTGATAATGGGAGTATGAGGCGCGGCTCAAAACCATTTGTCGCTTTGTTATAAACAGGCTGTATGCTAGAACGCGAAACACCTAAAATTGCCACCTCTGGGCAGTTAATAATCGGTGTAAACATAGTACCGCCTATGCCTCCCAAGCTTGAGATGGTGAAGCAGCCGCCTTGCATTTCTTCGACTTTGAGTTTCCGCTCACGTGCTTTGGTGGATAGCTCCATGAGGTCGCGTGCAATGTCTAAAACATCTTTATTTTGCACATCCCTGACGACAGGCACGACCAAGCCATCTGGCGTGTCACAGGCAAAGCCGATGTTGTAGTAATTTTTAAGAATCAAACTATCACCATCGGGTGAAAGCGAAGAATTAAAGTTAGGGTAAGCTTTAAGCGCATTCACAGAAGCTTTAATTAAAAATGCCAACATGGTGAGCTTAACACCGCGTTTTTCAGCCTCAGACATCATGGATTTTCTAAAGTCTTCCAAGTCGGTGATGTCGGCTTCATCAAACTGCGTGACATGAGGCGCAGTGACCCAGTTGCGATGTAAGTTTGCCCCAGAGAGCTTTTTAATGCGTGACAATGGTTTAGTTTCAATCGCACCAAACTGGCTAAAATCAATCACAGGCATTGGTAAGGCGGCTAGAGCACCGAGACCCGCGCCCATATTTTCTGTCCGTGGTTTTGCAAGCTCAGCTTTTACAAATGCTTGCACATCGCTCGCGAGAATTCTGTTTTTGTTGCCGCTGCCTTTAACTAAACTTAAGTTAACCCCAAGTTCACGGGCAAATTTGCGTACTGACGGACTAGCATGCGATGTTTTGTTTCCAGAGCTAATGGCACTTTCAGCAACAGGGAGTGGTTGGTGCACTGGCTGAATTTTTTGTGCAGGTTCAGGCGCGGGGCGGCTTGGTTCTGGGATGGATTGCTCTGCAATCACGGCTTTTGGGGTTTCCACAGGTTTGGCTGGTGCTGGGCTAGATGCTGCACTTGCATTGCTAGCTGGCGCTACTGATTCAGATGTCTCCATGGTCAAAATGAGATGCCCTTGTGCAATTTTATCGCCCACTTTCATCTTCACTTCTTTCACTACACCAGCAAATGGTGCAGGAATATCCATAGAGGCTTTGTCAGATTCGACCGTCAACAGTGAATCATCTACAGCGATGGTGTCACCTGCTTTGACTAAAACATCAATCACATCGACCGAATCAAAGTTGCCAATATCAGGCACTAATACTTCTTTTAAACTCATGTTGTTAAACCTTTGCTGTTAAACCTTTTTATTGAACCAATTTTTATACTAATGTAGGGTTTGGTTTATTGCTATCTAGTTTGTACTTTTTAATGGCCTCGGCTACTTTTGTAGTTGGCAATTTACCTTCATCACTTAACGCTTTCAGTGCTGCCACGGCCACATAATGTCTGTCTACCTCAAAGAAGTCACGCAAGGCCTCGCGCGAGTCAGAGCGTCCGTAGCCATCAGTGCCTAATGCCACAAATTTGTTCGGCACAAAGCGTTGAATTTGCTCGGCAAAGCTACGCATGTAGTCAGTCGATGCAATCACGGGGCCTGCCGCATCTTTAAAGCACTGTGCTACATAACTTAAACGTTGTGGTTTATCTGGGTTTAACATGTTCCAGCGCTCACAGTCTAAACCTTCGCGGCGAAGCTCAGTAAAGCTTGGTGCGCTCCAAACATCGGCAGAAACACCCCAATCTTTTTCGAGCAATTCGGCTGCAGCAATGACTTC
>CAYXHH010000042.1:0-13295 GCA_964464725.1 uncultured Methylotenera sp. | reverse complement strand
CCGCGACCCCCGGCGTGACAGGCCGGTATTCTAACCAACTGAACTACCACTCCAGTCAGATTAAGTTATCTATCAAGCTCAAAATCAAAGAGTGCTAAAAAATCTAGCACTCTTAATAAATTTGAGGCGATATGTATTTAGTTATTGGTGGGTGCTAACGGGGTCGAACCGCTGACATTCGCCTTGTAAGGGCGACGCTCTACCAACTGAGCTAAGCACCCCTGCGACTAAATCATTAACTAATATAGTCTTAACTAAACTTTTTTACTGATTAATTGCTTAATCAGTAAAGACCGCTAGTTTACAGCATCTTTAAGCGCTTTACCAGCCCTAAACTTAGGAGAATTTGCAGCTTTGATTTTAATTGTTGCGCCAGTACGGGGATTACGACCATTTCTGGCTTCACGCTTACCTACATAAAAAGAACCGAAACCAATTAAAGTAACAATATTGCCTTTTTTAAGTGCTTTAGTAATTGCATCTGTTGTTGCGTCCAATGAACGGCCTGCAGCCGCTTTTGAAATACCAGCTGATTTTGCAATTTGATCAATCAATTCTGATTTATTCACGAGTAATCCCCTCAATATGTTATTGACTAAAATAACAGGCATATCCTGTTATGACTTTATAACAAGCTACAAAAGCCTCTGTCAAGGCTTTGAGTAGATTTTTATGTTATTCAATAAGATTAAACCTTAAAGAAAAGAAAGTCTAGTGCGTGATAGGCGCATTAATATCTAAATTTGCATCTGATGAAACGGTTGATATTTCTACTACTTTCTCTTCTAAGGGCTGCGGCATCGTCTCTAAAGCAAGCTCTAATACTTGATCTATCCACTTAACAGGGTGAATATGTAAATTATTTTTAATATTTTCCGGGATTTCTACTAAATCTTTAACATTAGACTCTGGGATTAATACTGTCTTAATCCCACCACGATGGGCTGCCAATAACTTTTCTTTAAGGCCACCAATGGGCAACACTTCACCTCGCAATGTAATTTCACCCGTCATCGCAACATCAGCGCGCGCAGGTATGCCAGTTAATGCAGATACCAATGCTGTAGTTAGGCCTATCCCTGCACTTGGACCATCTTTAGGGGTCGCGCCTTCAGGCAAATGAATGTGAATATCTTTTTTCTCGTAAAAATCTTCACTAATCCCAAGTTTTTTAGCGCGACTACGAACCACACTGATTGCAGCCTCTAAAGATTCTTGCATCACATCGCCCAACTTACCTGTTTTAATGGTTTTACCTTTACCTGGTAATGTAATCGCCTCTATCGTCAGTAACTCACCACCAACAGAGGTCCAAGCTAGCCCTGTTACCTGACCAATTTGATTTTCTTTAGCGGCAACGCCATAGTCATAACGATAAACACCTAAATACTTGTCTAAGTTTTTAGAGTTCACAATGATTTTTTTCGCCGATTTCTCTTCGAGAGCGCCTTTAACTTGACGAGCTTTTTTAGCATTATTTTTAGTCAGCAACAAATCTTTCACCACCTTGCGGCATACTTTTGCAATTTCTTGCTCTAGTCTACGTACCCCAGCTTCACGTGTGTAATAACGCACGATATCGCGGATAACGTTTTCAGAAATACTAATTTCAGTGGGTTTAAGACCATGCGCCTTAAGTTGTTTAGGCAATAAATACTTCATTGAAATACTAATTTTTTCATCTTCGGTATACCCTGCCAAGCGAATAATCTCCATCCTGTCTAGCAGGGGCGCAGGGATATTCATACTGTTTGCGGTTGCAACAAACATCACGTCAGACAAATCATAATCCACTTCAACGTAGTGATCAGCAAAGGTATGATTTTGCTCAGGATCAAGCACCTCTAATAGCGCAGATGATGGGTCACCGCGCATGTCTTGACCCATTTTATCGACTTCATCTAATAAAAATAGTGGATTCTTAACACCGACTTTAGTCATACTTTGCAAGACTTTACCTGGCATCGACCCAATATAGGTACGTCTGTGTCCGCGGATTTCAGCTTCATCACGCACACCACCCAACGCCATACGTACAAACTTGCGATTAACAGCTTTAGCAATACTTTGTCCTAGTGAAGTTTTTCCTACACCTGGCGGGCCAACTAAACATAAAATAGGTGCTTTTAGTTTACCCACACGTTGCTGTACCGCTAAGTATTCAACAATACGCTCTTTAACTTTTTCTAGACCATAATGATCCGCATCTAGTATGGCCTCAGCCACTTTTAAGTCTTTGCTTATTTTGGTTTTTTTCTTCCAAGGCAACCCAACTAGGGTATCAATAAAGTTGCGGACAACCGATGCTTCAGCTGACATTGGAGACATCATTTTGAGTTTTTTTAGCTCTGCATTCACTTTTGCGAGTGCTTCTTTTGTCATGCCTGCATTTTTGATACGCGCTTCAAGCTCGTCCATATCCGCATTTTCATCGTGTTCGCCAAGCTCTTTTTGAATGGCTTTGACTTGCTCATTCAAATAATACTCGCGCTGACTTTTTTCCATCTGACGCTTAACGCGACCACGAATACGTTTTTCTACTTGAAGGATATCAATTTCAGATTCCATTAAATGCAATAGATGTTCTAAACGCTCTGTGACACTCAACATTTCTAGAATTTTTTGTTTTTCCTCTAGTTTTAGAGTTAAGTGTGCAGAAATTGTATCTGCTAAACGACCTGCATCATTAATGGTGGCAAGCGAAGTGAGTATTTCTGGCGGAATTTTCTTATTAAGTTTGACATACTGATCAAATTGCGTAAACACAGTGCGCATCAAAGCTTCAATTTCGCCATGATTTTCTACTGGGTCAATAATTTTTTCAGCTTTAGCCAAAAAGCAGTCATCTGTCTCTAAAAATTCAGAAACGCGCACACGATGCAAACCTTCTACCAAGACTTTCACTGTGCCATCAGGCAGTTTAAGCATTTGCAAAACAGTGGCCATAGTGCCTATTTCATATAAATCTTCCGCATCCGGCTCATCCTTATTAGCAGACTTTTGTGCGACTAATAAAATTTGCTTACTGCCTTCAGAGGCAATTTCAAGCGCCTTAACAGATTTAGCCCGCCCAACAAACAATGGAATGACTAAGTGTGGATAGACAACCACATCGCGCAGAGGCAACAATGGCATCATGTCCTGCGGAATTTCAAATTTATTTTCTGGCAAAGCTTGTTCTGTCATAAATTTCTTTCTGTATTACACGGTAAATATACTACCTATGCTTTTAGATTGGGAACACTCTTCGCTACTTCAAGTGCTAATTTAAAGAATAATAAAATTCTTTTTGCTTTATAAGCACTATAAAACCACGGTGGATAATTTGCAATAGCCCATGAAGGGCTGTTAGTGGGACAAACTAGCTCGCTTTTTCGGCGACTTTTGGTGCATCTTGGTAAATTAATAAAGGCTGTGAATCACCTTTAATTGTACCTTCATCAATCACAACTTTACTTAAGTTTTCTATTGAAGGTAAATCGTACATAATTTCCAATAAAGCATGTTCCAAAATCGAGCGCAAACCACGTGCGCCAGTTTTGCGTTCTAATGCTTTTTTAGCAATTAAATGTAGAGCAGAATCTCTAAACTCTAAATCTACACCTTCCATTTTAAATAACTTAATATATTGCTTGGTAAGTGCATTTTTAGGCTCAGTAAGAATTGTAATGAGTGCTTCTTCATCTAAGGACTCTAGCGTCGCCACAACTGGAAGACGGCCAATAAATTCCGGAATTAAACCAAACTTAATTAAATCCTCTGGCTCAACATCGCGCAACACGCTACCAATATCGTTGGTGTCATCTTTGCTTTGCACTTCTGCACCAAAGCCAATACCACCCTTTTCTGAACGTCTGCGAATTACTCTGTCTAGACCGTCGAACGCACCACCACATATAAACAATATGTTGGTGGTATCGAGTTGCACAAATTCTTGATTTGGATGTTTACGGCCACCTTGTGGCGGCACAGAAGCCACAGTGCCTTCAATGAGTTTCAACAAGGCTTGTTGAACACCCTCTCCTGAGACATCACGCGTAATAGAAGCGTTTTCAGATTTACGAGATATCTTATCAACCTCATCAATATAAACAATGCCACGTTGCGCTTTTTCAACGTCATAATCACATTTTTGCAAGAGCTTTTGCATAATATTTTCTACATCTTCACCCACATATCCTGCTTCTGTGAGTGTTGTTGCGTCCGCCATGACAAATGGTACATCTAGCAAGCGAGCTAAGGTTTGAGCAAGCAGCGTTTTGCCTGAGCCCGTAGGGCCAATCAACAAGATATTACTTTTTTGAATTTCCACATCATCTTTAGTAGTGTTTTCAGAAATGTGGTTATGACCTAAGCGCTTATAGTGGTTATAAACTGCGACTGATAGATTTTTTTTGGCTTGTACTTGACCTATCACATATTGGTCTAAGATGGCACAGATTTCTTGTGGAGTAGGTAATGATTTATCAGTTGCTTTGATTTCACTTAAGCTTTGTACTTCTTCTTTGATGATATCGTTACATAGGTCAACGCACTCATCACAAATAAATACCGATGGACCAGCGATTAACTTTTTAACTTCATGCTGACTTTTGCCGCAAAAAGAGCAATACAATAATTTTTCACCTTCGGCTTTAGTGGCCATGCAACATCCTTAACCTATCTAACTGCTTAATTTAGTGTATATACTATTCCGCTTGGATACGTTTGGCAATGACCTTGTCTATCATGCCATATTTGACGGATTCTTCTGCACTCATAAAGTTATCACGTTCGGTATCGCGGTCAATTTCTTCTGTCGTTCTTCCAGTATGACTCGCTAAAATTGCGTTAAGCTTTTCACGTAAGTACATAATTTCCTTAGCATGAATCTGGATATCGGTGGATTGACCCTGAAAGCCACCAGAAGGCTGATGTATCATGACACGAGAATTTGGCAAACTAAAACGTTTGCCTTTTGCACCAGCCGCTAGCAAAAAAGCACCCATGCTCGCTGCCTGACCAATGCATAATGTGCTTACATCTGGCTTAATAAATTGCATGGTGTCATAAATTGACATACCAGCCGTCACAGAGCCGCCTGGTGAGTTGATATATAAAGAAATATCTTTGTCTGGATTTTCAGCTTCTAAGAACAGCAATTGCGCAACCACCAAATTAGCTGACATGTCATTAACAGGTCCAACTAAAAATATCACACGTTCTTTTAATAAGCGTGAATAGATATCATATGAGCGCTCACCACGACCACTCTGCTCTATCACCATCGGGATATAACCCAAATTTTCTGGCGTTGGCATTTGACTATTATTCACAAAAAAATCGCTCATTATTTTCCTTTAAGATATCACTGATTACGCGCCAGCCATCAACTCTTCGAACTTAATCTTCTTAGAGGTGACTTTTGCCTTTTCAAGCACCCAATTGACTACATTTTCTTCTGTCGCCAATGCAGCTGGCTCATCTAAACGTTTAACATCCGCGTAATACCAGCTTACTAATTCCTCTGGCTTTTCATAGCTATTTGCAAAACTATCAACCACTGCACGCACTTGCTCAGCATTTGCTTGTAAGTTATTTGCATTAACAATTTCACTCAAAATCAAACGTAAAGCAGTACTGCGTTTTGCTTGCTCTTCAAACATAACGGGTTCTAATTGAATATCTTTAGCCGCCATACCGCGTTGTTGTAAATTTTGCGCAGCCATCTGCATCATTCGATTAATTTCGACATTCATTAAAGCTTTAGGCACTTCAAGTTTGGCGTCTTCGACCAAAGCTTGAAATACTGATTCTTTTAGACGTGCTTTGATACGTTTTTCAGCTTCTTGTTCAAGACTTAACTTGATTTCAGCACGCATTTTTTTTACATCGCCATCTTCAACACCTAAACTTTTAGCAAAGTCGGCATCTACTTTAGGGAATTTTGGTTGCGAGATGCTGTTAAACGTCACTTCGTAACTGACTTTTTTACCAGCAACCTGTGATGCACTATTGTCTTTTGGGTAAGTAATATCAAATTGTTTAGTCTCACCAACTTTACCGCCTTCAAGCGCCTCATCAAACAAAGGGATTCTGCCAGGCTCACCTAATACCAAATCCATTCCATTGCCAGCAGTATCTTCAACTTGTTGACCGTCTATGCTTGCTTTCAAACTAATGTTTACACGATCTTCTTTTTTAGCAGCGCGCTTAACAGGCTCATAAACAACTCTTTGTTTTACAAGCACCTCAATAGTTTTGTCCACATCAGCTTCGCCAATTTCCAAACTAGGCTTTTCTAATTTAATTTTGCTTAAATCACCAAGTTTAACTTCTGGAAACACCTCAAATGTCGCTGTGTACTCAAATTCAGTAGCCGCTTCTGCAAATGGTTTGTGTTCAATATTGGGGTAACCAGCAACACGTAACTTATTCTCTTCAACCGCATCACCAAAGCTGGTTTCTACTGCTTTTGAATAGACTTCATCACGCACTTGGTCACCATAGTGTTGGTTTACCAAACCAATAGGCGCTTTGCCTGGACGGAAACCAGAAAATTTAGCTGTGCGTGATATTTGATTTAGACGCTGTCTAATTTGACCTTCAAGCGGCGCCAACGGTATCTTAATAGTCATGCGACGCTCTAAATTGCTGATTGTTTCAACGGATGCTGCCATGTTGCATTTCCTGTAAAAATTGTTTTCTTAGCGTTATGAATTAATTAACCAAGAAAACGGTTAGTTGTTGATGGTGCGAAAGGAGAGACTCGAACTCTCACGCCTCACGGCGCTGGAACCTAAATCCAGTGCGTCTACCAATTCCGCCACTCTCGCATTTAGTTCTGAGCAAATCTATTAATACATTGCCCATTTCAATAAAACGCGTATTGTATCTCAACTTTGCCTAATTTGATAAGTAAAAGCCACAACACAAACACAAAATTAATGCTTGCTACTGACTTATGATTGACAAAGTCACCTTAAGAATAGCAAGATACCGCCTAATTAGTAATGTATTCCTTAAATCTATAAAGATGAATTATATGCAAAAATCAAACAATCCTGATGAAAATAAAATGTTAAGCGCTGAGCTCGAATTGCTGATGAAAGAACGCCAAAATCTGCTCATTATTGCAGGGGCTGCGGCAGGTTTAATTGCTGAACTTAACACTAGCGACCTGCCAATCCGTACAGTTGAGGCAGCAGACCTGCTTGCTACAACCATTAACAAGCTCTCTGAAGAAACCTTGCAAGATGCACTCAATTCGGTTCACGCCAGCATAGACGATTAATATTACACATAGTGCTCGTGCCCTATTGTTAAAACGATCGTGACATTCAAAACTCCAGCTAAATTTATCATTACATCACTAAGCTTAGGCCTAGTGAGCATATGTTTACTGAGCGCTTGCGCAAAAGAAAAATACCAAGCCAGACCAATTGAGCCTTCTCAAGTCACCACCAAACTCATTAATAAGGATATTAATGATACAGGTTTTAAGGCTTACTTAATTCAACAGGGTTATCAAGAAGCAGATTTGCCTTTTACCGACTGGGGCTTAAATGAGCTCACCTTGTGCGCACTGTATTTTCATAGCAAATTAGACGTCGCTAAAGCTCAGTTAGCGCTAGCAAATGCGAATCTTGAAACGGCTGGTCTAAAAAATGACTTTGTGTTGAGCGGAAACATCGCAAGAAGTAATCGAGCGAATAATGACATTCGGCCTTGGGCTTATGGCTTAAATGTAGAAATTCCGATTGAGACCACCAATAAACGTGCCATTAGAATCGAAGAAGCTCAGCACTTAGTGGAAGCTGCGCGTATCGATGTAGCGGATATTGCCTGGCAACTGCGCAGCCAAATTGCGGCTGATTTGCTGCGTTATCATGAAAATTATGCGCAGACTCAAGCTTTATCTAAAGAGTTGGCGCAAAAAGAAGTACTTGTGAACATCTTTGAAAAACGTTTGCAACTTGGTGAGCTTTCTAGCACGGAGCTTCTTGTAGCTAAACAACAATATCAAAAAACGCTATTTACACTTAATACTGAGCAAGCAAAGGCCAGTGAAATTAGCGCTGCACTAGCTCAAGATGTTGGTTTAACCCAAGAAAATTTTAGTAAATTAAGACTTAAGTCCTTTGACATAGACACTGCTTTAGCGCAACAATCAAGTTACTTTAAGGCATCCACCAAAAGTAAATTACAAGAAAATGCCCTATTGAATCGCCTAGATATTCGTCGCAGCTTAGAAAAATATGCGGCCGCAGAAGCCAAGATTAAATTGGAAGTCGCTAAACAAACTCCAGACATATCACTGACGCCTGGATATGCGTTTGAGTTTGGCGATAAAATTTGGTCGCTAGGGTTTGCTACTTTGTTCAATTTATTGAATAAGCAACCGACATTAATAAAAGAAGCTACACGTTTACGCGAAATAGAAGGTGCTCAATTTGAGGCACTGCAAGCCACTATTATTGGTGAACTCGATCAAAAATTAGCTAAATATGAAGCCAGCACGCTACAACTTAACAAAATAAATGAGCAAAAAATTGCACAATCAGCATTTGAACAAAAATTACAAAAGCAATTCGCAGCTGGATTAATCGATAGACTTGAACTAACAAAGCATCAATTGAATACCACTTTACTGGAGCAACAATTGGTTGCCGCACAATTTAATATACTTAACGCCGGATTAGCGCTAGAAAATATGATGCATCGACCTATGTTTGAGGAATCTTTATCTATTTCAACAATTTCTGAAAATAGCGCAACACAAGCTGCAGGCACAAATCCATGAATAAAAAAACGATTATCATTGTTTCCTTACAAGCTTTACTCATCGTAGTACTGTTTTGGATGCTTGTTTTTTACGGTAAAGATGAATATGAAACATTCCAAACCGAACAAGAAGAAGAAATTGAAAGTCCTAGTCGGGTCACTGAAAATGCAGGTATCAGCGTCGTAAAATTGCCGCTCGCTACCCAACAAAATAGCGGTATCAAAACAGCAAAGCTCAAACCCATGTTATTTCAGGGCGAGATTAAAAGCTTTGGTTATGTGGTCAGCATTGATAGTTTAATCGAAGCAAAAACGCATTTTCTAAATCTGCAAGCCAATACCAACCTTGCACAGGCCAACAGCCAAAAAAATATTACTCAATATCAAAGACTTAAATCACTTAATGAAGATGATAAAAATGTCTCTGACCGCGCCGTTCAAGAAGCACTTGCACTCGTCAATACCGATAATGCTAATCTTAAATCTTATCAGTTGCAGCTGAAAAATTTGCAAAATAGCGTGCAATTGCAATGGGGAGAGTCTTTATCAAAACTGATTTTTGATAGTAAGCTACCAAATCACTTATCTAGCCTACTAGATAGAAAAAATGTGCTCATTCAAGTGAGCTTGCCTTTAAGCACCGCTAACCCAGCAGCTGGTTCAAGCATTAATATTGCGCCGCTAAATGATACAGGCACGCCAATCAAAGCTATCTACGTCTCACCAGCACCCAAAGCTGACACCAATGGTTTTGGCAAAACCTTTTATTACAGCGCACCTGCAGATCAACTAAGAGTGGGCATGCGCGTCAGTGTCGAACTTGGCGACGCCAAATCTAATGCGGTGGATGGCGTGATTATTCCGAGTAATGCCGTTGTTTGGTATGCCGGCACACCTTGGGCATATTTTAAACAAGGAAAAGATGAGTTTGTGCGTAAACCAATCACCACAGATAACGAAGTAGATGCTGGCTGGTTTAATAAAAACTTGAGTACTGACAGTGAAGTGGTGGTGCAAGGCGCGCAATTACTATTATCAGAAGAATTTAAATACTTGATTAAAAACGAAAATGATGACTAATCATGCATTGGAATACTTAACATGATGTCTGCACTTGTTCGTTTTTCAATACGCTTTCATGGCGTGATTATTGGCTTAGCAACGCTGATTGTTGTTTATGGTTTATATAGCTTAACGCGCAGCAATTTAGACGTTTTCCCAGAGTTTTCACCCACCCAAATCATCATCCAGACAGAATCACCGGGCTTGTCTGCGGAGCTGGTTGAAAGCCTAGTGACACAACCCATAGAAACGAGTATTGCGGGCACTGTGGGCGTTTCAAATATGCGCTCGCAGTCGATTCCAGGTTTATCGGTGGTAACAGTGATATTTAACGAAGACACCGATATTTATCGGAACCGCCAAGTGGTTGCAGAGCGGTTAAGTACACTGACCAACCAAATTCCAAAAGGTATTACTCCCAACATCACCCCGCTTACTTCTAGTGCCAGTACGGTACTGGGGTTTGGCCTCACGTCTAAACAACGCAGTTTGATGGAACTTAGAACAATTGTAGATTGGACTATCACGCCCCATTTATTAGCGATTCCAGGGGTTGCTGATGTCAATGTGTTTGGTGGAGAAGTGCGGCAATTTCAAGTACAAATTGATCCCGATAAATTAGTGCGTTATCAAATTAACATCAGTGATGTAGTAGCTGCGGCCGAGCGTGCCACAGGCGTAACTGGTGCAGGTTATATTGAAAATAGCAATCAACGCATTATTGTGAATGTTGAAGCGCAAGCGACCACAGCCAGCATGCTGGCAAAATCAGTTTTAGTGCATAAAGATGGGTTAAGTATTAAATTAGGTGATATTGGCCGAGTCACAGAAGGTGCTGCACCTGCTATCAGCGCCGCAGCCATTAATGGCGAAACCGGGGTTTATCTATCTGTGCAAGGTCAACTGGGCGCCAACACCCATGCGGTTACTCAAGCCATTGAAGCAGCTCTACAAGAACTCAAACCCAGCTTAAAGAGTGAGCAAGTCACCATGCATGAGGGTTTATTTAGACCTGCAAACTTTATTGAAACAGCCATTGATGGAGTTCGCACGGACATTATCATCGGCTCCATCCTCGTCATTACCATCCTATTTTTATTTTTATTTAATGTACGCACCGCTTTTATCTCAGCAACGGCTATCCCTTTATCTTTACTCACAGCAATAGTTGTCATGCACTACTTTGGCATTGGTCTCAACATCATGGTCTTGGGTGGCTTAGCAATTGCGCTTGGTGAGGTGGTAGATGATGCCATCATTGACACTGAAAATATTTTTAGGCGCTTAAAAGAAAATCGTCTTCTTGCAAGCCCTATTCCCATTTACCAAGTGGTATTTAACGCGTCAATGGAAGTACGTAGCTCAGTCGTTTATGCAACCATCATCGTTGCCTTAGTCTTTATGCCCCTACTTACTTTATCTGGCGTGGCAGGCAAACTTTTTGCGCCTTTAGGTTTTGCCTATATCGCCGCCATTATGGCGTCGTTAGTTGTAGCTCTGACGCTCACCCCTGCCCTGTGTTACTTAATGCTAGGTCATGCAAAATTAGAGACTGAAGATTCGCCCATCATTAAATGGATTAAGAAACGCTATGTATCACTTTTACATACGATAGAAAAACAATACAAAATCATCATTACCATCAGCCTATTTTTGATTGCACTCGGCTTAGGTATCTTGCCACTGTTTAAAAGTCAGTTTATCCCCGCTTTGCACGAAGGTCACTTTATTATGCATATGACTGCAGTGCCTGGCACTTCAGCACAAGAATCGTTGCGTCTAGGCAAGGTTGTTGCAAAAACAATTAGTGCCATTCCAGGTGTTAAGTCTGTCACGCAATGGGTTGGCCGTGCACAAAATGGCGCCGATACTTTTGGCACGCATTACAGTGAATTTGAAATTGAAATCGGCACCTTATCTGGCGCTGAACAAGACAGGATTTTGGAAGATATTCGTGAAGAACTTGCTGGCGAAGCAGTGGATGCCGATGGTGACGGTAAAGCAGAAATTGGCTTTGTAGGGGTTAACTTTGCCATCAATACTTTTTTAACCGAACGTATCGAAGAAACCATTTCTGGCTATGCGGCTTCTACCGTGATTAATATTTACGGCAACGATTTAGATGCGCTTGACCGCGATGCACAAAAGCTAGCGGGTCTGGTTGCAAGCATTGAAGGTGCCGAGGATGTATTAGTACAATCGCCACCAGGTACGCCACAAGTTGTAATTCGACTTCGTCCCGAAAAACTTGGCGTTTGGGGCTTGCAAGCTGCTGATGTGCTTGACACACTTCGTGCCGCCTATGAAAGTGTACCTATCGCACAAATATACATGGGTAGCCGTGCCGTTGGTTTGAGTGTTGTGCTTGATTTAGAAGCTAGAGATGATATCGGCGATGTAGGCAACATTCCCCTCTTTAATCGAGAAGGCAAACTGCTGCATTTAAAAGATATTGCGTATATTACGCAAGAAACTGGACGCTCAAAAATATTGCATGCTGGAGCAAAACGCATTCAAACCATCACTGCGAATGTAGAAGGTCGTGATGTTGAAAGCTTTACAGACGAACTTAAAAAACGCATCAAATCTGACATCCGCCTTCATCGTGGTAATTATATTGAGTTCACAGGTGAAGCAGAAGCAAACGCCAAATCGCGTGAAGATTTAATCGTGCATTCACTATTAGCAGGTGTTGCTATTTTCTTAATGTTATATATTGCGTTTGGGCATTTACGTAATTTACTACTCACCTTTGTTAATCTACCGTTCGCACTTATTGGTGGTGTAATAGCCGCCTTGTTTACAGGAGGCTGGATTTCACTAGGCTCACTAGTCGGCTTTGTGACGCTGTTTGGGATTACACTCAGAAACTCGATTATGATGATTTCACATTTTCAACATTTGATTGATGAAGAAAACTGCATTTGGAATCTAGAAACCTGTATTCGTGGTGCGACTGAACGCTTACCGTCAGTGCTGATGACTGCGCTCGTGACCGCATTAGGCTTGCTACCACTCGCGGCTGGAAGCGGCCAACCTGGTCGAGAAATTGAAGGTCCTATGGCAACGATTATTGTAGGTGGCCTCGTCACTTCAACAATTTTGAACCTGTTGATTTTACCAACGATTATGTTGCATTTCGGACGTTTTGAAAAAGAATTACTTTCAAAAAACTGAAGAAAATAGAATGATTCTTTAATTCTACTATTGTTGTAGAAAAACTAATCTTAAGATTAAAAATTACAACTTAAAGATCTACGCCCTGTGCTGACTTTTCATACTCAATCGCAGACAATCTTATAGTTATCAAGATAAGTTCATTACATAAACTGGCAATCTATTTGTTTCTCCATCAGTAGTAAATTATCAGGAGAAGCAAGGCAAATTATTCCAGATTTATGATCTGTCATTAGTAATTAAGGGCCATTGTCAGAAAATGGTCTTTACCCATAAAATCCAGCCTGAATAAA
>CAYXHH010000041.1:0-13509 GCA_964464725.1 uncultured Methylotenera sp. | reverse complement strand
GGATATTTGAGAAGATGAAGAGCTGGTTTCAGGGGAATTTTTAGTAGTAATTTAGCGTTAAGTAAAAGCAGTAGAAGTAGCAGTAGATCGTTGTTTTAGGGCAGAGTTTGCGTATTTGATAATAAATGTGCCAACTCAAATATTAAAGGCAAAAAAGGAGAGTAGCAATGTTTGAAATTATGGAAAAAGATTCACAAGAAGCGGTTATTAAGGTGATTGGTGTGGGCGGTTGCGGTGGTAACGCAATTGAACACATGATTACTAAAAACCTAAATGGCGTTGAATTTATTTGTGCAAATACGGATATGCAAGCGCTCAAAAAGAGCAATGCAGGTACTATTTTGCAAATTGGTTCAGAAATCACTAAAGGCCTTGGCGCTGGTGCAAAACCAGAAATTGGCCGTGATGCAGCATTGGAAGACCGTGACCGTATTGCTGAAGCGATTGAAGGCGCTGATATGTTGTTTATTACCGCAGGTATGGGCGGTGGTACGGGTACAGGCGCGGGTCCTATCATTGCTGAAGTGGCCAAAGAAATGGGCATTTTGACCGTTGCGGTTGTGACTAAACCGTTTGCCTTTGAAGGTAAACGCACAAAAGTAGCCACCGAAGGATTAGAAGAACTATCACAACATGTGGATTCATTGATTGTGATACCTAATGAAAAACTGATGGAAGTATTAGGTGAAGATGTGCCATTTTTAGAAGCATTCCGTGCCGCGAACGATGTATTGCATAATGCTGTCTCAGGGATTGCAGAGATTATTAATTGCCCTGGTTTGGTGAACGTGGACTTTGCTGACGTGCGTACTGTGATGTCCGAAATGGGCATGGCAATGATGGGTTCTGCAGAAGCCAGTGGCCCAGAGCGTGCAAGAATTGCGGCAGAACAAGCAGTGGCAAGTCCTTTACTTGAGGATGTCAACTTAGCCAATGCGCGTGGCGTTTTGATTAATATCACTGCAAGTAGTAGCTTTAAAATGAAAGAATACTACGATGTGATGAACACCATTAAAGAGTTCACAGCGGAAGATGCCACCGTGATAGTGGGTAACGTGATGGATGAAAGCATGTCTGACAGATTGCGTGTCACCATGGTGGCGACTGGCTTAAACGGTGCGATTGCACGTCGCCAACAAAAACCAGAGCTACGTGTGATGACTACATTAATGACAGGTACAAATAGTCAGCCTGTGTTTATGGAGCATGCGATGGAAGACGAAACACCAGCTGTGTTCAGTCAAAATAACCGTCGCGCGCAGGTTGAAGCGATGAAAATGTCTGGTGTGGAAGAATATGACATTCCAGCATTTTTGCGTAAACAAGCAGATTAAGCGTTAAAATATAGCTTAATTTAATGTAAGTTGTAACAAGGAAATAAGTGCTATAGGTAAAGATGTCAAAACAAACATGTTAAAACAACGTACTTTAAAAAAACAGGTAAGTGCTACCGGCGTTGGATTGCACAGTGGAGAAAAAGTCACGCTGACTTTAAAACCCGCTGCAATCGACTCTGGCATCGTATTCAAACGCACCGATTTGCCCGGTGCGCCTAGCATACAAGCACAACCTGATGCGGTGCGTGATACGCGCATGTGTTCTGCCCTAGAACACAATGGTGCACGTGTTGCCACCGTAGAGCACTTAATGTCCGCATTAGCTGGTTTAGGTGTGGATAATATTATTGTGGAAGTGACTGCCTCTGAAATTCCCATTATGGACGGCAGTTCTGGCCCATTTATTTTCTTGCTACAACAAGCAGGTGTTACTGAGCAAGAAGCGCCTAAAAAATTTATCAGAATTAAAAAGTTAATCGAAGTGATAGAAGGTGATAAGTGGGTGAAGTTTGAGCCTTACCACGGCTTTAAAATGGATTTCACCATTGATTTTGCTCATCCCGTCTTCGAACACTCAGGCCAAAATGTCAAAATTGATTTTGCAGACAATTCTTATATTAAAGAAATTAGCCGAGCTAGAACTTTCGGATTTATGCATGAGGTCGAGTATCTGCGAGCCAATGGATTAGCGCGTGGTGGTAGTTTAGATAATGCCATTGTGCTCGATGAGTATCGCGTATTGAATACAGATGGATTGCGCTATCAAGATGAGTTTGCTAAACATAAAGTACTGGATGCGATTGGTGATTTGTATATGCTCGGTCACCCATTGCTCGGTGCTTTTACTGCGTTTAAATCTGGACATGCTTTAAATAATGCCCTTTTACGGGCGCTATTAGCAGATTCAACGGCTTGGGAGTATGCTACATTTGATCGTATTGAAGAAGCGCCAGCTGGATTCAAGGAACAGACCGCATTTTTTACACCAAACTTAATGCCACATTTTAGCTAATTTTTAAGGTGCATCATGCTAACCATTCGTTTAATCTTGATATTGGTCTTGATTGCGATGTTTGTATTACTGGGCGCTTATGTCACCACACGAAATAAAAAATACCTTTCTTATATTTTAGTCACCATTAAGTATATCGGCTGGACCTTAGCGGCCATTTTTGTGCTGTTTTTAATCAGTCGTGTGATTCGCTTGTAGTCACCTATGTCAATACTTAACCTCTCCCGCTGCCTAATTTTCATGAGCATGTTGTTCGTGCTCAATACGCATGTTTTTGCACTTAGTGGGGATGCTGAATTTTTAGAAGCGCGAGCCGCGTATGACAAAAAAAATGTGGTTGCATTAACTGAATACGTCCAACAGCTACAAAACCAGAACTATATCTTGGCACCTTATGCAGCATATTGGTTGATGTTGCTCAATTTAGAAGATGCAGATAATCAGACTGTAGTTGATTTTATGAATACTTATAGTGATTATCCATTCGCAGATCGTGTGCGTGGAGAATATTTAAAAAAACTTGCCAAAAATCAGGACTGGGCAAACTTTTCTGATGAAATTTCAAGTTATCAGCAAAACGATGTCGCCGTGGCATGCTATGCAGCAGAAGCAAGCGCTATGAATGGAGATAATAGTTTGCTCGAAGCGGCAAAATCCATCTGGATGACTGCCAAAGAGCAGCCAGCTAATTGCGCTAACATGTTTGACCGAATGCAAAGCATAGGCATCCTTAAAGAAGAAGATATTTGGGCAAGATTTAGATTGGCGCTTGCTGAAAATCGCTTGACGCTTGCCAAGGCAATTCTTAAACGTTCAAAATCTTATGAACCGAATCAAATCAAACTGATCGATAAAGCTTACACCAATCCAAGCCAAGTGTTAGCTAAAAAAACAATTTCTTATAAGACTAAACTCGGGCGAGAGCTTAATTTGTTTGCTTTGCATCGGATTGCAAAAAATGACTCACAACAAGCGTTAAGTGCATTTGATAAAGTGCGTGGTCAATTTACAGAAGAGGACAAAAGTTATTTTTATGCGCGATTAGCATTATTTGCAGCTCAACGACACGAGCCAGCAGCCTTAAGTTGGTTTAAGCTCGCAGAGGCTGGCAACCAAGATAAAGATAGCCATATATACATTGATACTAGCTTAAACAAAGATCAGTTGGCTTGGTATGCGCGTGCTGCACTTAGAGAAAGTAACTGGACAGAAGTGCTCAAAGCCATTGATAAAATGTCGGTTGAACAGTCAAAAGAAGGCGCATGGCGTTACTGGAAAGCACGTGCCTTAAAGGCGCAAAATAAAACATTAGACGCGAACATCATTTTTGCCAAGCTGGCAACAGAGCGACATTATTATGGATGGCTCGCGCAAGATGAATTGGTTGATATGATGTCAGCACCCCTTAATCTGTATAAAGTTTCGGATTTAGAGGTTGAAGATATTAATACCACAGAAGCCTTTCAGCGTGTTGAAGCGCTACAGCGGCTTGATTTTAGGTGGGAAGCTAAATCAGAATGGGCGTTGGCGACAAAAGACTTTGATGATAAACAGCTACTCGCGGCAGCCGCATTTGCGATGCGCAAAAATTGGTATGACTTAGCTATCATTACGGCAGATAAAACCACTGAAACACATGATTTTGATTTGCGTTACCCGATGCCTTATCGCAACTTAATGAAACCTGCCGCATCTGAGCGCGGTGTAGATGAAGCTTGGGTATATGGCATTACGCGACAAGAGAGTCGATTTATGCATTATGCAAGGTCAGGTGTAGGTGCCGCAGGCTTAATGCAGTTAATGCCTGCCACGGCAAAATGGGCCGCAAGTCGCGCTGGTATAGGTGATTATAGCCATAGTATGATACATGATTTAGATACCAATATCGCTTTAGGCACTTATTACATGGCGTACACCAAAGATTTATTTAGCGGACAGGAAACCATGGCGACGGCGGCTTACAATGCAGGACCAAGTCGCGCAAAAAAATGGATGGCGACAGTACCACTTGAGGGTGCAATTTACGCTGAAACTATCCCTTTTTCAGAGACGCGTAATTATGTACAAAAAGTCATGGCAAATGCGCATCTGTATGCGCCTCGCTTGGGCTTAAAACCTATTTCGCTTAAGCAAAGGCTAGGTGTGATTCCTAGTCGATATTCAGGTTTTGAGATGGTTGTTGAACAACCACAACAAGCGCCCTCAGAACAAGTGACACAAGAGATACAAACAGCAGAATAGAGAAAATGATGACGATTAAGAATATTACGATTTTAGGTGGTGCAGGTTTTGTTGGCAGCGCATTGGCAACCAAGCTGGACCATGCAGGTTATAAGGTTAAAGTATTGTCTAGGCGCAGAGAAGCGTCTAAACATCTGATTTTATTGCCGAATGTTCAGGTGGTGGAATGTGATATTGCTGACAATATTGCACTTAAGAAAGCGTTAAGTGGCAGCGATGCAGTGATTAATTTGGTTGGTATATTGCATGAAAACAGTAAAAACACCTTCGAAAATATACATCATCAACTGCCGCGCCGCGTTGCGCAGATGTGTGAAGAATTGGGTATTTCACGACTGATACACATGAGTGCACTTCAAGCTAGCAAAACGGCACCTAGTCAATATTTGCGTAGTAAAGCGGCAGGTGAGGCAGCGGTAAATGAATTTAGTAAAAAGCTTGATATCACGATATTTAAACCATCGGTCATTTTTGGACGCGGTGATAGCTTTTTAAGTTTATTTGCAATGTTGGTTAAGTTTTTGCCGGTCATTTTTTTAGCTAAACCAAACGCCAAGTTTCAACCTATCTGGGTGGAAGATGTTGCACAGTGCTTTGTGAACGCATTAGAAAATACCGATACCTATGGTAAAACTTATGAGTTGGGTGGACCAAACGTATATACACTGCGCGAGCTGGTGCAAAAAGTGATGGAAGTGTTGGGTAAAACACGTCCGATAATAGGCTTGAATGATACTTTATCCATGGTGCAAGCCAGTGCCCTGCAGTTATCGCCAATCCCGCTGATGACGCGTGACAATATTCGCTCTATGCAAGTGGATAATGTGTGTGCAGATGTGATAGCGAGTGAATTGGCCGTGACGCCCACCAGCTTAGAAGTCATTGCGCCTGAGTATTTGCTGATGAGCTCACCGCGCGCTTCCTACAATGCATTTCGTAGCGCTGCCGGACGCGCAATAAATGCCCGCAGATGATATGCAAGTGTATTGTGTTGGTGGCGCAGTACGTGATGAGATATTAGGTTTAAGCGTCAAAGACAAAGATTATGTTGTTGTAGGCAGTACGCCGCAAGCCATGCTGGATGCTGGTTACAAACCAGTAGGTAAGGATTTTCCAGTATTTTTACACCCCAAAACGCATGAAGAGTATGCGCTTGCCCGCACTGAGCGCAAAACCGCCAAAGGCTACAAAGGGTTTGCAGTACATGCTGCACCAGATGTCACGCTGGAGCAAGACTTAAGTCGGCGTGATTTCACGATGAATGCCATTGCCAAAGATGAAGCAGGCAATTTGATAGACCCATTTAACGGTGTCGCCGATATTCGCGCAAAAGTGTTGCGGCATGTGAGCGATGCCTTTGTCGAAGACCCTGTGCGTATTTTACGTGCGGCACGTTTTTCTGCACGATTTACTGAATTTACTATTGCGCCAGAAACGCTCAACTTAATGCGTCAAATGGTCGAAAATGGTGAGGTAGACGCGCTGGTAGCAGAACGTGTCTGGCAAGAACTTGCCAAAGGCTTAATGGAAGCAAAACCCAGCCGCATGTTTGAGATGTTAAGAGCTTGCGGTGCACTACAGAGAATTTTGCCAGAGTTAGATAAGCTTTGGGGTGTACCACAGCCGCCGCAACATCATCCTGAAATTGACACTGGCGTGCATGTGATGATGGTGATTGACTACGCCGCCAAACAAAACTTTAGTCTACCTGTGCGTTTTGCCGCGCTGGTGCACGACCTTGGCAAAGGCACCACGCCAGCAGATATTTTACCTCGGCATATTGGCCATGAAGCGCGCAGTGTGAACTTGGTAAAAGAAGTTTGTAAACGCTTACGCGTACCTAACGATTGCAAAGAACTAGGCGTGATGGTAGCAAAGTTTCATGGCAAATTGCACCAAGCTTTAAAAATGCGACCAGACACCTTGCTAGAATTTTTAATGGAGCTTGATGCCATACGTCAGCCAGAAAGATTTAGCGACTTTTTAAAAGCCTGTGAGGCAGATAGCCGTGGCAGAACTGGCTTAGAAAACTGTGCCTTGCCAGAAACGGACTTCATTGTGCATGCTCTGGAAGCCGCATTAACAGTGGATGCTGGCGCGATAGCAAAACAACATAGTGAGCCAGAAAAGATTAAAGAAGCAGTGTTTGCAGCAAGGTTACAAGCAATTAAATCTGCAATTTAACTTTCTCTTGAGCTCATTTAATGCATGTAAAACTACAGGAACCCCAGCTGTTGTTGTGTGAGTTCTGAGGGCTTACGTTTAAAACCGCTTTTGGCATATTGGTGCCAGCGACCTATCACATAGCACATTAATAAATTCGCTTGAGCTTCTGGCATAATTTTTTTGCCGCTACCAGCTACTGCAATTTTGAGGCTTTGCTTAAGGCTAATCTCAAGGCGTTCTAACAACTGATTCACGCGCATTTGTAATGCGTCATCTTCATTAACCAATGCGTCGCCAATGAGCACACGCGTCATGCCAGGGTTTTTTTCAGCAAATTTAAGCAGCATATTCACAATAAGATGTACTTGTTTTAGGCCATCTGGCTCATCGGACGTAATTTTATTGATGACACCAAACACAGAGCTTTCAATAAACTCAATCAAGCCTTCAAACATTTGCGCTTTATTAGCGAAATGGCGGTAAAGTGCAGCCTCGCTGACTTCTAATTTGGCGGCAAGTGAGGCTGTGGTGATTTTTTCGCGCTTTGGTGTTTCTAGCATGTGCGCGAGTGTTTCTAAAATTTGCTGTTTACGACTTGTGCGGTCTTGAGCCACATTGTTCTCCCTAATTCTTTTATTGCATTGTATCCATTGGCTGCATTATATATGAATGTGAGTAAGTGCTAACACTGAGCTGATACGATAATCTACAAAATTTGGTTTTTGCAGTTTTTTCGTGACCCAAATAGTGCGCATACCTAGCCGCTTGGCCGTCATTAACGCAGGTAAATTATCTTCTAACATGATGCAGTCTTTTGGCGAGGCTTTAATCGATTTGAGTAATAAACGAAAGCCACGCTCGCTGGGTTTTGCATGAAACTGTGTGGATTCTACGCTGAACACTAAGTCAAACATATCCCCAATTCCGAGGATATCGAGTACCCGTAAGGCGTATGCGCGCGGCGCATTGGTGAATATGACTTTGCGACCTTTAAGGTTTTGCAGCATGTAGCGCAAGCGTTTTACCTGAACCACCATGTTTGGCAAATCCATCAATGCATGCGTCTCTTTTAAAAAGTGATATGCATCTACGCCGTGGTGTCGCATCAAGCCTTTTAATGTGGCACCGTAAACTCGCCAATAATGTTGCCTAAGTTGATGCGCTTCGTGCTCTTCTAGCGCAAGTTGATCCATGATGTACTGCGTCATGGCGCGATTCATCACAGGGAAAATATGTGCAGAGGCGTCGTGCAGGGTATCGTCTAAATCAAAAATCCACACCTTTTGCTTCATACTGCTGACTGATGCTATGCAGCTTCTGCGCGAAGTTTAGCTGGACGTTGGTTTTGGCGTTCGAGGTAACTAATAAAAATATCTCGTGGCGGGTAGGCTTTGGTATAACTCATACCAAAAGCCAAATGAGAAGCTAAGTAAATATCGGCCGCGGTGAATTGCTCACCACATAAATAGGTATTTGCTTTAAGGTGATTTTCGAGCGTTTTGAGCGTTAAGTCTAAACTACCATAGCCTAAAAAACCTTTTGTACGAGTACCCAAAGGTGTGAGTTCTGGCACCTCTAGTTGCAAAAAAGTATTACAGGTTGCGGCTTCCAGAGGCCCAGCGATAAAAAACATCCAGCGATAAAATGCAGCGCGCGCTGGCGTACCGCTCGCTGGAATCAAGCCTTTATCTGCAAAAGTTTCTGCGAGGTAAGTCAGAATCGCACCCGTTTCGGTGACAACGCCATCGCCATGTTGAAGTGCTGGCACTTTGCCCATGGGGTTGATTGCCAAATACTCGGATGATTTCATTTCAGCACCGTACTCGACATGTTTCACATCAAAGGCTACGCCAAGTTCTTCCAACATCCAACGTATGATGCGTCCGCGAGACATTTTGTGGGTGTAAAGGGTTAAGTTAGCCATGCTATTTAGCTTTAATCAGCGTACCCACACCCTCATCAGTCAGCACCTCAAGCAGTAACGCATGCTCCACACGCCCATCAATAATATGTACCGATTTCACGCCACTTCTTGCGGCATCAAGCGCAGAACCAATTTTTGGCAACATGCCACCACTTAAGGTGCCGTCTTCGACCAAGTCATCAATTTGTTTTGGGGTTAAACCAGTGAGTAAAGCGCCATTTTTATCTAACACACCTGGTGTGTTGGTAAGTAAAATCAATTTTTCGGCATTTAAAATTTCTGCCAATTTACCTGCTACCACGTCGGCATTGATATTATAAGTCTCACCATCTTTACCTACGCCAATCGGCGCCACCACAGGGATAAAATCGCCAGAATCTAAAAAGTTAATAATGCTAGGGTCTATGGCAGTGATTTCACCTACTTGACCCACATCTATCATTTTGGTTGGGTCTTTTAAATCTTCCATCAATAACTTGTGCGCGTGTATAAAATTGCCATCTTGCCCAGTTAAGCCAACGGCTTTGCCGCCGTGACGGTTAATCAAATTCACAATCTCTTTGTTGACCTGCCCGCCTAGCACCATTTCGACTACATCCATGGTTTCTTCATCGGTCACACGCATGCCTTGAATAAACTCGCCTTTTTTTCCAAGTTTATCAAGCATGTCGTTAATTTGCGGACCACCACCATGCACCACCACAGGATTCATGCCAACCAGTTTCAGCAGCACCACATCTTGCGCAAAGCAGTGTTTTAAATGCTCGTCTGTCATGGCATTGCCACCGTATTTAATGACGATCGTTTTATCAAAAAACTTTTTAATGTAAGGCAAGGCTTCAGAAAGCGTTTGTGCCTTTTGGCTTGCGGTGGTTTCGTTAATCATAGCTGGCTTTCTTATTTCAATTTTTTCAAATGTTGAGGCAATTTTTTGAATTATCGAGATTGTATATAAAAAGCTAAAGCGATTTAATAAATACTTTTGATTTTCGCTGAAAGTTGTACAGCTTTTGTTTTTCTTCAGGCAGTTTATCGATGGATTCTTCTTTAAAGCCACGCTCTAAAAACCAATGTTCGGTGCGTGTCGTCAGGCAGAATAAGTGCGTAAAGCCCCTTTCTTTTGCTTGAGTTTGGCAATAATTAAATAACTTGTCACCTCGCCCACCGCCACGATATTTTGGGTCAATCGCAAGGCAGGCAAACTCGGCCATTTTTTCGGCTTGTGTGTTGGTACCAAAAGGATAAAGCGCAGCACAACCAATGGTGAGGTTGTCGTGCTCCATCACATAAAAATGGTCAATTTCCATTTCAATGCGCTCGCGCCCGCGTTTCACTAAAATGCCTTCATTTTCCAGTGGCTCTATCAGTCTTAAAATGCCCCCCACATCGTCAATATTGGCTTGACGCATGGTTTCTAACGGCAATTCAGTCACCATAGTGCCAATGCCGTTGTGTGTAAAAAGCTCTTGAATAATCGCGCCATCAATCAAGCGAGAGATTAAATGCGTGCGTGCCACGCCGTTTTCGCAAGCACGTATGGCTGCGGGCAAGTAATACTTAACGTCATCAGAAAAATGTAAAGGTTGCTCGTTTTCCTGCGCATTTTTAAGTAGATTTTTGGCTTTTTCAGCCGTCATTTCGCGCAGTAATTCCCCGCGCAAATTATAAATGCCCTCACTATCCATTAAAAAAATCAGTTTATCGGCATCTAATGCAATCGCAGTGCTTACGGCAACATCTTCTAGGCTTAGGTTAAATGCTTCGCCTGTGGGTGAGTAGCCTAGTGGCGATAACAATACCAATTCGCCGTCATTCAAACGCCTTTGAATGCTGGCGGCATCTACCTTACGCACTTCGCCAGTGTGCTGTAAATCTACGCCATCTACCACGCCTATGGGTTTGGCGGTCACAAAGTTACCGCTCGCCACGCGAATATCAGCACCCGCCATCGGTGAGTTGGCAATGCCCGTTGAAAGTAGCGCTTCAATTTCAACCCGCACCGCGCCGTTGGCTTCTTTTACCACTTCCATCGCTGCATCATCCGTCACGCGTAAGCCGTTGTGCAAAGTGGGGGTGAGTTTGGCGCGCTTTAAACGTTGCTCAATTTGCGGGCGCGCACCATGCACCAGCACCAATCTTACCTCTAAGCTTGCAAGCAGGTTTAAATCGTGAGAAAGCGCAACAAATTGCTTCACTCCTAAAGTCTCTTCTTGCACCACCTCGCCACCAAACGCAATCACAAATGTGCGCCCGCCAAAGGCGTGAATATAAGGCGCGGCAGAGCGAAACCAATGAACGAAATCATTTGCACTACTTGCCGAAATTTGTGCGAGCGAATGAGAACTGTTTTGTGAGGATTCACTTTGCGTAAATAAGTACGCGGGTGTGCAATCTAGTGCAGCGGCAATTTTTCGTAATAAATTCTCGTTAAGTCCAAGCTCACCGCGCTCAATCCGCGATAAATTACCCGCATCTGCGCCGACTTGTTTTGCCAGCGTTTGTAGCGTGATATTCAGCGATTTACGCCGATTTCTGATGGAATTGCCAACTGACATGTTAGATATATTTTGTAAAAATTACAAAAATATTAAAACAAATTTGTAATTAATGCAAATAATATGCTTAAAAATCACCCCAAAGTGTGTTCATGGCGGCGATTGCAGCCAGAGGTGCGGTCTCGGTGCGCAAAATACGAGCACCCAAAATAATGGATTGAAAACCTTGCGAGATGGCGAGTGCGATTTCTTTGTCGCTCAAGCCGCCTTCCGCGCCAATTAACAGCTGAATTTCGCCCGCAGGTTTTTGCAATTCACTGAGTTTTTTTGCGCCAATTGGATTTAATAAAATTCGGGTTTTTGGTGCACTTATCAAATCACCATCGCTGGAAGCCTCTTGGATATTGGCTTGCAGCCATGCTGATAAGCTCTCGGGCTTGGAAACCAAGGGGATTTTGGCGCGTCCAGATTGTTCGCACGCGGCAATCACCACATTTTGCCAATGCTCGACACGTTTTTTGGCTTTGTCTTCATCTAGTTTGACCACGCTACGCTCGGTTTTAATCGGTACGATTTGATTGACGCCCAATTCAACTGCCTTCTGAATGCCAATATCCATGCGGTCTCCGGAGGATATGCCCAATAGCAATGTGATGTTAATGGGCGATTCGTTGGTAATGGGTTTTTCACGCAATACTTTTGCCAGCGTGGCGCTTTTTTGTAGAGAGATGAGTTCACACTCAAAATCGCTACCATGGCCGTCAAATAAAAAAAGTTTATCGCCTACGCCTAAGCGCATTACTTTAGTCGCGTGAATCGCTGCATTATCAGAAAGCTTAACGGTTGCACCAATGGCTAAATTTTCGGGGCTGTAAAAACGTAAGTTACTCATGGCGACAGTTTAAATAAAAAACCATAAAGTGGTAAGATAAACCACTAAGAAATTAAAAAATGTGAGGAAGCTGATGGCGAGTATCAACCCACCCGTGTGCGAGTTTGGCTGGCAAGCGCCCGATTTTAAATTGCCTAATGTGGATGGCAAACATATTTCGCGTGATGACATGATGGGCAAAAATGGTTTGCTGGTGATGTTTATTTGCAACCATTGTCCCTATGTAAAAGCCATTTTGCCGCGCTTGATTGCTGATGTGAAAGAGCTGCAAAGTTTGGGCGTGAACACGGTGGCGATTATGAGTAACGACCCTACCGATTACCCTGAAGATAGCTTTGAGAATATGCAAAAACTCGCGCAGGATATGGCCTTGCCTTTTCCATACTTGTTAGATGCAAATCAACAAATTGCCAAAGACTACGGCGCTGTTTGTACGCCCGATTTTTTTGGTTTTAACAATAAGTTTGAGCTCCAATACCGCGGCCGTTTTGACGAAAGCCGAAAAGAAACTGCGCCAGATAGCACGCGCGATTTGTTTAAAGCAATGAAGTTAATTGCAGAAACGGGCGCAGGGCCAAGAGAGCAAATTGCGAGTATTGGTTGTTCGATGAAGTGGAAAGTATAGCTAAGATGCTTAAAGGATTTGATAAGTTTTCTAGAGTTTTAATTTATTTAGTAAACCTATTTTTGTTGCTATTCCTGATTTTTCACTGCTACGATTTGCCAAAATGGTCTAATGCGTCTTTCATTTTTGGGTTTGTATTTGCGGTAATTCTGACCGTTAAATTAGGTTGGTTGTACTCTATCAATTTTAGAAATTGGCTGAAAAATGGAAAATAAAAAACTCAAATGGGGCATTCTAGGCGCAGCGCGGGTGAATGAGCGTTTGTTGCCGGCGATTATCGAAGCATCTAATTCTAAATTGGAGGCAATTGCCAGCCGTCGTGCTGGCGCGGCAAAAGCGACACTAGATAAATATGCGCCAAATGTGCAAGGCGTAACTTGTTATGACGATTTAGATGTGCTAATTGCTGATAAAAATGTCGAGGCAATCTATTGTCCAATGGCAAATGAAGAGCATGCTGAATGGGCATTGAAGGCGATTGCGGCCGGCAAGCATGTGCTAATTGAAAAGCCGATGACGACGAACTTGGCGGATATCGACAAGATTGAAGCTGCTGCAATTAAAGCCAATGTCAAAGTGATGGAAGGTTTTATGTATCGCTTTCATCCGCAACACGCTAAAGTGGCGGAGTTGATTGCCTCTGGTTTGATTGGCGATGCGTTGTCTTGTCGCGCGAGTTTCTCTTTCCTCATGCCGCCAGCGCGTATGTATCGCATCAACCGTAGCATGGCCAACGGCGGAGGCGCAATGTGGGACATTGGTCCTTATGCGATCCACGCGCTGCGCTGGTGCTTTGGTCTGCATAGTACTTACGTTG
>CAYXHH010000040.1:0-14136 GCA_964464725.1 uncultured Methylotenera sp. | reverse complement strand
CCGTTGGCATACGGCGGGCCGTCATGCAAAATGAATTTAGGCTTGCCAGCACGCGCTTTGCGAATGCGCTCATACACTTTACGTTCTTGCCAGCTCTTTAGCCACGCTGGCTCGCGCTTAGCCAAGTCACCACGCATCGGGAAACTGGTTTCAGGTAGATTGAGTTTATATTTTGAATCTTTATTTTCTTCAGTCATGTTCGGTTCTAAATTATCTTTTGAAATATTCTTTTGCTACTACTACGTCTTTGGCAATTTGCGCTTTAAGTGCGTCTAGGCTCTCAAACTTCATTTCATCGCGAATTTTATGTAAAAATTCCACATGCACGTGCTGATCATACAAATCACCATCAAAATCGAGCACATGCACCTCGAGCAGCAGTTTTGGCACCCCCGCAATTGTCGGGCGAACACCTAAATTGGCTACCGCATGTAAACCTTGTAATTTTACTGCATAAACGCCCGTTAAGGCAGGTCGCTCGTGTCGCATATGCACATTGGCAGTAGGAAAACCGAGCTGGCGACCGCGTTTTGCGCCATGCACCACTTTGCCACTAATGCTGTAAGGACGGCCAAGGTATTGTTGCGCTTGCGTTAAATCACCCTTCGCCAAGGCCTCACGCACCAAAGTGCTAGAAACACGCTGACCTGAGACCTCTACTTGAGGAAAGTCGATTAAATCAAAACCTGCTTCAATAAAACTGTTCACCGTGCCTTGACGTTTTGCGCCAAAACAAAAATCGCCACCGACTAAAATCGTATTTGCATTGAGCGCATCACGCAGAATTTTTTGCATAAAATCTTGCGCAGTGACACTGGCAAAGGCTTGGTTAAAGCGGCAAACAAATACTTCTTCTATGCCTGCCTGCGCAAAATATTCGAGCTTTTCGCGCATAGACGAAAGCCGTGCTGGCGCATTTTGTGGTGCAAAAAACTCACGCGGATGTGGCTCGAATGTCATCACCGTGGGCAAAAGCAATTTTTGCTGCGCTTTTGCCGTTAAGTTTTTCAACAAGGCTTGATGCCCAAGGTGCAAGCCATCGAAATTACCAATCGCGAGCGCGCGCTCGGTCTTGACCAAATTTGTTAAATGTCGGAAAACCCGCATGTTTACTGCTTTACTCGCTTCATAAAGTCTTTGGGCCTAAACCCTAAAGCTGCTAAGGCAATAAAATACAACACCATACCCAAGGCAACAATAACAGCCAAGCTCAGTATGCGTTTTAATGGCGCCATGCTTAACCAATCGCCCGCCCAAAGCGATGCATAATAAAGACCAACCGCCATTACTAACACGGCGATAACGAGCTTCACGATAAACACAAGCCAGCCTTGATTGGGCTGATAAGCGCCACTGTCGTGTAAGTGATACAGCAACAACAGCGCATTTAAACAAGCGCCCAAGCCTACCGCTAACGCTAAGCCGGCGTGAGCGAGGTTGGTGGTGGTTAAAAAAATCACATTTAAAATTTGCGTAATGACTAAGGTAAATACGGCAATTTTGACTGGCGTTTTTACGTTTTGTCTGGCGTAAAAACCTGGCGCCAATACTTTCACCATGATTAAACCGAGCAAACTTAAGCTGTAAGCAATGAGTGCGCGTTCTGTCATGGCAACATCTACTGGCGTAAATTTACCGTAATAAAACAAACTCGCCACAAGTGGTTTAGACAGCACTGCCAAAGCCACTGCCGCGGGCAAGGCCAACATAAAGGTGAGGCGCAATCCCCAATCGAGCAACTGCGAAAACTCTTGCTCAGATTTATCAACAAACGACTTGGACAGACTTGGTAACAATATCGTCCCCAATGCCACGCCCAACACACCAGTTGGGAATTCCATTAAACGGTCTGCATAATATAGCCATGACACACTACCAGTGGCCATAAATGAAGCAAAAATATTGTTAAGTACAATCGAAATTTGCGCGACAGATACGCCAAATATCGCTGGGCCCATTAGTTTAAGAATACGACGCACGCCTTCGTCTTGTAGATTAAGTTCATAGCGAGGCAACATACCTAACTTTTGCAGATAAGGGAGTTGATAGAGCAATTGTATGATGCCGCCCACAAATACCGCCCATGCCAGCACGTACACAGAATTGTTGAAATGCGGCGCGATAAACAATGCCGCCACGATAAAAGACAGGTTCAACCACACTGGGGTAAACGCAGGCACTTGAAACTTACTATAGGCGTTTAAGACGCCCCCCGCCATGGACACCAAGGAAATAAACAAAATATATGGAAAGGTAATTCTGAGTAAATCCACCGTTAAGTCAAATTTAGTTTTATCTGCCACAAAACCGGGTGAGGTTAAGCCCACAATCAAGGGAGCAGCCAACATACCAATAATAGTAATGCCCAGTAAAAATAAGCCCAGCAAACTCGCCACATGATTGATTAGCGCTTTGGTGGCTTCAGGTGTACGCTGTTTGCGATACTCTGACAAAATCGGTACAAATGCTTGGCTAAACGCACCTTCGCCAGAAATACGGCGCAATAAATTAGGGATTTTAAAAGCCACAAAAAAAGCATCAGTCGCCATGCCAGCGCCAAAAATACGTGCAATAAGCGTATCGCGCACAAAACCTAAAATGCGCGATAAAAACGTCATACTGCCAACGGTAGCCAAGGCTTTTAGTAAATTCATGTGGGTGCTTATGGATTCTTACGCGATTAATCTTTGCGAACTGTTTTCAAACGCGTAATATTAGCATGCCAAACATCATTTTCCTTATAGGATGTCGATTAGGTATTGCAAAAGATGCATATTAATATTATTATGCACGGTTTCGTATTACACCCTTAAATCAGGATTAAATTCATGGCAAATACCGCACAAGCTCGCAAACGCGCGCGTCAATCCGTTAAAGTAAACGCACACAATGCTGCGTTGCGCTCTACTTTGCGTACAGCAATTAAAAAAATCATCAAGGCTGTTGAGTCTGGCGATAAAGCAGCTGCAGCTGCAAGTTACAACGAGAATGTAGCGGTGATTGACCGTATTGCAGACAAAAAAATTATTCATAAAAACAAAGCTTCACGTCATAAAAGCCGTTTAAGCGCAGCGATTAAAGCCATGAAAGGCGATAATGTAGCTGGCGTTAAAAAAGAAGCGAAAGCTGTTAAAGCGAAACCAGCTGCAAAAAAAGCAGCAGCGCCAAAAGCCGCAGCCGCTAAAAAACCTGCAGCAGCTAAGAAAGCAAAAGCAGAGTAATTCGGTATTCAAGTAAAAAAGCCACGCGTTGCGTGGCTTTTTTATTGGTCATTATTTACGAGTCACTTGCTAGTTCAAGGTGACTTAACACAAAATGCGTATTAAATTACCCCGATATTTAATTGACCACGTGCAATTAAGGCAGTATTTAAAACTGCTTTGGCGTCATTACCAATCACTGTAAAATGCCCCATTTTACGACCTTTACGCGGCTCATGCTTGCCATATAGATGCAACTTCAAGTTTGGATGCGCTAAGGCTTGAGACCAAGCTGGAGCATGCTCCTCACCAGACACCAACCAACTATCGCCCAAAATATTCACCATCACCGCATTGCTGTGCAAGTCTGGACTGCCCAATGATAAGCCTGTTAACACGCGCACTTGTTGCTCAAACTGGTTAGTCACGCACCCGTCTATCGTGTAATGCCCAGAATTGTGTGGGCGCGGTGCGATTTCATTGAGCAATAATTTGCCATCGACCACAAAAAACTCAACGCCTAAGACGCCCACATAATCTAATTTCTCTGCGAGCTTTTTCGCTAACGCTTGCGCATTGGCTTTAAGCACTTCAGAGCATCTTGCAGGTGCAATACTGACATCTAAAATCCCATTCAAGTGACTATTTTCTGCAGTCGGAAAAGCAGCAATATGACCTTGCGCATCACGTGCTAACACCACAGACACTTCTAAATCGAGCGATAACATTTGCTCTAAAACACAAGTTTCTTGCTTAAAATCCGCAAATGCTTTGGCTGCCTCGGCTTGATTTTTGACACGCGCTTGACCTTTGCCGTCATAGCCAAATCGTGCTACTTTTAAGATACCTGGATACAGCGTACTGTCATCTGCAGGCAAATCACTCGCTTGCTGAATAACCGCAAAAGGTGCCACAGGCAAGCCAGCGTCTTTAATAAAGTTTTTCTCTAACACGCGATGTTGAGCAATGGCCACACAAGCCGCACTTGGTCGTACCGTAGTAGTAAGCGCTAACTTTTCTAAGGTGCTGGCTGGCACATTTTCAAACTCAGTAGTCACTGCTTGGCAAGTGGCCGCCATTTGCTCCAGTGCCTTTGCATCATCATAATTGGCGCAAATATGCACATCGGCAATTTTACCTGCTGGGCTATTTTTATCAGGATCCAACACAGTGACTTTGTAGCCCATTTCGTGCGCGGCGATCACAAAAAAGCGGCCTAGCTGGCCGCCACCCAACATGCCTAACATGGCTGGCGGTTGAATAATGTTTGTTTGCTTAGTATCTTCTAGCTTCATGGCTGATCATTTAACTCCATTGCATGCACTTTATCAGATTGCTTTTTACGAAATTCTACCAATTTTGCTGCCAAAGTTGCATCTTGATTCGCCAAGATGCTGACTGCAAACAAGCCCGCGTTGGCTGCACCTGCATCACCAATCGCAAATGTTGCTACTGGTACACCTTTAGGCATTTGCACGATAGATAATAGAGAATCTTGGCCATTTAAATGTTTGGTTGTGACTGGCACGCCAAGCACGGGCAAAGTCGTTTTGGATGCCACCATGCCTGGTAAATGCGCGGCACCGCCAGCACCAGCAATAATGACTTGGTAACCTTCATTAATCGCATTTTCAGCAAATTGAAACATTAAGTCTGGCGTACGATGCGCTGACACTACTTTCGCCTCATACTTAACGTCAAAATCGGCCAACATTTGTGCGGCATGTTTCATCACAGGCCAATCGCTGTCTGAGCCCATCACAATCGCAACTAATGGTTTTTTCATCGATTTACTTTCTCTAATGTCTTTTCTTTTAAGAGTATTCTTACACAACGATTAAATTGTCTCTATGTATCAGTTCTGACTCTTCTACATAACCTAAAATTTTCTCAATTTCATTGCTGGCTTTGCGCATAATACGCGCAGATTCTAGTGAATTATAGTTCACTATACCACGTGCAATCTCGCTTCCTTTTTCATCCACGCACGCCACCACATCACCGCGCTCGAAGCTACCTTGCACTTCAATCACGCCAATTGGGAGTAAACTCTTGCCATCCATTTTAAGTACTTTAACCGCACCCGCATCTAACACCAATTTACCGCCTATACGCAGATGATCTGCCAGCCATTGTTTTTTGGCAATTGTTTTAATTTGCGCAGATTTTAAGTGCGTGCCTATCGCTTCACCTGCACTTAAACGTAACAAAACATCTTTTTCTCGCCCAGATGCAATCACGGTATGTGCGCCGCTGCTGGCTGCGCGTTTCGCCGCCAATATTTTAGTCAGCATGCCGCCGGTGCCTACGCTACTGCCCGCGCCACCCGCCATTTCTTCTAGCGCTGGATTACCAGCAGTTTCAAAATGAATAAATTTTGCATCTGGATTTTTACGCGGATCTGCTGAATACAAACCTTGCTGATCCGTTAAAATCACCAAGACATCTGCTTCAATCAGATTCGCGACAAGCGCACCCAAGGTATCATTATCACCAAATCGAATTTCTTCGGTAACCACCGTATCGTTTTCATTGATAATCGGAATGACTTTCAAATCGAGCAGCGTTTTTAAGGTGCTACGGGCGTTAAGATAGCGTTTTCTATCAGCTAAATCTTCATGGGTAAGTAATATCTGCGCGGTATGCAGACCATGTTCAGCAAAACAGCTTTCGTACATTTGTACCAAACCCATTTGACCGACTGCAGCAGCAGCTTGCAGCTCATTGACTTCGACAGGACGTTTTTTCCAACCTAAGCGTTGCATACCTTCTGCCACCGCGCCACTGGAAACTAGCACGACTTGTTTGCCTAATTTCACCAACTCAGAAATTTGTGACGACCATGCGGCAATCGCTGCGCGATCTAGACCTTCACCATTATTCGTGACTAGGCTAGAACCGACCTTAACAATCAGCACCTTACTATTGGCTAATAGGCTATTCTGTAATAATGACTGGCTCATTTTCTGGTTTATTTTGTGGCTCTTTTTCTAGTTCGATGTTCGCTTTTTTGACTTCATCAAGATGATCCATAATCGCATAGGTCAACTCCTTGCAACCCACACCATTAATGGCAGAAATCGCAAATACACGGCCTTTCCAGCCATAATCCTTAACGAATTTTTTAACCACTTCTTGGCTGTCTTGCGCCATGTCTATTTTGTTGAGTACCAGCCAGCGCGGTTTGTTATAAAGCGCTTCATCGTATTTTTTAAGCTCGTTCACTATCGCTTTGGCTTCTGCCACAGGATCGGTCATCTCATCAAACGGCGCAATATCCACTAAATGCAGCAACAACGACGTGCGTTGTAAATGCCTTAAAAACTGGTGGCCTAGGCCTGCACCTTCCGCGGCACCTTCAATCAAGCCTGGCACATCGGCAATCACAAAGCTACGATTTGCATCTACGCGCACCACACCCAAATTAGGGTGCAAGGTCGTAAATGGGTAATCTGCCACTTTAGGTTTGGCGGCTGACACTGATCGAATAAATGTAGATTTGCCTGCATTTGGCATGCCGAGCAAACCAACATCTGCCAATACTTTAAGCTCCATATAAAGCTCAAAAGCTTCCCCTGGCTCACCTTTTGTGCATTGCCTTGGGGAACGATTGATACTCGATTTGAAATGCACATTGCCTAAGCCGTTAGCACCGCCTTTGGCAATTAATACCATCTGTTCGTGCTCAGATAAATCCACCATCATCTGACCTGTAGCCTTGTCTGAAATCACTGTTCCAACGGGCACGCGCAAAATTAAATCCTCACCTTTTGCACCGTAACATTCTGCACCGCGTCCATTCTCGCCACGTTGCGCTCTAAAGGTACGCGTATAGCGATAATCTACCAAAGTATTGATATTGCGATCCGCCAAAGCGTAAACTGAGCCACCTTTGCCACCATCACCGCCGTTCGGTCCGCCCATGGGTTCATACTTCTCGCGGCGAAACGTCGCAACGCCATTGCCGCCATCGCCAGCGTAAACCTTGATTGTTGCTTCATCTATAAACTTCATATATTAGCGTGTACCTAACTTAAGGCATACCAAATAACAGTGTACCAAATAAAAAAGCCCCATCAAACGATGAGGCTTTACAAATTATGATGCGTTTAAACCGCTACAATGCTTACAGTGTGGCGTTTTAAAGCACCTTTAACTGCAAAAGTGACTTTACCGTCAATTTTTGCAAATAGCGTATGGTCTTTACCCATGCCAACGTTTTCGCCAGCATGCATTTTTGTACCGCGTTGACGCACGATAATGCTGCCTGCTGAAACTACTGTTTCACCAAAGGCTTTAACACCTAAACGTTTAGCCTGTGAGTCGCGACCGTTACGTGAACTACCGCCTGCTTTTTTGTGTGCCATGATTAATCCTTATTTCGCTGCAATCTTATCGATTTGAATTTCAGTAAAACTTTGGCGATGGCCTTGAGTTTTACGGTAATGTTTACGGCGACGGAATTTAAAGATCATTACTTTATCCGCACGGCCATGTGAAACCACTGTTGCGTTTACTTTTGCGCCAGCAATAATAGGCGCGCCAATCGTTGTATTGTCGCCGTCAGTAATCACCAACACTTTATCCAATACCACTGTGCTACCTACTTCGCCAGCCAATTTTTCAACTTTTAATTTGTCACCAGCGGCTACTTTATATTGTTTGCCACCTGTTTTAATAACTGCGTACATGTTATGCCTACTTCTACACGTTCAAATGAATCGCGCATTATACTGAAATTGTGGCTGATTGCAAAGCATAATTAAACATTTTAATACAACAATATTCGATAAGCGTTTTAAGCTAAAGCGCGCATCGAATATGCTAAAATGCCACAAAATTATTTGGCGACATTTGTGACTTTACATTCCATTCAAACCCTCATAGCCCGCGACATGCAAGCTGTCGACAGTGTGATTCAACAATCACTAGGCTCTGAGGTTTCTCTGATTAATACCATTGGTGAGCATATCATTAATAGTGGCGGGAAACGCCTGCGTCCCTCTTTGGTAATACTTTCTGCTGGATTATTTGGTGAAATTAAATCGCAACATCATTCCCTTGCCGCCATTGTTGAGTTTATTCATACCGCAACTTTACTGCATGATGACGTGGTCGACGAATCACAATTGCGTCGCGGCAAAAGTACAGCCAACCACTTATTTGGCAATGCTGCCAGCGTGCTGGTAGGAGACTTTTTATACTCGCGCGCATTTCAGATGATGGTAAAACTACAAAATATGCGTGTGATGGAAATATTATCTGAAGCTACTAATATCATCTCTGAAGGTGAAGTGTTGCAATTATTAAATGTGCATAACGCAAATGTTTCAGAGCAAGATTATTTAAAAGTCATCCACTTTAAAACAGCTAAGCTGTTTGAAGCCGCCGCACGCTTGGGCGCAGTCATGAGCAATGCAAATGACAAAGATGAAAACGCACTGGCCACATACGGCATGCACCTAGGGACTGCGTTTCAGTTAATTGATGATGTATTAGACTTAAGTGGCAATGTGAGCCAAATTGGCAAAAACTTAGGTGACGATTTATCTGAAGGCAAACCCACCTTGCCACTGCTAATTGCACTTAACCGAGGGGATAGCAAACAATCTGCAACTGTTCGCAACGCCATAGAACAAGGTGGACTTGACGAACTGGATGCAGTGCTTGACGCTGTAAATGCAACAGGCGCCTTAAGCTATGTGAGGCAACTTGCAGAAAAAGAAGCAAAACTTGGCTGTGAGGCCATAGCGCATTTACCCGATTGCGCCCATAAAAATGCACTCATTCAATTAGCGACGTTTGCAGTACAACGAGATTTTTAGCTTTAAAAAGCCCATTCAAATTCAACATTTCACTATCGAACATGTTTGACCATGTCTGCAAGCCAATATCCATGCGGATTTCAGAGCATGCTAAATGAAGTCCATTTAAATCATCGTGTTTAGTTTAAAAACCGTCTTTAATTTAAAATAATCGGCTCACCCGTATCTGCGTGGTAGTAACTTAAATGCGCACAATCGCTGGTACCACTGGTTAAACTGCCATCAAATAGAGCTTGCCCTTCTACATCCACGATGGCATAGCCATTGTGATACAACGTCACCTCCGCCAATTTTGGCGTTAACTTTGAAGCAGTTTTTGTGCTAGATTTTTCTAGTTTAATGTCAGTTTTAGCAACATGCTTTTCGCGCAGACTAAAACTAATGCAGGTATCATCCTCATCTTCGCCATAGACTTCCCATTTACTATCGCCAGTAAGTTGCGCCAACCAGCCTGGCAGATCAACTTCCACGCGGCAGATAATTGGCTCATCCCAAGCGGGGTGCTCAAAATTGCTCAGCTCAACTTGTTCCAGTTGCTTTACTAGCGCTTCATTCTGATTTGACATTAAAACTCCTTAAAACCAAAAAAATCAAAACATGTAATATCTTAGTCTTGTAAAACTTAACACATGTTCAATTTAGATATTGTGGCGATTGAGTAAATTTCAAGCAATATTTACACCATATTATCGAGTTAAGTTGCACACTTGTATTAACGATGCCATGATATTGTTAGTTTACAACTATTTGCCAGATCACTTATTTGAAAGTTCATTATGTTTGATTTTTTATCACCGCTATCTGAAATTCTACGCACCACACCCGCCATTTATGTCACATTTTCGGTCATCTTAGGGCTGATGGTTGGCAGTTTTTTAAATGTGGTGATTCACCGCCTGCCTAAAATGATGGAGCGAGAATGGCATGCCAACTGTTTAGAATTGCAAGGCAAAGAAGTGCCAGCGCAAACCAAATACACACTCGTCTCACCTCGGTCAGCTTGCCCCAAATGTGGCCACCAAATTACAGCACTAGAAAATATTCCAATTATCAGCTGGTTAATACTCCGCGGCAAATGCAGCAATTGCAAAACCAATATCAGCATACGCTACCCGCTTATCGAGGCCTTAACAGGGGCGCTGATAGGATTAGTCGCATACAAATTCGGGTACACCTACTCTGCACTATTTGCATTCATTTATGTGTTTGCTTTAGTCACCCTCACATTTATTGACTTTGACACCCAATTATTGCCCGATGACATCACATTACCTTTACTGTGGCTGGGTTTAATCTTTAACTTAAACACAGGGTTTACTGACTTAAAATCTGCCGTATTAGGCGCCATTTTTGGCTATTTAATTTTATGGTCAGTGTATTGGTTGTTTAAGCTTGTCACTGGTAAAGAGGGCATGGGTTATGGCGACTTTAAATTGTTAGGTGCAATTGGCGCTTGGTTCGGTTGGCAGTTACTGCCAGCTGTCATTTTGTTAAGTTCTGTGCTTGGAGCGGTGATTGGTATCGGCATGATTGCTTTACGAGGAAAAACAGGCAACACCGCCATTCCATTTGGACCGTTTTTAGCACTAGGCGGTATTGCTGCATTGTTTTTTGGTCAACAATTGGCTGGCTTTTATTTGGGCTGATGTACATCAGCGCTCATCTATGTATGTAGTTGCACTTACAGGTGGGATTGGTAGCGGCAAATCCACTGCTAGCCAAATTTTTGCAGAACTTGGCGTGCCAATTACTGATGTGGATGTAATTTCTCACCAACTGACTGCCGCAAATCAACCACTCATCAAAGAAATTGAAAAAAACTTTGGCCACCAATACATTACATCAGAAGGTGCGCTAAATCGCGACGCAATGCGCACCTTAATCTTTAACGATGAAACAGCGCGCGCTAAACTTAACGCGATTTTGCACCCTGCCATTTTTAATGAAGCAACAAGACAGCTAGCGCTGAGCAAAAACGCGCCTTATCAAATGTTAGCCATTCCATTACTATTCGAAAGTCCACGTTATCAAAAGCTTATCAACCGTATTTTGTTAATTGATTGCGATGAAAAAACGCAAATTGAACGCGTCAAAGCGCGCAGTCAACTTTCAGAATCGGAAATCATGAAGATTATTGGTGCACAAACGCCTCGTAAAGAGCGCCTAAAACTTGCTGACGACGTCATCAAAAATGATGGAAATGTTGAAGAATTACGTAAAAAAATCTTAGAAATTCATCAAAAATACATTAATACTTGCATACTTAGCTAAATACTCTGATAATTCACATCAATTTATTATTATAAGTTGGCATTCGTATTGCCCATGTCAAGTTACGAGTTTCCATTTAACGAGCGTATCCGCACTTATTTGCGGCTTGAAGATTTGTTTAGCAAAATATTGCTAAACGTGTCTTCTGGCGAGCAACACCAGCATCATTCTGCGCTCATCAGCTTACTGCAATTGCTCGACATTATTGATCGCTCAGATCTTAAAATGGACTTAATTGCCGAGCTAGACCGTCAAAAGTTTGCCATGCAAAGCTTGCAAGGTAACCCTGATATTGCAGAAAAAGCGCTAAATAAGATTCTCAAGGAAGTTAGTGATTGTGCAACAGCATTACGCGCTGACAATGCCAAATTTGGCCAACATCTGCGTGAAAATGAATGGCTCATGAGCATCAAACAACGTACGGGCATATTAGGTGGCGTCTGTCAGTTTGATTTACCTTCATATCATCACTGGCTTAGCTTAGATGCTAATCGACGTAAAAGTGATTTCGACAGTTGGTTAGAGCGTTTGAAGCCAATGCATGATGCTGTTAAAACCATTTTACAAATTTTGCGCGGAAGCGACACCCCAAGAAAATTGACAGCGCATAACGGCTTTTATCAACAAATGCTAGGTGGTGCAAAGCCAGCACAAATGCTGATTATTAATGTCGCGGACAGCTCACCATGTTTTCCTGATGTAAGCGCCAACAAATACGCGATTAATGTGCGTTTTTCCGCTCTAGATTTTGTGCAAAAACCCAAACAATGCGATCATGATCTTGAGTTCAGCATGGTCTTATGTAATTTATAGTATTTATCCATTCTTAAATTTAGCATTAATGTCCGACAACGCCTCACAAACAAAAAAAGTCAGCTGCCCGCAGTGTAAAAAATTATCGGAATATAGCGTTAAAAATCCATATCGTCCGTTTTGTTCTGAACGATGCAAATTGATAGACTTGGGCGATTGGGCAAACGAAAACTACAAGATACCTGTTGCTCCCACAATCGATGATCTTGAAACAATTGACGAAAACTTAAAACCCAGTTGACACACTTGAAAATGAATTTTTAGCATTGCTCATTGTCAAGGCACGTACAAATTACACAATACTTAACACATAAAGTACCTTAAAAATGCAAAAATCCTTAAAGTTATTACTCTTAGCGAGCTATTTACTAGTAAATAGCGCACAAGCGGCAGTCACCATTAGCGATGCTTGGGTGCGTGAAAATGCGCCAGGTCAAAAGGTTGGCGCAGCTTATATGACCCTTAACAGTACTGAGGAAAGCACTTTGGTTTATGTGGAATCGCCTAATGCTGGCTCAGTTGAGATTCATAGCATGACCATGAACAACAATGTGATGAAAATGCGTAAATTAGAAGAGCTCGCGCTCAAAGCAGGTAAGCCAGAAAAACTGGCGCCAGGTGGCTTTCATCTGATGTTGTTCGACTTAAAAAAACCACTCAAAAGTGGCGAAAAAGTTGAGTTCAAACTTTGCTTTAAAGATAAAGCTGGCAATATCACGCATCAATTTGTGACCTTGCCAGTCAAATCGCCAAACTAAATCTGACTATACTGGCATTGACTAACTTTTGGCTATTCTGCAAGACAACACCGCGTGCGCCATGACTTAATGCTAATGACAAATCGGTGAATGCACACCGCCTAGCATAAACGAGCACCGACTTAATCTCGCATCATTTATCATCTTTATAACGCTTTGCAAGTGCCCTCATAATCGGTGCATTTGCTGGCAAAATCGGCGATACGGTTATATTTTGTGGATTTTGCCAACTTAAAGTTTGGCCTTCTTTAGGCGAAACTTCGCCTATCCATGCATTGACAAAATAAAAGTGTAGCTTAACTGATTTTGCTGGCGAATCATGTGTTGCTGGGTAATCATATGTACGGATTATCCAAGCTTGCATGCTTGTCGGTTGAATGCCTAGCTCTTCACTAAGCTCTCGAGACAAGGCATGTTCAACCGTTTCGCCTTCCTCAACTTTACCGCCAGGAAACTCCCACCAACCTGCCCAGCCTTTACCTTGGGGACGGCTAGCCAATAAAAACTCGTATTGCTGAACATCATTTTTGCGTTGCAAAATCGCAACAGCAACCTGCGTCACTTTTTTCACTTAAGCTTGAGCTTTCCGGCGTAATCTCTTGCAAATTGATAAGCGACGCGACCACTACGCATGCCACGCGTGTGCGAAAAACTTAGGGCAGCTTGTCTCGCTGCATCATTCCAAGGCAGTTCAAACGTATTGAGCCAATTCTCCGCAATTGCTAAATACTCATCTTGATCAAACGGATAAAACGACAGCCACAAGCCAAAACGCTCGGCTAGCGCCACTTTTTCATCTAATGTTTCATTAGGTCGAATTTCACCATCACTGTGCTTAAAAGCCAAATTATCAGCCATCATTTCTGGCATTAAATTTTTACGATTTGAGGTGGCGTACACCAACACATTTTCAGAAGTATGCGCGAGCGAGCCATCCAGCACAACTTTAAGCGCTTTGTAGCCAACATCGTCCGCTTCAAAAGTTAAATCATCACAGAATATAATAAATTTCTCGGGGCGATTTCTCACTAAATCTACCATTTGACTTAGAAAAACCAAATCGTGCTTTTCTACTTCTATTAAACGCAAATTTTGACTTGAAAACGCGTTAAGTAATGCCTTCACTAAGCTTGATTTACCTGTCCCACGCGCACCTGTGAGCAACACATTATTTGCAGGCAGACCCTGCAAAAACTGTTGCGTATTACGCACAATTTCTTTTTTTTGCGCTTCTACAAACCGAATATTGTCTAGGGAAATTTGATGCGG
>CAYXHH010000039.1:4901-14155 GCA_964464725.1 uncultured Methylotenera sp. | reverse complement strand
CTGTGCGAGTAGAAAATATTCATGAGCATAAAATGCATAGTGAGATTTACAACATCCCACCCGAAACTGTAGAGATGATTGAATCGACTAAAGCAAATGGCGGCAAGATTGTAGCTGTTGGCACAACCAGTATGCGCACTTTAGAGAGCGCAGCTCAAGTTGAGCGATTGGAATCGGGAAAAATTAAACACGGCCAAAATGAAACAGATATTTTTATCACTCCAGGCTATGAGTTCAAAATAGTTGATAAACTCATTACCAACTTTCATCTACCAAAAAGTACTTTGCTTATGTTAGTGTCAGCGTTTGCTGGTTTTGATGAAATCAAAAATGCTTACGCACACGCAGTAAAGCAAGAATATCGGTTTTTTAGTTATGGTGATGCGATGTTATTGGAGCGAAAAGCAACTTAATAGAAATTGCACAATATCGAATATCTGCAGATGTTGAACGTTAAGTAAACTTTGCAGTCAAGCGACACGTTAAGCAGAATATATTCATTAAAAAAACACTTTGGAGAAATAAAATTAATGCGCTCGTTCAATCAACTAAATAAGACTGTTGCGACCCTAGCAATTTTGACATCTTCGCTTTTTGCTAGTTTTGCTTTAAAAGCGGAAGTGCTCCCGCAAGCTGAAGTGGGAATCAAAATCCCACTTGCAAAAAAACCTACCACACGACCGATGACCGTAGCATTTATACCAGTGTTTAAAAAATATTATATTGCTGACGGCGGTCTAGCACCTATGGGCTCAGAATTTGAAGCGCCCATTTCAAAATCGCTAATACATACCTATGACGAAACAGGTAAATACATTAACTCGGCAATGCCTGGTTATGATAACCGTTCAATTTATTTCAATACCAACACATCTAAATTAGAGACGATTACCTACAATATTTCTAGCGATGTCGGTTTTTCACCCAACACTGGCATCTATGCGATTAACTTATCAGAATCTGGTGATGCATTAAATACCTCTGAAGAAATCTCTCAATTTAATCCCGCGTTTGGTCATTCTGGCACCATGCCAACTTATGACGCAGCGAAAAATCGCTATTTCGCCAAACAAGGGCGTAGCGATAAAGTGTTTATTGTTGATCCTAAATTGCGAGAAAAAGTCGGTGAAATTACACTAGAACTGGCTAAAGCAGGCGCTGCTCATGATGATGTGAGTGATTTATTTGTTGCGTTTACTGGTGTGCAGGGTCAAGAATTGATGCTACTTGATGTAGACCACAAAGCTGCGTTGGTGTTTGATTTAAATGGTAAGTTTGTGGCTAAGAGCGAGCTACCAAAAGACTTAAAATTGCGTTCTCAAAATCATTTCAATGGCATTGGTTATACGAATGACATGCTATTTGTCTATCACGACAGCGAAGGCGAATTTGGAACTTATTATGGCTTTAAAGTGATTAAGTAGTCACTACAAAAACAAAAACCGCGACTAAATTAATAGACGCGGTTTTTTTATAAATTGTCGCTTACTTACCTAACATGCCAGCAACTTTGCCAGAAATCATGCCAAATACTGCGCCTAATACGGTTGAAATGATGACTAATAAAACAGGATTTGATAAATCCATCACAGTTGCATTAGCCGCAGTATTCGCTGTTAATGCCAAGCCAGCCGTTGCCGCATAACCATACACGTTTGCAGGTACCACTGACAGCAAATTGAAACCAGCTACAGCCACCAATGGAAATACGGTTAGCGCAATAATAATTGGCGCTTCTAGAAATTCTAAACCGCCAATATCGCCTGTTGGGTCGCTTACCACCAAGGCCAAAGCGACGCCTGCCATCACTGCGCCAAAACTCATGCCTGCGATTGTTTTTTGTAGTGCGGCGTTATCTGCACCTGAATGAAAGTAACAAGCCCAAGCGATAAATCCAACCCAAACCAAAGCGACCCCTGCGAGCGGGTTTAACGATAAAAACGCCCAAACTCCACCTAAAACTGCGATACTTACTGCCAATGCTGTTAACTTCGACATACTTTTCTCCCTAAGTTTAAAAGGTAAAACTCTTGTAAAAATAATGTTGTTGAGTAATACAGCCAGTAAATTTAGTTTGGCGAAGCTATACGATGAAACAGTGCACGACACCAAATTCAATCCGCTAGACTTATATACAGTCTAGCTTCAATTTGGTGCATTTGACAAGCGCTTTTTTGGTGCGCAAATGTTAAGATGTTTAGAGCGTTAAATCTTGGTGGTTCTTAGTGACACATTTCCCACTATTTAATTGAGTGATGCTTGATTGATTTTTGCAGCGTAATCCCAATTTTTACGCCATGCGCCAAGCACCAGATTAGGATATTGCGGTTTACCTAAACTGCCATTATAACGGCCAAGCGCGCGGTATAAATCACCTTTTTCAATGTCTAGGTAGTGCCTTAAAATTGTGCATCCATAGCGTAAATTTAACTTTAAATGGAACAAATTATGGTCTGGCGCACCAATACTTTTCACCCAAAACGGCATTACTTGCATATAGCCACGCGCGCCAACGCTAGAGACTGCATATTTTTTAAAACCACTTTCTACTTGGATTAAACCCAATACCATTTGTGGATCTAAGCCTGCACGCGTTGCCTCGTAATGCACAGATCTCAAAAATTCTTCACGATAAGCTTGGTCTGGCAACCGTTTTTTTAAGCGCTCAGACATATCCATGAGCCAAGTTTGCCCTTCAACATCACTCGCAAACATGAGCTTAGGTGCGCCTAAATCACTAATCGATTTTTGCATCAGCGCTTTCACGCTATTCGATAATTGTTCTTCTTTTTGATTCCCTGCCTGACAAACCGATACGGTAAAAATCAACGCAATGAAGGAAAATATTTGCCAGCGCATTTTTTGGGTCAATATGGGTGTTAAGTACTGTTTAATCATTCATTTTCGACTGTATAAAACTTGTTACTTCTTCTAGAAGCAAATTCTGTGCCTCTGAAGCGCTTCTAGCCTTATATTCTACTTTGCCTTCAGCCAAGCCACGCTCTCCCACAACAATCCTATGTGGAATGCCAATCAAGTCACTTTCTGCAAACATAACACCAGGGCGCTCTCCACGGTCATCCAGCAATACATCTATGCCATTTTTTTTGCAATCTTCATAAAGTTGAAACGCAACTTTTTTTACCTGCTCACTTTTATCTGCGCCGATTGGACAAATCACCAACTCAAATGGCGCCATACTTTTTGGAAAAATAATGCCTTTTTCGTCACTTCCCTGCTCAATTGCGGCACCTACAATCCGCGAAACACCAATGCCATAACAACCCATTTCTAACACCTGAGATTGACCATTTTCATCAAGGTAGGTTGCATTCATGGCTTTTGCGTATTTAGTGCGAAGTTGGAATATATGTCCAACCTCAATACCGCGGCATAAACTTAACTTACCTTTGCCATCTGGGCTAGCATCACCTTCTACAACATTACGCAAATCTGCCACCACACTTGGTTCTGGTAAATCTCGACCAAAATTAACCCCACTTAAGTGATATTTTGGCTTATTGGCGCCGCAGACAAAATCACTCATCAACGCTACGGTTTTATCGGCAATCACGTTTACATTTTTCCCCACACCCACTGGACCGATAAAACCAGGTGGGCAATTGAGGTTTGCGCGAATCTCTTCTTCGGTCGCAAATCTAAAATCTCCAAGTATCTTGCCAGTTTTAACTTCATTTAAATTGTGGTCACCTCGCAAGAGCGCTAAATGAAATTTCTCGCCTACCATTAAGGCAATTGCCTTCACTGTCTGTGCGATGCTAATACCTAACAATTTCGCCACGTCTTCACATTGCGTTTGTTTAGGCGTTTCTACATCTTGCATCGCTTGACTGGGAGCCGCTCTGGTATTGCCTGCTGGCAATGCTTCTGCAAGCTCCACATTGGCAGCGTAATCACTATTTTCGCAATACGCTAATGCATCCTCACCACTATCAGCTAATACATGAAACTCTTGCGAACCATCGCCACCAATTGCCCCACTATCCGCTTTTACTGCACGAAACTTTAAGCCTAAACGGGTAAACACATTGCTATAGGCTTGGTGCATATCTTGGTAGGTTTTTTCTAAACTCTCAAAACTGGTGTGGAAAGAATACGCATCTTTCATCATAAATTCGCGGGCGCGCATCACGCCAAAACGGGGGCGAATTTCATCACGAAACTTGGTTTGAATTTGATACATATTAATCGGCAATTGTTTATAGCTATTAATTTCGCGCCGCACAATATCGGTAATCACTTCTTCGTGCGTCGGGCCAAAGCAATAATCGCGCTCATGGCGGTCTTTAATTTTGAGCATTTGCGGACCAAACACTGCCCAACGGCCAGTTTCGTCCCATAACTCTTTGGGTTGCACCGCAGGCATTAAAAGCTCTAGAGCACCTGCTTTATTCATTTCGTCACGCACAATATTTTCTACTTTGCGTAGCACGCGCAAACCAAGCGGCATCCAGCTATATAAACCATTGCCAAGCTTTTTAATCAGCCCAGCGCGTATCATGAGTTTGTGCGAAATCAGCTCGGCATCGACAGGGGCTTCTTTTTGAGTAGAGATAAAAAATTGTGAGGCGCGCATATTTTTAGTGGCTTTAGATTATTAAGTGAAGAAATGGTTAAGTTTTAAAAGGTTGAATTTTATAGGGAAACCCAGATTAAGTCAGCTACTGACTTAATCTAGCTGTTACATGAATTACTTTTCCTGAGATTTGCCAGTCTGTAAGTCAGCTGTTTTATCGTTATTTGGCTGTACTGTTCTCACTTTGCCTATCGGGCTATCATCTGGCCTATAGTTGGCTTTCCACTTTGCAAAAGTCACAATAGTCGCAGGCTTGCCGTTATCGTAAAACCAGCTATCTACCGCAAAACGCTCACCCGTTTTAATGTCACGAATCACTGCTGTGGTGTGGGGCCAGCCAGTGAAAAAGAAGTTACGCGTCCGTATATCTTCAACTTCATGAAATTGCATCAGTCCATTAGCTTTTAACAGCCGCATGTATGTGGTGCTGTTAATCGCCTCATCATTACAATCAAGTTGTCCTGCTAATTTGCCATCAAAAAAAGTACCCGCTAAATCTTTCGCCGTGCCGTTTTTTGCGCCAACTATACGCTCAAACTCAGCAATAGCTTTTGAAATTTGCGCACGTTCTTCTTCTGCGCTGGTGGCTTTACTGTTGAAGATTTGCTTTATTCCGCCCCATTCTGCATCATTGATTGAGAGTTGATTTGTCTCGAAACAACCCCCGCCTTGGCAGACCTCAAATTGAGCTAAAGAAGGTGTTTGGCGAAAAATACGTGTGACATTGTTTAAGTCTGCGCGCGCAGATAAACAAATGCCAAACAACAAAAAACTAAAGAATAAGCGGCTTATTAGAAATCTCATTACGACTCGCGCCTTTTTGCGGAAAATGCTTTTTCAAAACTGCGCTAATTTTATCAATCCCATGTAAAACGCCAGCCTCAAACTCACCTTTTCTAAACAACACTTCCATCTCGTGACAAATCTTCTCCCAACCATCGTCACCCAAATGCTGGTGTATGCCGCGGTCACCAATAATTTCAACATCACGGTCTGCAAGCAACAAATAAATCAACACGCCATTATTGTGTTCGGTATCCCAAATATTTAATTGCCCAAACAGCTCAATGGCTCGCTTTTTAGGTGTTTTTTTGTACAATATTTCGATAGGATGCAAGCCCGCTTCCACCACAAATCGAATCTCACCTGAGTGCTTTTTTTCACTTGCGGTAATCGCTTTTTCAATCTCGTGTAATGCAATCACTGAAAAGTGGCGTTTTACCTGCCAAGGATTACTAATAAGATGCGCAAAAAATCGAATAATTGGATGACGTCTTTTCATTCCTATTCTCCGCTACCAATCACCAGAGGCTCCGCCGCCGCCAAAGTCGCCACCGCCACCACCCCAGCTAGAACCACCTGACCAACCGCCTCCGCCATATCCACCACCCAAGCCACCACTGTACCCGCTTAATCCGCGGCTACCCATCATCATGGTGAAAAAGAAAGCAATTACTCCAAACACTAAAGCTGCACTTAGCGCCAAGCCAAACAACATAATGACGCCACCAATTAAACCGCCATTCAATGCGCTACCCAAAAATGTGCCAAAAATACTGCGTAAGAATAGCCCGGTGATTAAGCCACCAAACAGCAACATCGGCAGAATATTGCCGATATCGATGCCACCAACTGCTTTATTATTAGGTGCTGGCAAAGCTTCACCATCGACCAAGGTGATGATTTGATCGACACCTGCATCTAGCCCACCATAGAAATCACCTTGCTTAAACTTTGGACCAATGACGTCAGACACGATGCGTTTGGCATAGACATCGGGTATCGCGCCTTCTAATCCGCGTCCAACTTCAATGCGCATTTTGCGGTCACTTTTAGCTATCAACACTAATACGCCATCATCCGATTTTTCGCGTCCAATTTTCCATTGCTCTGCGACACGAATTGCGTATTGTGCAATGTCTTCTGGTTGCGTGGTAGGCACCAAGAGCACAGCAATTTGGCTGCCTTTTTTACTCTCAAAAGCAGCTAATTTTTCTTCTAAAGCAGTGCGTTCGGTTTGCGAAAGGGTTTGTGTTAAATCGGTGACGCGGGTTTTAAGGGCTGGGACTGGCAGTAGCTCTGCTTGGGCAGGCAGACAAATCGCCATGCACGATGCCAATAACAGCATCGTGTAGATGGCGGCGAATCTTACTTTTAAGGTTTGAAACACAATCAAAAGCTAAGTGTTAACTTATTTTTTATCGCCAAATTCAACTTTTGGCGCAGTAGAAATGGCTTTTTCATTTTCTACCGTAAAGCTTGGTTTCGCTTTGTAACCAAACATCATCGCGGTTAAATTATTCGGAAAGCTACGCACAGCGATATTGTAGTTTTTAATCGTTTCAATATAACGGTTACGCGCCACTGTGACACGATTTTCGGTACCTTCTAATTGCGCTTGCAAGTCTCTAAAGCCTTGGTCGGCTTTTAAATTGGGGTAGTTTTCTGCCACCGCCATTAAGCGAGAAAGCGCACTGGTGAGTTGCCCTTGTGCAGCTTGAAATTTTGCAAACGCTTCTGGGTCATTTAGCAACTCAGGTGTGACTTGCATGCTACCTACTTTACTGCGCGCTTCTGCCACTTCTGTGAGTACTTTTTCCTCGTGTTCAGCATAACCTTTCACCGTTGACACCAAGTTTGGTACCAAGTCTGCGCGACGTTGATATTGGTTAAGCACTTCAGACCAGCTCGCTTTAGCCTCTTCATCCAAGCTTTGAAACTGGTTGTAGCCGCAACTCGAAAGACTTAACAGTAATACAATTGGCAATAATTTTTTCCAAACATTACGCATTGTTTTCTCCTCAACTAATTGAATTCTAAAATTTTGTATTAAAAATCTATTTTTTAAATGGGGCTTATGTGTGCAAATTCAAGTGTTTACAATTTCCATCGCCAAACACAAATCTTCCCACGTTTTGCGCTTAAAAGGTAAATTATGCAATATATCATTGGGGTGATAAGTCGCAATTGCATGTATGTTATTGATTTGATGCGCTTTACCGCGTAGAGTTTCAAGTGGCTCCGTCGTACTTAACACCTTTTGGGCAGCAATTTCTCCCATTAAAACAATCACCCTGGCCGAAACATCTTCTATACTGGTGATTTCAGATTGCTGGCTTTTTGTAACTTTTAAAGCCACTAACATATTGTTAAAAAGAGTGCTCTGAGCGGCAGATAAAATAAGGCTTGCAGGCCAGACAAATGCCCACTTTTTGTCACTTGAAATCGTACAAAGGTATGCACTCTCTGCGACATCAATTGGTAAAATTTCTGCCTGAGTTTCTGTGTTTGCTACAGCGTTAACTTCAGTTTTCACTTCCGCCTTATGTTCGGCCTGAATTTCCTTGGTGATGGGTGCGCGCAACTTCCACACTGGCAATAATTCCAGCTCACGCAGAACGTCTTCACGCGTAAAATTCATATTGCTAAGCCCATTAACACTGCATCCTCTCGACCGTTGTGAGCAGGGTAATAACCACGCCGAATAGCCATCTCATTAAAACCAATATTTTCGTACAAGGCAATGGCAGAGATATTACTAGTGCGCACCTCTAAAAACATATTGGCACTTTTATGGCGTTTGGCAATGGTAATCATATGCTCTAATAAATAACGTCCTAAGCCTTGTTTTTGGCGGTGTTTGGCGATGCTCAAATTCAGCAAATGCGCCTCATCCATTACCAACATCATCAGTGCATAGCCAATAATTTCACTTTTATCTTGCTGGATTCTATCTTCTAACACCCAAGCATTGTAACCACTATTTAAAGAATCGCTAAAGTTACCGCGCGTCCATGGGTGACTATAAATGGTGGGCTCGATTTGCATAATCTTATCCAAATCACCGATATGCATAGGCCGCAGGCTAAGGTTACCCCGCAAGCTTAAGTTGGATTGTAATTGTGCACTCATCAGCGCTGACCTATAACCTTTGTCCAGCTTCGCGTTCTGCCGAGGTAAGTGCTACGCGATTACGGATGTAGATTGGCGCTGCTTCACTGGCTGGTTTAGCCAAACCTGCTGCAAAAATAGGGGTTGCCAAACGCAAAATTGCTTCAGCTGTTGGCGAAATTTCAGGCAAAATTTGGGTTAAGTTTTGCGCATAAATTGTGCTTAATGTTTCACCATAAACACCCCAGCCACTTCCCACGCCTACCCATGCTTTTTCTTGCATCATCATTTGCGATGCTCCAGAAGCCAATAAGGGAGCGGCTTCTGGCTTGATGACTGAGGTCTCGAGCGTTTCATGCCATGTATTTTGGTGCTTTTCACCCATATTATTTTTTATAAAAGCCGCGTGGTAAATCTCGCCCATGCGCGCATCTAGGCATGCAATCACATTGTCTTCACCACTCGCCTCAGCCAACGCAAGCAAGGTACTCACACCCACCACAGGCAAATTTGCACCAAACCCCAAACCCTGAGCCACCCCGCAAGCTATGCGCACGCCCGTAAACGCGCCCGGTCCTGCACCAAAAGCAATGCCATCCAAATCGCTTAATTTCACATTCGCGGAATCTAACAACAGTTGAATTTGCGGCAAAATAAGTTGCGATGACGCATTGCCCGCAATTTGGTTGTGCGTAAAGGTTTTATCGCCAAGCTGTAGCGCCAGCGATAAAACTTCGGTTGAGGTATCAAGTGCGAGTAGATTCAT
>CAYXHH010000039.1:0-4801 GCA_964464725.1 uncultured Methylotenera sp. | reverse complement strand
TCGCAAATGACTAAAACACCACGGTCTTGCTCGTCTCTTATCAGGCGACCAGCGCCTTGTTTGAGCGTAATCACCGAGTATGGTAATTGGTATTCCATAAAGGCGTTTTTGCCTTCTTCTACCATTTTATCGATACGCGCAGAAAGCACTGGGTCATCTGGCGGGGCGAACGGAAGTTTATCGATAATCACCACGCTTAGGGCCTCACCGCGCACATCAACGCCTTCCCAAAAGCTTTGACTACCCACCAGCACCGCGTTGCCATGCGCGCGAAAGCGGTCTAATAATTCGGTACGTGTAGTTTCACCTTGAAGCAATAATGGATATTCCATACCTTTGCTTGAAAACTCTTCTTTCAAGAGTGCGTGTACCTCGCGCATTGCTCTTAACGAAGTACACAATACAAATGCACGGCCTTGGCTGGCTTGAATCACTGGCAAGGCAACAGCGGCAACCGCAGCGGTGTAACCAGCGCTGTTAGGGTCTGGCATATTTTGTGGGGCATACAGCAAGGCCTGTGTTTCGTAATCAAACGGGCTTTCCCAAAAGCCAGTATCGGCGGCATGCAAGCCCATTTGCGAAATGTAGTGACTAAAATCACTTTTTACAGCCAGTGTGGCGCTAGTAAAAATCCATGCGCGGGGTTGCGCGTTGAGTTGTTTGCTAAAGCCATCTGCCACACTAAGTGGCGTTGCATGCAATTGCACGCTTTGCGTAAACACCTCTACCCAACGCACTAAATTCGCATTTTCTGCGCGTATCCAGCGCTTAAGTTGTATGCCTAACTCTTCGCCTCGTTGCCAACATTTTTCAAGCATGGGGTCTCGTGCCGCTTGGGTTTCTAATACTTTTGTGAGCAAACTTAACGTCGTTTGTAGCTCAAAAAATGCAGACTCAAAGTTTTTTAGACTTAAGGCTTTTTGCACGGGCATGCGTGAGCCTTCATAGGCAAACACCAGCCTAAAATCTTTACAGGCTTTTTCTAGTTTCGGAATCGCCTCAGCAAGCTCAGCACAATCTTTCGCCAAGCTTAAATGGGCTGTGGTGCTATCACGGGCTAAATCCATCAACTGGCTGGTCGAAATATCTTCGCCAAAAAATAAACCTGCTACTTCTGGCAATTGATGCGCTTCGTCAAAAATCACCGTGTTGGCGCTTGGCAACATTTCTGCAACGCCTTCGTCACGCAGCATCACGTCTGCAAAAAACAGGTGGTGATTGACGACCACCACATCGGCTGCCAGCGCCTTTTTACGTGCTTCCATCACAAAACATTCTTTATAAAAACCACAATCTTGACCCAAGCAATTATCGCGCGTGCTGGTCACATTAAGCCAAATAGTCGCATTTTCAGGCACGTCAGTGAGCTCGGCTTTATCACCTGTTTTGCTATTTTCAGCAAAATTTTTGATTAAGTGCACATAGCTAGCATCCTCACGACTCGCAAATCGACCACTATTTCTGGCGTGTTCTAAATGATGATGACATACATAATTGGCGCGACCCTTGAGCATGGCGACGGTCACAGGCACTTTTAAAGCGTCACGCACGTTGGGTAAATCTCGATTAAACAGTTGATCTTGCAGGGTTTTGGTACCAGTGGAAATAATCACTTTACCACCCGAAAGCAGCGCGGGCACTAAATAGGCAAACGTTTTTCCAGTGCCTGTGCCCGCCTCTGCCACCAGTTGCTTATTATTTTTAATAGCATCTTCTATCGCCAACGCCATTTCTAATTGTTGTGAGCGCTCACTAAAGCCATCAATGGCTTCAGACAATGCGCCACCAGATTTAAAGATTTGCACGAGTGCTGAATGTTGTATATTTGAAGACATGGATTAAATTATCCCATGAATATCATCGATGATTTTGTAGTGAAAATAAAAAGTATTGCGTTTACGTTGATATATTGATAGCCTAGTCGATGCTGTAAATGGTTTTAATTCTGACATTACTTTAAGGGAGGATGTATGGATTTAGGTCTCATTATTCAATTAATAAGCGGCGCAGTAGGCGGCAACGTAGCGGGCAGCCTCATGAAAAATGCAAGTTTAGGTACAGCGTTAAATTCCGTAGTTGGTATTTTAGGTGGTGGCTTGGGCGGTCAGTTACTTGGCATGCTAGGCATGGGTGGTGCAGCAGCGGCTGGTGGCGGTATGGATATTGCCAGCATTATTACCCAAGTAGCTGGTGGTGGTGTCGGTGGTGGCGTGTTACTTGTCATTATTGGCTTAATTAAAGGTGCAATGGCTAAGCAATAAGTCACAATATACCTACCTTAATAGCTTTTAAGGTAGGTATTTCAAATGTATATCGATATGAAATTTCTCATTTTACTTTTTGCTTTGATTTGCAATATCTTTTTGGCAGGGCCTGTTATGGCTGCAGAAGAGACAGAAAACCTTGCTGGCGAGACTATTACGATTATTGATGAGCCAACTGCCGATAATCATCAAAACCCTAGTTTTCTATCTAGCTGGCAAGACAAAACACAAGAAATCATCATGAACGCGATGAGCCTCACCGGCATTAAATACAAATATGGTGGCACTAGCCCCGAAACTGGGTTTGATTGTAGCGGATTTGTGCGCTATGTGTTTAGTCAAGCGACTAATTTGGCCCTGCCGCCTACTGCGCGTGCGATTAGTCAGCTTGGCAAAACAGTGAATAAAGATGAATTACAGCCTGGTGACCTCGTGTTTTTTAACACATTAAAATCTGCGTTCTCACACGTTGGCATTTACATTGGGGATAACAAATTTGTTCATGCGCCTAGAGCTGGCGCTGCCGTGCGCGTGGAGAGCATGCAAACGGGTTATTGGGCAAAGCGCTTTAATGGCGCACAGCGCTTGGATAATCTGACTGAAAGTACGTCAAATTAGGTCTTTATTTGTGAAGCTTTTTTGAATCCCTGTATTTTTTAAAAGCCTACTTTTTTTCACTATGACCGAGATCACGGTCTGGCGCAATCACATCACGTATAAGTTGTTTCAGTTCTTTTGATTCTGGGAAGCGTTCAGCTTCCTTACGAGAAAAGATGACCTGATCATTAAGACGAACGACAAAAACACCACCTGTTCCAGGTTGTAAACTGACACTATGCAATTCTTGCTCAAATGTCGTTAATAGCTCTTGCGCCATCCACGCAGCACGCAATAACCAACGACATTGCGTGCAGTACTCAATCGCTACTTTATGTTTTAACATGATTAAATCCAATCAATTGCTTTAAATCTTGTTTAGTTCCACTATTCAAATAGCTTGAAATAGCGCAAAATGAACCTATTATAGAATTGTAAGCTCATAGTGATAGTTGAACTCAAAAACTTTAATTTTGATTTAAACTTTGAGTTAAGTAAGGTTAGTAAATATTTTAATGAAGGAATTGCATGCGTTCTACTCTTGAAAAGTTCGGCTTAATCGGTTCCGGCGTTGTTGTCGGCGTATTAATTAGTATCAATTTTTCGGTACTCGCCGAAATGGCCTCTGCGCCGCAATTACCTATTGATGATTTACGCGTATTCGCTGAGGTTTTTGGCAAAGTTAAAAGCGATTACGTGGAGCCAGTAGAAGACAAAAAACTGATTAACGAAGCACTATCAGGCATGTTACAGGGTTTAGATCCTCACTCTACTTTTATGGATGCAGATGCCTTTAAAGATTTGCAGGCAGGTACGCAAGGCGAGTTTGGTGGCTTGGGTATTGAAGTTGCCATGGAAGAAGGCTTAGTTAAAGTTGTCACGCCAATTGAAGATAGCCCAGCTTATAAAGCTGGTTTAAAGAGTGGTGATTTGATTTCTAAATTGGACGACACACAAGTGCGTGGTTTAACCCTAAATGACGCAGTGAAAAAAATGCGCGGTAAACCAGACACAAAAATCACACTGACGGTATTACGTAAAGGCGAAACAAAACCACTTACATTCAACCTCACACGCGCCATCATTAAAACGCAAAGTGTCAAAAATAAATATATTGAGAAAGATTATGGCTACGTGCGCATTACACAATTCCAAGAGCATACTGGTGAAGACCTCGCAAAAACCTTAACTGCATTACATACGCAAAATAAAGGCCCATTAAAAGGCTTAGTGCTGGATATGCGTAACAATCCGGGAGGTTTGTTGGATGCTGCTGTTGGTGTGTCAGCGGCATTTTTACCAAAAAATGATTTGGTAGTTTATACCGAAGGTCGTGTTGCCGATTCTAAAATGCGCTTGAGTGCAAATCCGATTGACTATGCGCGTCGCGGTAAAGGTGATTACCTCAAAAATGTGCCTGAATCTTATAAGAAAACACCGATTGTTGTGTTAGTAAACTCTGGTTCAGCTTCCGCTTCCGAGATTGTTGCTGGTGCATTACAAGACCACAAACGAGCCACAATTTTAGGCGTACAAAGCTTTGGTAAAGGCTCAGTACAAACGATATTGCCAATGAATAACGGTAGTGCGATTAAATTAACCACTGCCCGCTATTTCACGCCAAATGGTCGCTCAATTCAAGCCAAAGGTATCGTGCCAGATATTATCGTTGAGGATGGTTCTGACCAATCCAATAATTTGCATGAAGCCGATTTAGCGAAACATATTTCTAACCCAAAAGAGGGTGCACAAACTACACCCGCAGTGAAAGACCCTGCTAAAGAAGAGGCAGCAAAAGCAAAATTGAATGAAAAACGTTTTGCAGAACCTCAAGGACCAATTGAACCAGCAAGTAAAGATGACTTTCAGTTTATGCAGGCAATGAACGTGTTAAAAGGCTTACCAGTGCAAAAAGCGCCTGAAATTAAAGCGGCAGAGGC
>CAYXHH010000038.1:0-14313 GCA_964464725.1 uncultured Methylotenera sp. | reverse complement strand
GAGTCGAGATGGAGGCACTCACTGCAGTGAATGTTGGCTTATTGACCATTTACGACATGTGTAAAGCAGTCGATAGAGGCATGGTCATGACCGATATTAAATTGGTAGAAAAACATGGTGGGAAATCAGGTGACTGGCAACGTTAAGTAGAAAGGATATTTGATGGAATCATCTCTAATCACTCCAATATTTACCTTACTAGGCACATTGATTGGTGGCTTGGTCACTTTTGCGATTAATCGCCAGCAGTTTAAGCACCAAATAAAAGCTTTGCAAGAGGAACATAAAACCGCGTTTATGGCAGAAACGACTGCACGGCATTTTTTAAGTCACAAAAGCTATACAGACCGCAGTTTTGATGTGCTCGTCAAACATTTAGGGGGCTTTGAGGAAGATGAATTACGCAAAATCCTCGTGCGCGCTGGCGCGGTACGTGAGTATCATAGCGACGGCACAGAATGGTGGTACTTACTGAGTAGAGAAACTGAGCGCATAGAAAACTTTAAAAAGTAAAGTTAATTTTTATATAACCTAAAATTCTTGTAAGTTTATTGGAATATAGTTTTGCCTAACTTATTTGCCTGTAATTAGATAAACTTCTGCCGCTACTAGAGCTTGCGGACCGCCATACAACACGAGCACATCGCCATCAGCCAACACAATATCTCCACGTGGTGCAATGTCTTCAAGCATATTGGGACGTCGAATTAACTGCACTTCCACATTAAATTTTGCAAAGTCGATGTGGTCTATTCTCAGGTTTTTCGCATATGAATCTTTACTAATCTCGACAGAATGCAACCTGCCGCGTTCTTGATTCGCTGCATCCAAATCAGAAACACCCCTGAAGTAACCTTTAAAAATTTTGTAGCGCTCTTCTCTAAATACACGAATACGCTTCACCACACGATTTAACGGTACACCAAGCAACACAAGCGCATGCGAGGCCAACATTAAACTACCCTCTAACACCTCTGGTACCACTTCTGTTGCACCTGCACCACGTAACTCATCCATATAGGTATCATCAAACGTGCGTACAATGACTGGCAAATCAGGGTGCGCTTCTTGCACCACATGCAATACTTTCATACTGGCACGATTATCGGCATAACTCACAATCATGGCCTTTGCACGCGACGCGCCAGCTGCCTCAAGTACAATACGCCGACCAGCATCACCATAAACCACGTGCTCACCTGCAGCAGCAGCCTCTTTAACACGCTCAGGGTCAATGTCTAAGGCAATAAATGGAATATTTTCTTCTTTTAAAAAACGCCCTAAGTATTGGCCACTTCGGCCATAACCGCAAATAATGACATGGTCTTTTAAGTCTTTGCCCGTACCTGCAATTTCATCAACCACTTGGCTACTATTTCGCGTGTAACTTTTAACCAATTTTCTAGCAATTCGACCGTTGTAGTTAATTATAAATGGTGCAATCAGCATTGATAATAATGAAGCAGAAAGCACAAGCTGCAAGCTATTACCTGCAATCAAGTTCTGCTCTAAGCCGAGCGCTAAAATCACAAAGCTAAACTCGCCTGCTTGCGCCAAAATTACGCCGGTTCGAATGCCAACGCCAAGCTCAAGCCCAAAAAACTTAGTTAATACAGCTATTACTAAGGCTTTAAATAAGACAAACCCAACTAACAACAAAAGGACCAAATCGAAATGATGCAGCATGTAGTTAAAATCTAGCAACATGCCCACACTGATAAAGAACAATCCTAATAAAATATCACGGAAAGGTGCAATATCAGATTCCACTTGGTAGCGGTAGCGTGTTTCAGAGATCAACATGCCTGCAATAAATGCACCAAGCGCATAAGACAAACCCGCAATTTTAGTCGCTGCAGATAACAATAAAGTCACCATCAGCACATTCATCACAAATAGCTCACGTGAGCGATGGCTAGCCACCATACTAAACCAATAGTTCATGAGCGTTTTGCCGAACTTAAACAATATAAATAACAGCACGGCTGATTTGAGCAGTGACATACCCAAAGTATGCAATAAATTGTCTGGCTCTGCGCCTAATGCAGGAATCAATACCAAAATAGGAATCACTGCCAAGTCTTGAAACAACAAAATACCAATACTTAAGCGACCATGTCGTGAATTTAAGTCTATTCGCTCCATTAAAATTTTAGACACAATTGCAGTTGAAGACATGGTGAGAGCGGCACCAATTACAAAAGCGGTGCTTAAACTTAAACCTGACATTTTGCCGACCAGCATACAAGTGAACAGTGTAATCATGACTTGCGCACCGCCCAAACCAAACAGGGTTTTACGCATCGCATAGAGTTTGGGCAAACTAAATTCAAGGCCGATACTAAACATTAAAAACACAATACCGAACTCTGCCACATGACGACCAGACTCAGTGCTAGGTAATAAATCAAAAGCGAATGGTCCAAACAAAATGCCCACCATAAAGTAGGCCAACATAGCTGGTAATCGTAGAGCGCGGAAAAGCGCTACTGCCAACACAGAGCTGGTAAGTAACAATAAAACACTGGTTAATGAATTAAACATAAATATATTTCAATTGATTTCTTATCGTTTTTTTATCACCTTTTAGCGTTAAGTACCCTGACCGAGTGATGCGTTTACGCAAAAATTGTGCCTACTTTTTACATTTTACCTTTAAAGCGGGCTGTTTTTGTCATTTAATGCTGTTTTTCGCTTTATTCATCGGTAAATCCCTTTTATACTAAAGCCCTATGGTACCAACATTATTACAATCTGAACGCAAACATGCACCAAATCTAGGCACTGCAAAAACTAGCACTTTAGAGCTTGCTCGCCAAGTCTTGTCGATTGAGGCGAGAGAAATTGAAGCCTTAGCTAAAAGGTTAAACGCCAGTTTTGAGTTGGCTGTACAGCTTATTTTACATTGTAAAGGCCGCATCGTCGTGAGCGGTATGGGCAAGTCTGGTCATGTGGGTGGAAAAATCGCAGCTACGTTTGCAAGTACGGGCACGCCGGCATTTTTTATGCATCCCGCAGAAGCCAGCCATGGTGACTTAGGCATGATTACCAACACAGATGTCGTAATTGCACTTTCAAATTCGGGCGAAAGCGATGAGTTGATTAATATCTTGCCGACCATTAAGCGCATTGGCGCCAAGGTTATCAGCATCACAGGCACTGAAAACTCTACCCTTGCTAAAGAATCGGACATTCATCTGAGCGCCGAAGTATCCCAAGAAGCTTGTCCACTCGGTTTATCACCCACCGCTAGCACTACTGCAGCATTGGCTCTGGGCGATGCGCTAGCGGTTTGTGTGCTCAACTTACGCGATTTCTCTGCTGAAGATTTTGCGCGCTCTCATCCAGGCGGCAATATTGGCAGACGTTTACTGACTCGCGTTAAAGATGTCATGCGAACAGGCAATGCCATTCCAAAAGTAAAAGATGGTGAATTATTATCAACAGCGCTCACTGAAATGACCAAAAAAGGGCTAGGTTTTACAGCGATTGTTAACCTTGCAAAAGAGCCCATTGGTATATTTACAGATGGCGATTTGCGCCGTACCTTTACTAAAGGCATTCACACTCGAACCGCTAAGATTAATGATGTGATGCACGCTAACCCAAGCACAATCAATGCTAACCAATTGGCGGTTGAAGCGGTTGAAATGATGGAGCAGAAAAAAATAAATAGCCTGATTGTTGTAGATGACGCAGGTAAATTAATTGGTGCATTTAACATGCACGACTTACTTAAAGCCAAGGTAGTTTAAGAAATATGACTTCAGAATTAGCAATTCCAAACGATGTGCTCACGCGTGCAAAAAAAATCAAATGCATTGCATTTGATGTTGACGGCGTGATGACGGACGGTAGCCTTGGTATAGGTGATGACGGAGAAGAGTTCAAGAATTTTAACAGCCTTGATGGCTTAGGGATGAAGTTACTTAAGGCGAGCGGCGTGCAAATGGCGATTATTACTGGTCGCACTAGCAATGTGGTTAAGACACGCGCTGAATCAACTGGCGTTGTGCATTTCTACCAAGGCGTAGAGGACAAACTAGAAGCATTTCAGGATTTAATCGCAAAAATGAATTTACAAAACGATGAAATGGCGTTTATGGGGGACGATGTTGTCGATGCACCTGCGATGATACGATGTGGTTTGGCAATTACCGTACCGACTGGACACCGGTTAATTAAACCACATGCACATTACATTACAACCGCACCAGCTGGACGAGGCGCAGTACGCGAGGCATGCGAGCTGATTATGCAGGCGCAAGGCACATTGGAAGCGCAATTAGCGCCATTTTTTAAATGATAGGCGCAATTAGCGCTTTTATTATATAAGCCTTGCCTAATGCTAAGTCGTTCAGCCATTTTTTTTCCACTCATATTGGCTGGTTTGCTCGCCATTATTACGTTTTGGATTAACTTAGCAGTGGAGCAACAAGGCCCTAAAATTGATGGTAGTAATCGACACGACCCTGACTATACGATGAATAATTTTGTAACCACACAAACAGATGTTACAGGTAAATTGCGCTACGTGTTGGCAGCAGTAGAGATGCTGCATTACCCTGATGATGATAGTACTGTATTGCAAAGACCGCGCTTTACCCAGTACACAACCGATAAACCATATACGCAAATCGAAGGCCTACGTGGCTATATTTCAAGTGACGGTGAAGAGATAGAACTTGTAGATAATGTCAAGGTGGTGCGTCAAGCGTTTGAAGGTAAAGGGGAAATGCAACTGAGGACTGAGAAACTGGTTATTTTACCCAACCAAGATTTGGCCAAGACAAACAGCCCTGTCGTGATTACGCAAGCACCAAAAACTGTCATTCACGGTACGGGAATGATTTTTGACAAAAAAAATCAGACCGTTAAGTTGTTAAGTCGAGTAAAAGTACATTATGAGCGCCCGAAATTGGCTCCAGCTAAAAAAACTAAGTCAAAAGTAAAACCATCATCTAAACCTTTGCCTTCAACTTCTATAGCTACACCAAAAGATAAAGTAAAAACAAAAACAATGAAGAGTAATAACAAATCAAAAGTCATCGATAAAAAAACGCGGAGTAAGCAATGAATCACCTCGTTCGTCCAACATTCATTCAAGCTAGTTTAATCTGCACTGGCTTTTTAATTTTTCTCTGTTTCCAGTCCAATGCATTTGCAGAAGCCGCAGATCGTGACAAACCGATTGAGTTAGAAGCTGACACAGTGACTGTTAATGACGCAAAAAAAATTAGCACCTATGCAGGCAATGTCATTTTGACACAAGGTACGCTCATCATTAAAGCTGATAAATTAGTTGTACGTGAAGATCAAGAAGGTTTTCAACACAGCACCTCTACTGGTAATCCAACCACATTTAAACAAAAACGTGAAGGTGTAAACGAATACATGGAAGGTAGTGCGCAGCGCATAGAATATGATGGTCGCATGGATAAAGTACAGCTTTACACACGCGCATGGGTAAAACGTGGTGAAGATATCGTACATGGTGATTATATTAGCTATGATGCAAATGCCGAGTATGCTGAAGTGATAGGTGGAACAAAGACAGAAAATGGCGTGACTTCAAACGGTAGAGTAAAAGCGATTATTCAGCCAAAAAATAAACAAGCGCAACCTAAAGCGAGCTCTCAAACAGATAACCCAAATGCAACAAGTGCGGCACCTGCTGTCACTAAAACTTTGCGATTTAGCAATAAGCTAACGACGACTACCAACAACCCCGAGACGCCTGCAAGCGAATAAAGAAAAGTAAAATGAGCGAACTCATTGTAGAAAATCTACGTAAATCTTATAAAACACGCACCGTTGTGCAAGATATTTCACTGCATATTAAAAGTGGTGAAGTGGTTGGTTTGCTCGGCCCCAATGGCGCTGGTAAAACAACTAGTTTTTATATGATGGTAGGCTTAGTCCCATTGGATGCTGGACGTATCTTGTTGAATGATAGGGATTTAAGTCGATTACCTATACACAGACGTGCAAAAATGGGACTTTCTTATCTACCACAGGAGCCTTCAGTTTTTCGTAAACTCACCGTTACTGAAAACATATTGGCCGTACTCGAACTACAAGATCTCACAGAAGAAGAGAGACATGCCGAACTAGAGTCGCTATTGCAAGAGTTGCATATTGTACATATCCGCAATAGCACAGCCATTAGTTTATCTGGTGGTGAGCGTAGACGTGTGGAAATCGCACGTTGTTTGGCAACCCATCCTAGTTTTATTTTATTGGACGAACCATTTGCAGGAATTGACCCAATTGCAGTGCTAGATATACAAAAAATTATTCGTTTTTTAACTACAAAAAATATAGGCGTACTGATTACCGACCACAATGTTCGTGAGACATTGGGTATTTGTGATCGCGCTTATATTGTGAACGATGGTAAGGTATTCGCATCTGGCAAGCCACAAGAAATAGTTGATAATGTTGCCGTGCGCGAAGTATATTTAGGTAAAGATTTCAGGTTGTAATGATTTAATTTTTTAAAGTTATGAAGCAAAATTTACAATTAAAAATTTCTCAGAATCTTGCGCTGACACCTCAGCTTCAGCAATCTATTCGTTTATTGCAACTCTCCTCGCTTGAACTTAATCAAGAATTAGAGGTAATTTTGCAAGAAAATCCGCTATTGGAACTCGTGGATGGCGATAATCCTGATGCAGACGTAGAAGATGGCAACCGAGAACTACCGAGCACTAATCAGACAGATGCTGACCCTGTTGGCGCAGATGGCGAGTTATCTGCGGATGTGCAAGACTTTGATAGTTATAGCAATGTGGATTTTCAAGAAATTAACGGTTCTGCAGACGCTAGCAATGAAGCACTACCTGAGCTACCAAGCACACCTGAAGACTTTTCTGCGACTGATTTTGACGAAGATTATGAAGAGTATGGTAGCGCGAGCAACTGGGATGAAGGCAGTCGCCAAAACAATAATGAAGACGATGATAATGACTTCACACGTCAAGAAATTGTATCTGAAACCTTACGCGAACATTTACTTAAACAGCTCAACCTGTTACCGCTTTCTGAGCGAGATTTAAACCTATTATTTTTACTAATAGACAGTATTAATGAAGATGGTTATTTAGAAGAGTCATTAGAAGAGCTAGTAGAAACGCTGCCAATTGAGTTAGAAATTGAATTAGTCGAACTGCAGACAGCACTTAAACATATTCAAAATTTAGATCCACCAGGTATCGGTGCAACCAATTTGCAAGAGTGCATCATGTTGCAGTTGAATGTACTGCCTGATGAAACGCCTTATTTAAATTTGGCTAAAACAATTGTGAGCGAGCATTTGGCTGTACTGGCGAATAAAGATTTTGTAAAACTGCGCAAGCTACTCAATTGTGACGAGGCCGCATTAAAGGGTGCGCAAACACTGATTAAACAGCAAAATCCTCGACCTGGTAGTGACTTTGCGCAATTAAGTTCTGATCATTACATTCAACATGAAGTCATCGTAAAAAAAGTCAAAGGCATTTGGATAGCCACACTTAACGATGGCGTGATACCAAAATTACGTATTAACCAAGTGTATGCCGATATTTTAAAACGCAACCGTGAAAACTCTAGCCAATACTTACAAACCCAAATGCAAGAGGCGCGTTGGATGATTAAAAATATCCAACAGCGATTTTCAACGATTTTGCGGGTTTCCCAAGCGATTGTGGATAGACAACGTAACTTTTTTGAGCACGGCGACATTGCCATGCGCCCATTGGTATTGCGAGAGATTGCTGAAGAACTTGAGTTGCATGAATCCACCATTTCACGCGTTACCACGCATAAATACATGCTGACGCCTCGCGGTGTTTATGAGCTTAAATATTTCTTTGGTAGCCATGTTTCTACTGATGCTGGCGGTGAATGTTCTGCAACGGCCATTCGTGCTTTAATCAAACAAATGGTGGCCGAAGAAAACGTGAAAAAACCGCTTTCGGATAATCAATTTAGTGAGATTTTGGCAAAACAAGGTATCGTTGTGGCTAGACGTACCATTGCAAAATATCGTGAATCCTTAAATATTCCACCCGCCAATTTGCGCAAGTCACTGTAAATATAAGCCCCTGAAATTAAGTTGCTTTAACAATGAATCATGATTTTATTCAATCCATATTAAGGCTTTAACTACAACATCAAAACATCTGCCCTGCGAGCCAATATCCATGCGCCTTTCGGGGCATTGTTTTTTGCTCGTACATATATAGGCTATTGATTACTTAAAAACCATCTATAAATATTGAATACAAACACAAAAATAGTCCTTTTAGATAGTTGCGCGGAATCGCCAAAGGTGTACACTAAAATTGTTCGAAGAGATTTTAACAAACTAGTATTTAGCGAATAAATCTTGAGAACATTTCAAAAAGGAGCAAGTCATGAATTTACAATTAACTGGTCATCATTTAGAAATTACTCCTGCATTACGTGAATATGTACAAAGCAAGCTAACGCGCATCAGCAATCACTTTGATCATGTGATTGATGTGAAAGTCACCATGAGTGTTGAAAAACTCGCCCAAAAGGTTGAGGCAACATTACACGTACCTGGCAACGATTTACATGCCGAGTGCGCAGACGAAAACATGTACAGTGCAATTGATTTACTGACGGACAAATTAGACCGTCAAGTGGTGAAACATAAAGAAAAACATGGTAACCACAATAAAGCCAATGGTGCAGTCAAACATCAAAATGTCGAGCAATACCAAACTCCTAACTAATTACTAGCATTTATGGCTCAAATTAACGTAGCCGAACTCTACAAAAATACCCGCCTCAAGCTCAAGCTCAACTGGATTGCTGGGCTTGAAGGCGGGATTAATCAACTTCTTTCAGAAAAAGTCACTAAGCCTTCATTGGCGCTTATTGGTCATCTTAACTTTGTGCACCCGAATCGAGTACAGGTACTGGGTTGTGCAGAAATGGACTATTTGCGGTCGTTAAGTATTATCGCAATGCAACAAGCAATCAGTAATTTATATTCAACCGACTTAGCGGCTGTTGTCGTAGCTAATGGTGAAAAGCCGCCTAAAGAACTCATACTCGCGGCAAACACACACAACACCCCATTGTTTACCTCGCCAATGCAAAGTCCACAATTAATGGATTTATTAAGCCATTATTTAAAACAGGCCATGGCAGAAACCACTAGTTTGCATGGTGTTTTTATTGAAGTACAAGGTTTTGGCGTGTTAATCCAGGGCTCACCCGCAATCGGCAAAAGTGAGTTGGCATTGGAGCTGATTACACGTGGGCATCGATTGATAGCCGATGATATCGTTGATTTTTATCGCATCTCACCAGAACGTATTGAAGGACGTTGTCCACCTTTACTACAAGATTTTTTAGAAGTGCGCGGACTCGGCATACTGAATATTCGTGCGCTCTTTGGCGACAACTCGGTGAAACCAACTAAGCCTCTGGATTTAATTATCCAGCTAGAATTAGCCGACATTCTAAAACCTCATTCACTAGATAGATTAAGTGCTAAAACCCAACATGCAAGGGTGCTAGAAGTTAACATCCCCAAAGTAGTGATCCCAATTGCTGCAGGACGCAATATTTCTGTGTTGGTTGAAGTTGCAGTGCGTAACCATATATTATTGTTAAGAGGAGTCAATGCCACGCAACAATTTACTAAACGCCAAAAACAAATCATGCAAAAAGAAATGTCTAAAAACATCAGTAAAAAGTCAGGCTAAATCTTGGAACTCATTATCGTCACAGGTCTTTCTGGTTCAGGTAAAAGTATCGTCCTACGCGCTTTAGAGGACCACGGCTACTACTGCATTGATAATTTACCAGCTACCTTGCTACCACAAATATCGCTACATTTAGAAAAATCGACGCCTAAAGACAGTCACATTGGCAAAGTAGCCATTAGTATTGATAGTCGTAGTGCAGCACTAGAAGTGTTGCCACATGCGATTGATACACTCAAAAAAAGTGGCATCAACGTTCAGGTATTGTTTTTAGAATCTTCGGTGGATACGTTGGTAAAACGTTTTTCAGAAACACGGCGTAAACACCCCTTAAGTGACGCGGATACCACGCTCGCTGAAAGTATTTCGCATGAGCGCGATTTGCTTGCTGGCTTGGTCGGCCTAGGGCATCATATCGATACCAGCAATTTAAGCGCAAACACGCTTCGTAGTCATATCCGCGAACTCATTGAGGAAAATACCCAAGAAACGGGCTTGGTATTGTTATTTAAATCGTTTGGTTTTAAAAACGGCATCCCATTGGATGCAGACTTTGTATTTGATGTACGTAGTTTGCCAAACCCACATTACGATCCAAGCTTAAAACCACTCACTGGTAAAGATGCGCCCGTTCAAACTTTTTTAGAGAATACGCCCGCTGTGCTTGAAATGCTAGCAGACATTCAGCATTATGTTGAAAAATGGCTACCAAGCTTTATTCAAGACAATCGTAGCTATTTAACCGTTGCAATTGGGTGTACTGGTGGTCAACATCGGTCTGTGTATTTTGTGGAAAAACTATCGCAGTATTTTGCAAGCAAACAGTTTAAACAACAAAAACAAAAAGTAATTACTAGACATCGTGAACTTGATAAATAAAAACTTAACTCATTTTAGTGTTTAAATTTGTTTAAAGGGTATAGGTAACATGGTAGGCATTTTAATTATTGCGCACGGCGGTTTGGGAGAAAGCCTGATCAGTTGTGTTTGTCACGTGTTAGGTAAGAATCCACCTCAGTTAGATTTTTTTGCAGTTGGTTCAGACGACGACCCAACAGATTTATACCCTAGTGCATTACAAAAGGTAGAAAAACTTAACACTGGTGAAGGTGTCATTGTGTTGTCTGATATGTATGGTGCTACTCCATGCAATTTGGTCACAAAATTACTGGCCCCAAGTCACGTTGAAGGCGTCGCTGGCATCAATCTTCCCATGCTTGTGCGTTTACTAAGTTATCGTGATAAACCAATCAAAGTATGCGTAGAAAAAGCGATTAGTGGTGGGCGCGACGGTGTTGTACACTTTACTAAAACGGGCTGTAATCACCACGATAAAAAATCCGTCTAGCAAATCAATTTTAATAAATCTTATAAAAAGACAACATCATGATAAAAGAAGAGATATTGATTATTAACAAACTTGGTCTGCATGCGCGCGCCAGCAGTAAACTCACGCAAACTGCCAGCCAATTTAAAAGTGATATTTGGATAGAAAAAAATGACCGTAAAGTCAATGCGAAAAGTATTATGGGGGTCATGATGTTAGCTGCTGCCAAGGGCTCTACTATTACTCTTGAGGCCAACGGAGAAGATGAAGTGGCTGCCATGGATGCATTAAAAGCATTGATTAATGATTATTTTGGCGAAGGTGAATAAGCGTGTCTGGCGCAAACCAAATGCATAAAAACAAGAAAAGCCTCACGGGCCAATCAAGTTTCAGCATTCATGGTATAGGTGTATCAAGCGGCATTGCCATTGGCCATGCGCATCTTGTTTCAAACGCTCTGCTTGAGGTGGTGCATTATCAACTGCCTGAGCATTTGATTGAGGATGAAACTTTACGCTTTAAAAGTGCGATATTTACGGTCAATAAAGAGTTAGCGATTTTAAAAAATTCACTCTCTAAAAATGCGCCTGCGGAGTTAGAGGCGTTTATCAACACCCACTTGATGATGTTGGCTGATAAGTCCCTCTCTGAGGTGCCAATTGAAATCATTCGCAAAGAAAGCTGTAACGCCGAATGGGCGATTAAACTGCAAATGGATGATATTGTTGAGCAGTTTGAAGCGATTGAAGATGAGTATCTTCGTGAGCGTAAACATGACGTGGTGCAAGTAGTTGAACGCGTGATTAAAGTACTGCTAGGGCACCCTAGCCAAGCGCCAAATCAAGGTAAGCAAAAACAACAGCAGGAAAGTGCTACGATTTTGGTAGCGCATGATATTTCGCCTGCAGACGCGATTCAATTTAAACAGCATCATTTTGCAGCTTTTATTACCGATGTTGGTGGCGTAACCTCACATACTGCCATTTTGGCACGTAGTTTAAATATCCCTTCAATTGTTGCATTGCAACGCGCGCGCGACTTAATTAACGATGGTGAACTCATCATTGTCGATGGCACGCTAGGCGTGGTGATTGTTAATCCATCTAAAGAAATTCTAGCTGAGTATAAGTTAAGGCAAGAACAATGGGCGCTAGAGCAACAAAAACTTAAACGTATTAAAACCACCAAGGCAGTGACCATGGATGGTACAGCAATTGATTTATTTGCCAATATTGAAGTCCCTGAAGACGTCGATGCTGTTAAGGCCTCTGGCGCTACTGGCATAGGCTTATATCGTACCGAATTCTTATTCATGAACAAACGTGAAATGCCTGATGAAGAAGAGCAATTTCAAGCTTATAAGAAAGTAGCAGAGGCAATGAATCCTTTGCCAGTCACTATCCGCACTTTAGATTTGGGCGCAGATAAACAAATGAACCCAGACAGCGTAAGCGATTGCGCCAATCCCGCACTTGGCTTACGCGCTGTGCGTCTTTGCTTGGCAGAACCTCAAATTTTTAATACGCAATTGCGTGCGCTATTACGTGCGTCGCACTACGGCAAAATTAAAATATTGGTACCCATGCTTTCTATTTTATCTGAGCTTAGGCAAACCAAACTGCTGCTGGAACGCGCTAAATTATCTTTGCGTAAAGAAAATATTCCCTTTGATGAAAATATTGCACTTGGCGGCATGATAGAAGTGCCAGCCGCGGCAATTAACGCAGAAGCATTTGCCAAAGAGCTCGACTTTTTATCCATAGGCACCAATGACTTAATTCAATATACGCTTGCGATTGATCGCACAGATGACACGGTTGCTCATTTATATAACCCTTTGCACCCTTCAGTACTAAAGCTTATTCATCTCACCATTAAAGCAGGTGAAAAACTGGGTAAGTCAGTTTCGGTTTGTGGGGAGATGGCGGGTGACGCCAAACTTACCAAACTATTGATTGGAATGGGCTTACGTCAACTCTCGATGCACCCTTCTAATGTATTGAGTGTTAAGCAACAGGTATTGCATAGCCAAATGACCAAACTCACCAGCCATGCACGCAAAGTATTAAGCCTTACTGATTTAGAAAAAATTGAACCCTTAGTTTCAAAATTCAATCTACATTAATTCGAAAGGACTTACCATGTCTACTGAAATCACCGTTCCATCGAATGATGAAAAAAATATTGCTACCGTCACCCACTTGGGCGGTACCGTATTTTCTTTTATTCCATCGCTGATTGTGTGGATATTGAAGAAGGACGATAGCGCTTATATTGGCGAGCAAGCCAAAGAAGCATTGAATTTTCAAATCACCATGCTAATCGCCCAGTTTATTGCTGGCGTACTGGTGGTGATATTAGTTGGCTTTTTATTAATGGGGATTATTTGGCTGGTGAATATTGTGTTTTGCATTATTGCCGCCATATCTACTAGCAAGGGCGAAACCTATCGCTACCCATTTGCGCTTCGTCTAATTAACTGAGTTTAATTAACTAATTTTTGTTTTAAGGAACACATTTTGTCAAACCCCTTGCTACACTTTACTGGCCTGCCTAAATTTAATGAAGTTAAACCCGAACATGTAAGCCCTGCGATTGATAGCCTCATTGCAGAAGGTCGCGCGTTAGTAGAGCAGCTTGCCACCAGTTCAGAAACACCAAGCTGGCATAACTTTGCGCTTAAGCTAGAGGACCATAGCGAAAAGCTTAACCGCGCTTGGAGCCAAGTCGGTCATATGAACGCTGTGGTGAATACACCAGAACTACGCGAAGCGTACAACGATAATTTGGCGAAGTTAACAGATTATGGCAGCGACTTATCACAAGATGAGCGCTTATACGCCAAATATAAAGCCATTCAGGCCAGTCCTGCGTTTAAAAACTTAACGCCTACACAACAGAAAATCATTAACAACGAAGTGCGCGATTTTAAATTGGGTGGCGCAGAGTTACCGCCTGAACAAAAGGCTCGCTTTAAAGTGGTAAGCGAAGAACTCTCCAAACTTGGTAGCAAGTTTGAAGAAAATATCATGGACAACACCAACGACTTTAAACACCTCGTGGAAAATATAGCCGATTTAGCTGGCATTCCAGAAGATGTCATTGAAGCCGCGCAAGCATCTGCCAAGGCCGATGGTAAAGTGGGCTATCAATTTACACTGCACTTCCCATCTTACTTGCCATTAATGCAGTACGCAGATAACCGCGCCCTGCGTGAAACCATGTACCGTGCTTACGCCACGCGCGCTTCAGAGTTCGGTA
>CAYXHH010000037.1:0-15034 GCA_964464725.1 uncultured Methylotenera sp. | reverse complement strand
AAGCCAACAGAAACAAAGCCCGCTGAAACTAAGCCGGCAGATGCAATTCCAGCTGGCAGTGCTGTGAAAGATATCCCCAACTAAAATTGTTAGGGTTAAGGTGTAAAGCCTTAAATGATGCCGTCGTGGTGGAATTGGTAGACACGCAGCCTTGAGGTGGCTGTGACGAAAGTCGTGAGAGTTCGAGTCTCTCCGTCGGCACCAAAGTTCGAACTTATATTAAGAAATTCAGTCTTGAGAGGGGCGGACTGAATTTTGAGTAAATAGAAAAAGTTATACCAGTATTTAAACAAACCCAAATATTAGAAAAATTATCATAATGCAGTGAATTAAGGTCTTATTCCTGCGGTGTTTGTAGTAACTGTGCAATAAAAATATGTAAAAATAATGCAGTTTCGTCAGTTATATTGTTGAATTTCTAATTTTTTGTAGTTAAGTTTGGGGCTAGCAGGTGCTAGAAAATTATTTTCCTATATTGTTATTTATCCTCGTAGGTTTGGGGGTAGGTCTCGCTCCTCTCGTTTTGGGCAAATTGTTATCTCCACATAAGCCCGATTTAGAAAAAAACTCTCCCTATGAATGTGGCTTCGAGGCCTTTGAAGATGCGCGTATGAAGTTTGATGTGCGCTACTATCTCGTGGCTATTCTCTTTATTTTGTTCGATTTAGAAATTGCATTTCTATTCCCCTGGGCGGTTGTGTTGCAAGAAATTGGCTTGGCTGGTTTTCTCGCAATGATGCTGTTTTTAGGTGTGCTTGTAGTCGGCTTTATCTATGAATGGGTGAAGGGTGCGCTAGAGTGGGATTAATATGAGTATTGAAGGCGTATTAGAAAAAGGCTTTGTCACCACCACACTAGATACGGTGATCAATTACACGCGTACTGGTTCTATGTGGCCGATGACGTTTGGTTTGGCATGTTGTGCCGTTGAGATGATGCATGCAGGTGCATCGCGCTACGATTTAGACCGTTTCGGTATTGTGTTCCGCGGCAGTCCGCGCCAATCTGACGTGATGATCGTGGCAGGTACTTTAGTCAATAAAATGGCGCCAGCATTACGTAAAGTATATGACCAAATGGCTGAGCCGCGTTGGGTAATTTCAATGGGTAGCTGTGCGAATGGTGGTGGCTATTACCATTACTCTTATGCGGTGGTGCGTGGTTGTGATCGTATCGTGCCTGTGGATGTGTATGTGCCAGGATGCCCACCTACCGCAGAGGCTCTGTTGTACGGCATTATCCAGTTGCAGAAAAAAATCAGAAGAACTAACACGATTGCGCGCTAAAAAACTATGGCTACTAAATTAGAACTTCTTGCGGCACAAGTAAAACTTGCTTTAGGTGTTCATGTCACTAAATTTGATGTTTCACTTGATGAAATTACGGTTGAATGTAAAGTCGCGGACTATTTGGCTGTGTGTGGAAAACTACGTGATCATGCAGAGCTTAAATTTGAGCAACTGATTGACTTAAGTGGCATTGATTACAGTGATTATGCGGATGGCACCTACGAAGGTGCGCGTTACGCTGTAGTTCTGCATTTGCTATCAGTGAGCTTAAATCAGCGTATACGTTTGCGTGTGTTTGCAGAAGATGATGATTTCCCAGTCTTGCCTACATTGGTTGATATTTGGCCAGTGGCGAATTGGTATGAACGTGAGGCTTTTGATTTGTTTGGTATTATGTTTGAAAATCATCCTGATTTGCGTCGTATATTGACGGACTATGGTTTTGTGGGGCATCCATTCCGCAAGGACTTCCCGATGATAGGCAATGTAGAAATGCGCTATGACCCAGAGCAACAGCGAGTCGTTTATCAGCCAGTTTCTATTGAATTAAGAAACAATGTGCCTAGAGTAATTCGAGAAGAAGGTTTCCATCATGGCTGAAATACGTAATTACACCATGAACTTTGGTCCGCAGCACCCTGCAGCGCATGGTGTATTGCGCTTGGTGCTTGAGCTAGATGGCGAAGTGATACAACGTGCAGACCCGCACATTGGCTTATTGCATCGTGCAACCGAAAAGCTAGCCGAGAATCGTACTTATTTGCAATCTGTCCCATATATGGATAGGTTGGATTATGTCTCGATGATGGCCAATGAACATGCATACGTCATGGCTATCGAGAAGATGATGGGGATTGAGGTGCCGATTCGTGCACAATATATCCGCGTCATGTTTGATGAAATCACCCGAATATTAAACCATCTTCTGTGGATTGGTGCGCATGCGCTTGATGTGGGGGCGATGACGGTATTTTTATACGCCTTTAGAGAGCGCGAAGATTTATTCGACTGTTATGAAGCAGTTTCAGGCGCGCGTATGCATGCTGCGTATTATCGTCCAGGTGGTGTTTACCGTGATTTGCCTAACCGCATGCCACAGCATGAAACAACCAAATTTCGTAGCGCTAAAGAAATCAACAAGCTTAATGAAAATCGTCAAGGCTCGTTGCTTGATTTTATTGAAGATTTTACCAATCGCTTCCCGACTTATGTGGATGAATACGAAACTTTACTCACCGATAATCGTATCTGGAAACAACGTACCGTAGGCGTTGGTGTGGTATCACCAGAGCGTGCATTGGCGCTTGGGATGACGGGGCCTATGCTACGTGGTTCTGGCGTAGAGTGGGATTTGCGTAAAAAACAACCTTACGAAGTTTATGCGAATTTAGATTTCGATATCCCTGTAGGTGTGAATGGTGATTGTTACGACCGTTATCTGGTGCGCATGGAAGAGTTTAGGCAATCTAATCGTATTATTAAGCAATGTGTAGATTGGTTGCGTGCTAATCCTGGGCCAGTGCTGACCAACGATAATAAAGTAGCACCACCGGATCGTGAAAGCATGAAAACCAATATGGAAGACATGATTCACCATTTCAAATTGTTCACTGAAGGTTTTCATGTGCCAGCTGGAGAAGTGTATTCTGCAGTAGAACATCCAAAAGGTGAGTTTGGTATTTATATGGTTTCTGACGGAGCAAATAAGCCTTATCGTTTAAAAATTCGCGCACCTGGATTTGCGCATTTATCTGCTTTAGATGAAATGGTGCGTGGACATATGATTGCCGATTTGGTAGCGATTATTGGAACGCAAGATATTGTGTTTGGCGAAATTGATAGATAAAACATGTTAAGTAAAGAATCTATAGAGAAAATTGAGTACGAACTCACCAAGTATCCAGCTGATCAGCGGCAGGCTGCAGTGATGTCTGCACTCCGTATTGTGCAAACGGAGCGTGGATGGTTGTCTCAAGAGAGTATTTCAGAGGTTGCCGCTTACTTGGGTATGCCTGATATCGCGGCAATGGAAGTGGCGACTTTTTATAACATGTATGACTTAGAGCCGGTTGGCAAGTACAAAATTACAGTGTGTACCAATATTTCTTGTATGTTGCGTGATAGTGATGAGATTGTGCATCATTTACAAAGCAAGTTGGGCATTGGCTTTAATGAAGTGACACCAGATGGAAAATTTTGCCTGAAAGAGGGCGAGTGCATGGGTGCTTGTGGTGGTGCACCATTAATGACAGTGAATAACCATACCATGCATGAGTTTTTAACCACAGAACGTGTGGATGCCATATTGAAAGACTTAACATAATGGCGACCAAAACATTAAAACCTAAAGAAGTCAAAACCACTAAGCCTAAAGCTTCGGTAAAAGCTGATACTAAGACTGCGCTTAAAACTAAGCCAAAAGCCAAGGTTGATCAGGCGTTAAAAGAGACCGCGTTGAAAGTAAAATCTCCTACCAAAGCAAAAGTGCCAGCAAAAGTGACTGCCTCTGCAAGTACATCAGCGCCAGTTAAAACAGACCCAAAAGGGCAAACCTTGCTTTGCCTTCGTACACTGACTGAGAAAAATCCAGCCTCTTTAGCAACGTATGAAAAGCTTGGTGGATATAAGCAATTAAAAAGAATTATTGCTGAACGCGTGAAAGCGGTTGATATTATTGCAGAGGTGAAAGCTTCTGGTTTGCGAGGACGTGGTGGTGCGGGTTTTCCTACAGGCCTCAAGTGGAGCTTTATGCCAAGGTATTTTGATGGGATTAAATACCTTGTTTGCAATACCGATGAAGGGGAGCCGGGCACTTTTAAAGACCGCGATATTATTCGCTATAACCCACATCAGTTGATTGAAGGTATGGCGATTGCAGCTTATACATTAGGTGCAAGGGTGGGCTATAACTATATTCATGGTGAAATTTGGCAAGATTACGAAGTGTTTGAAGCAGCGCTCGCTGAGGCAAGAAAAGCAGGATATATCGGTGAGAATATATTCGGCAGTAATTTCAGCTTTGATTTATATGCAGTGCATGGCTACGGTGCCTATATTTGTGGTGAGGAAACTGCGCTTATCGAGTCGATTGAAGGTAAAAAAGGTCAGCCGCGCTTTAAGCCACCATTCCCAGCCAGTTTTGGTGTGTTTGGTAAACCAACTAACGTGAATAATACTGAAAGTTTTACTTCAATCCCTTGGATATTAGAACACGGTGGTAAAGCCTTTGCGGACTTGGGTGTGCCGAACTCGGGTGGTACGAAGTTGTTTTCAGTTTCTGGGCATGTAGAAAAGCCAGGGAATTATGAAGTTAAAATGGGTACGTCTTTTGCAGAGTTATTGGAGATGGCCGGTGGAATTTGGAAGGGTCGCAAACTCAAAGCGGTGATTCCAGGCGGACCGTCGACGGCAGTGATGACAGCTGACATGATTGCAAATGCAAACATGGATTACGATAGCCTAAGTAAAGCGGGGTCAAGTCTTGGCGCAGGTAGTATGATAGTCATGGACGATACTACCTGCATGGTGAAGACGCTTAAACGCCTAAGTTATTTTTTCTATGAAGAAAGCTGTGGTCAATGTACACCTTGCCGCGAAGGGACTGGTTGGGTGTATCGCGTGATTGACCGTATTACTGCAGGCCAAGGCAAAATGGAAGACTTAGAGTTGCTAACTAGCGTCAGCAATAATATTTCTGGGCGCACGATATGTGCGTTGGGGGATGCAGCTGCGACCCCTGTATTGAGTTTTATTAAGCATTTTAGAGCAGAGTTTGAGTACTATATTCTGCACGGTAAAAGTATGGTGGACGGTAAGTAGTAGGGTAGATTAATGGTCAATATTGAAATAGACGGTAAAGCACTCGAGGTCGAATACGGCAGCACCATTATTGATGCTGCCGATAAGATTGGCATTGCAATACCACGTTTTTGCTACCATAAAAAATTATCAGTGGCAGCGAACTGTCGTATGTGTTTAGTGCAAGTTGATAAATTTGCGAAGCCATTACCAGCTTGTGCAACGCCTGTTGCAGATGGCATGAAGATTTTCACACGCAGTAAAGAAGCGGTTGAAGCGCAACAAAGCGTGATGGAGTTTTTACTGATTAACCATCCATTAGATTGCCCGATTTGCGACCAAGGTGGTGAGTGCGATTTACAGGATATCGCCGTTGCCTATGGCGCAAGTGGTTCGCGCTATACAGAAGAAAAACGTGTGGTATTCAATAAAAATATCGGCCCTTTAGTCAGCACCGATATGACACGTTGCATCCAATGCACACGTTGTGTGCGCTTTCTAAAAGAAGTGGGTGGCATGCAAGAGCTCGGCATGGTAGGCCGCGGCGAACATGCTGAAATCACTGCTTATGTAGATAAATCAGTAAACTCTGAACTCAGCGGCAATATCATCGATTTGTGTCCAGTAGGTGCGTTGACAAGCAAACCGTTTAGATATTCCGCGCGTAGCTGGGAGCTGACACGTCGTCCCTCTATTGCCCCTCATGATGGTCTTGGATCGCATATAGAAGTACATGTCAAAGACAATAAAGTGATGCGCGTGTTACCAAGAGAAAAAGAGAGTATCAATGAGTGCTGGTTGTCTGATCGCGATCGTTTTTCTTATGAAGGACTTAACAGCCCAGACAGGCTAAAAACTCCCATGATTAAGCACAATGGCAACTGGGTAGAAACTGATTGGAAAACTGCACTGGAGTTTGCCGCTGGACAATTAAAAGATATCACTAAACAACATGGTGGTGACGCGCTAGGTGTACTGGTTTCACCTAACAGTACGATGGAAGAAGGCTATTTAATCAAACAGTTAGCACATGGTTTAGGCTGCGACAATGTGGATTATCGCTTGCGTCAAACAGATTTTAGATTAGATGGAAAACGTGTCGGTACGCCTTGGATGGGTTGTAATATCCAAGAGATTGAGGAGCTTGATCGTATCTTGCTGATTGGCTCTAACTTGCGTAATGAACACCCTTTGTTGGCACAACGCTTCCGCAAGGCCGTGAATAATGGCGCAGAACTTTCGATTGTAAGTCCGCTCGATAACAATCCGCTAATGGATGTTGCCCATAAAGTGATTGTGCGTCCGAATGATATGGTGAATGTGCTGGGTCAGATTTTAAAAGCGATGTCTAAAGTGCAACGTTTATCACTATGCTTGCCGCCTTCTTTAGAGCGCTTATTGAGTGACATTAAAGTGCGAGATAATACACAGGCCATTGCTGAAAGCTTAGCCGGCTTGGCTGGTGAATATGGTGATGTTGACTTGATTGCCCCTAAAGTTGGTATTTTCTTGGGTAATATGGCGTTAAGTGATCCGCGTTTTACCGAAATGTATAGCATCATGGAAGCGATTGGTGGCATTTGTGGCGCTAAAGGCGGGATTTTGCCTGCAGCCGCTAACAGTACAGGTATGCATTTAGTTGGTGTGATGCCATCTACTTTAGGCATGCATGCGCGTGCGATGATTGAAAATCCACGCAAAGCCTATTTATTGCTGAATATTGAACCAGAACTTGACTGTCAACATGCTGCGCTAGCTAAGGCTGCGATGGCGCAAGCTGAGTGTGTGGTCGCGTTGACAGCTTATAAATCACAAGCCTTAGAAAATGCAGATGTACTATTACCAATTGCACCATTTACTGAAACATCTGGCACCTTTATGAGCATGGAAGGGCGTGTGCAGAGTTTTCAAGCTGTAGTTAAACCACTGGGTGAGTGCCGTCCTGCATGGAAAGTGTTGCGCGTGCTGGCGAATACACTAGGATTAAAAGGTTTTGATTTTGACTCTAGCGAGCAAGTTAAGGACAAAATATTTAATGGTGAAAAACCTTCTACTGTGGTTTGGCGTAGCTTAAATAACAACTTAAAAGAGTTGGTTGAGATACAAGTCAATATTAAGCATGACGGATTACAGCGTATTGGGGAAGTGCCACAATATGAATCTGACCCAATTGTGCGTCGTGCGCCATCTTTACAAAAAACTAAATACAACACTCAACCTATGGCACGGATGTGTGCAAAAGAGATGGAAGCTTTGGGCTTGGTTGAAGGTGACACCGTGCTGGTGCAACAAGACAAAGGCAGTGCGATATTAAAAGTCAAACTTGATAATCATGTCGCGATGGGATGCGTACGTGTGACAGCCTCGCATGAAGCCAGCGTTGGTCTAGGTGACTTAATGGGCGAAATTACAGTTGAAAAGTATGTGGTTGAGACTGCTGCACAAGAGGTAGAAACGGCATGATGGAAATGCTTGCAAACTTTTTTGGTACTTGGTGGCCATCTGTGCATTTAACTGGCTGGACGCTGATTAAAATCGTTGCCATTGTCGCACCTTTAATGGGGGCAATTGCCTACTTAACGCTGGCAGAACGCAAAGTGATTGGCTATATGCAAGTGCGTATTGGTCCAAACCGCGTGGGTTATTTTGGTTTGTTACAGCCACTAGCAGACGGTATTAAGCTACTATTTAAAGAAATTGTTTTACCAACCGCATCTAGCAAAACGCTCTTTTTTATCGGACCAGTATTGGCAATTGCACCAGCATTTGCGGCTTGGGCAGTGATTCCATTCGATGCAACGATGGTGCTGGCAGATTTGGATGCTGGTCTTTTGTATATTTTAGCCATGACTTCGATTGCCGTTTATGGGGTCATTATTGCAGGGTGGGCGAGTAACTCTAAATATGCATTTTTGGGCAGTTTGCGTTCAGCTGCACAAATTGTAAGCTACGAAATTGCAATGGGTTTTGCGCTGGTGGGTGTGCTGATGTGCGCAAATTCACTCAATTTAGGCAAAATTGTGTTGGGTCAAGAAGGCGGTTTTTGGCATTGGTATTTCATCCCACTATTTCCGCTGTTTATTGTCTATTTTATTAGTGCGGTGGCAGAAACAAATCGTGCTCCATTCGATGTGGCAGAGGGCGAATCTGAAATCGTTGCAGGCTTCCATGTAGAATATTCGGGCATGGCGTTTGCCATTTTCTTCTTAGCAGAATATGCCAATATTTGGTTGGTATGTACGCTTGCGGCGATTATGTTCTTAGGCGGTTGGTTGTCACCTGTTCCATTCCTGCCAGATAGTATTTTCTGGCTATTTGCAAAAATGGGCTTTTTGGTATTTTTCTTCTTATGGTTTAGGGCGACTTTTCCAAGATACCGATATGACCAAATTATGCGTTTAGGTTGGAAAATCTTTATTCCAATTACATTGGTATGGATTATATTTGTAGGTGCGATGATGCAAACTTCATTTGGATATTTGTTCCACTAAATTTATGTTAAAGGCGATTAAAAACACATTAGGTAGTTTGATGCTGTGGGAGCTCTTAAAGGGCATGGCAGTGACTGGGCGTTATTTCTTTGCCCGTAAAATTACGATTCAATATCCTGAGGAACGCACTCCGCAATCACCACGTTTCCGTGGTTTACATGCGTTGCGTCGGTATCCCAATGGTGAAGAGCGTTGTATAGCCTGTAAATTATGTGAGGCTGTTTGCCCGGCCATGGCAATTACGATTGAATCAGAGCAGCGCGAGGATAATACTCGTCGTACCACACGTTATGATATCGATCTGACGAAATGCATTTTCTGTGGTTTGTGCGAAGAATCTTGCCCTGTGGATAGTATTGTAGAAACACGTGTTTTTGATTATCACGGCGAACAGCGTGGTGACTTGCTGTATACCAAAGAAATGTTGTTAGCAGTGGGTGATAAACATGAAAAACAGATTGCTGCAGACAGAGCGCTAGACAAGAAATATAGATAAAAAATACAGATAAGAAATATAGATAAAAATAAATTACTTATAAAACTAATATGGCATTCACCGACATCATTTTTTACACCCTTGCAGCAATATTATTGTTTGCAGGTCTGCGCGTGATTACAACGCGTAATCCAGTGCATGCGGCATTGTTTTTGGTGTTGGCATTTTTTACAGCGTCTGGTATCTGGTTGTTATTAGAAGCTGAATTTTTAGCTATCGCTTTAGTGCTTGTATATGTAGGCGCAGTCATGGTGCTGTTCTTATTCGTTGTGATGATGCTCGATATTAATATTGATAAGCTGAGAGAAGGTTTTTGGGAGTATTTGCCAATGGCTGGCTTAATCGGCGTATTGATGGCAGTAGAAATGGTGCTAGTGTTGGGTGGTAAGTATTTTGCGCCAGCAAAAAGTGTCACGCATCCTGCAACATATAGCAATACGGCAGAACTTGGTCGAGTACTTTACACCGATTATTTATTAACGTTTGAATTAGCTTCAGTCGTATTGTTGGTGGCGATTGTTGCGGCGATTTCACTGACACTTAGAGATAGGAAAGAAAGTAAATCGATGAATGCTGCAGATCAGGTCTTAGTCAAAAAACAAGATAGACTACGCATTGTGAAAATGGATGCAGTAAAAGAGGAATTAAAAGACGAATCAAACGCAAAACAAACGGATGAGGGTAAAGTATCATGATTGGACTTTCGCATTACCTTGTTTTAGGCGCATTGTTATTTGCCATTAGCGTGATTGGTATTTTTTTAAATCGTAAAAATGTCATTATTTTACTGATGTGTATCGAGTTAATGCTGCTGGCAGTTAACTTAAACTTTATTGCATTTTCACATTATTTAAATGACATCGCGGGTCAAGTATTTGTATTTTTTATATTGACTGTCGCAGCTGCAGAATCTGCCATTGGTTTGGCAATTTTGGTTGTGCTGTTCCGTAATTTACGCACCATCAACGTTGATGATTTGGACGCTTTAAAAGGTTAAATGTTTTAATGATATGAATACGCAAGCACTACTAATTTGGATTCCTATATTGCCGTTAATCGCTGCGGCAGTAGTAGGCTTGCTTGGCTGCAAATTGCCACGTAGCGCTGCACATTTGATTACGATTTTGGCGGTAGGCATTTCTTGTTTGCTTTCTGTAAATGTCTTGAACGCAACCATCAACGGCTTCTACGTAAATTACAATTTATATACTTGGCTGGTTTCTGGTGAGATTCAATTTAATGTGGGTTTCTTGATTGATAACTTAAGCGCCATGATGATGGTCGTGGTTACATTTGTTTCGCTCATGGTCCATATTTATACCATAGGCTATATGCATGAAGACCCAGGCTATGCGAGATTTTTTAGTTATATTTCGCTGTTTACTTTTGCCATGCTCATGCTGGTCATGTCAAACAATTTCATGCAGCTCTTTTTTGGCTGGGAAGCAGTTGGATTGGTTTCTTATTTGCTTATTGGTTTTTGGTATACACGCCCAACAGCGGTGTACGCTAATTTAAAAGCTTTTTTAGTGAATCGTGTAGGGGATTTTGGTTTTCTACTAGGTATTGGCCTTGTACTTTATTACATGGGTAGTTTGGATTACTTAGAAGTGTTCAAAGCAGCGCCTGCATTGGCAGATGCGCAAGTAAATATCATTCCAAACGTATCTTGGTCATTGATGACAGCGACGTGTATTCTATTATTTATCGGCGCTATGGGTAAGTCAGCGCAAGTACCGCTTCACGTTTGGTTGCCAGACTCGATGGAGGGCCCAACACCTATTTCAGCGCTAATCCATGCAGCAACCATGGTGACAGCAGGTATCTTTATGGTGGCTCGTATGTCGCCATTATTCGAACTATCAACCACAGCCCTGTCTTTCGTGATGATTATTGGTAGCATCACCGCATTGTTTATGGGCTTCTTAGGGATTATTCAAAATGACATTAAACGTGTGGTGGCTTATTCTACACTTTCGCAACTAGGCTATATGACGGTGGCGCTCGGTGCGTCGGCTTATTCTGTGGCCATATTTCACTTAATGACGCATGCGTTCTTTAAGGCTTTGTTATTCTTAGCGGCAGGTGCAGTGATTATGGGTATGCATCATGATCAAGATATTCGCCACATGGGTAATCTTAAGAAATACATGCCCGTGACTTGGATTACCTCATTGATTGGTTCACTTGCCCTGATTGGAACCCCGTTTTTCGCAGGCTTTTACTCAAAAGACAGTATTATTGAGGCAGTTAAGTTCTCGCATATCACTGGCAGTGGTTTTGCCTACTTCGCGGTGCTTGCAGGGGTGTTTGTTACAGCGTTTTATTCTTTCAGACTTTATTTCTTGGTGTTCCATGGCAAAGAAAAATGGCGTGAAGTTAAACATAGCCATCATGACGATGATCACGGCCACCACCATGGCTTAGGGCCTCACGATGATCCGCACGAGCCAGGTTGGGTTGTGAAATTGCCACTCATCTTATTAGCAATTCCATCCGTGTTTATTGGCTATTTGGCGATAGTGCCTATGTTGCATGGCGAGTTTTTCTCTGGGGTGATTTGGGTGAATGCACAAGCACATCCAGCAATGTCACACTTAACACATCATTTTACTGAATTTTTACACACGCCCGCAGGCATGGCTTTACATGGTTTTATGACCTTACCTTTTGCACTAGCTGCAGCAGGCGTGATTTTGGCATGGTTCTTTTACATGGTGCGCCCTGACATTCCAGCCTCAATCCAAAAACGTTGCGCGATGATTAATCAAATCTTAGAAAACAAATATGGTTTCGACAGCTTTAATGAACGCTATTTAGCGGGTGGCGCGCGTAAAATTGGTGAAAAGCTTTGGCAAATTGGTGATGTTGAGTTAATAGACGGTGCTGTTGTGAATGGAGCAGCAAGATTGATAGGGCGTATTTCTGGGGTCATTCGCCATTTGCAATCTGGCTTAATCTATCACTATGCTTTTGCCATGATAATTGGTGTATTTCTTTTTCTAACTTTTATTATAAAAATAAATTAAATGTCACTGGCGAATATTCTCAGTAATTATGTGTTAAGTACCTCAATTTGGTTGCCCATATTGTCTGGGGTCCTAGTGCTATTAGTCGGTCGCGATAACAAGGCTTATTTAACGCGGTGGTTAGCGCTTGCTAGTGGTTTGTTATCTTTTTTTGCGACCTTACCGCTTTATACAAAATATGACTTTTCCAAGGGTGCGTTTCAATTTGAAGAAGCTGCTTATTGGATTCCAAGTTTCAATATCAATTATCATTTGGGTGTGGATGGTATCTCAGCGCCGCTGATATTGCTGACGAGTTTTACGACAGTGATTGTGATTATTGCGGCTTGGGAAGTGATTACAAAAAACATTGCACAATATATGGCAGCATTTCTTATCATGAGTGGTCTCATGATAGGGGTATTTAGTGCGCTTGATAGTATTTTGTACTATGTATTTTGGGAAGCGATGCTGATCCCTATGTTTTTGGTCATCGGAATTTGGGGTGGTCCAAACCGAGTTTACGCGACCATTAAGTTTTTCTTATATACCTTGCTTGGTTCATTATTAATGCTAGTGGCATTTATCTATTTATATCACCAAACAGGTAGTTTTGAAGTGACTGATTACTACCAATTGCCGTTGACCATGCAACAGCAAGTATTGATATTCATGGCGTTTTTTATGGCATTCGCCGTTAAAATCCCGATGTGGCCTGTGCATACTTGGTTGCCAGATGCGCACGTAGAAGCCCCTACAGGGGGTTCGGTAGTACTGGCTGCCATCATGTTAAAACTTGGTGGCTATAGCTTTTTACGTTTTGCTATGCCAATCGCCCCTGATGGCGCACATTATTTATCTGGCTTTATGATTACCTTATCGTTAATCGCTATTGTGTACATCGCATTAGTTGCTTTGGTACAAAAGGACATGAAAAAGCTGATTGCCTACTCCTCAATTTCGCATATGGGATTCGTCACATTAGGTTTCTTTCTATTCAGCCAAATCGGTTTAGAAGGTGCGATTGTTCAAATGATTTCTCACGGGTTTATTTCTGCCGCCATGTTCTTGTGTGTGGGTGTTTTATACGATCGCATGCATAGCCGACAAATTGCTGACTACGGTGGTGTTGTGAACCGTATGCCAATGTTTGCAGCCTTTGCAGTGTTATTTGCCATGGCGAATAGCGGTTTACCTGGTACGTCTGGATTTGTGGGTGAATTTATGGTGATTTTGGCCGCGGTTAAGCATAATTTCTGGGTTGCATTTTTAGCGGCGACTACACTAATTTTTGGTGCTGCTTATACCTTATGGATGGTGAAGCGTGTATTCTATGGCGATATTGCAAATGCGCATGTGGGCGAACTCACAGATATAAATCGGCGTGAGTTTTTTGTGCTGGCAGTGCTTGCCCTGATGGTGATAGGTTTTGGTGTATACCCTAAACTCATTACTGACTTTACGCACGTCAGTGCAGCTCAGTGGCTCAGTCATATGGCGGTAAGTAAGCTGCCTGTGGTGGCTTCAGGTATATAGTGTGGCTGGATTAATTATGGACAGTATTCAAACAGATTTAATAACAATTCTGCCCGAGCTAACCGTGCTCACGATGGCTATGGTGGTATTGCTGACAGGCCTATTCGCAAAAAATAAATTTGTGTTGTATAGCCTCACTCAAATCACTTTATTTTTTGCTGCTTATTTGACGTTAAGTACGCATGCCTCAGGTGTAGGTTTTGCATTTAGTAACATGTTTGTCGATGATACGCTTGCTGATGTACTTAAATTGATGCTGTTACTAGGTAGTGCAATCATGTTGGTATACACCAGACAATATATGCAACTGCGAAATATGTATAGCGGTGAGTATTATGCGTTGGTGCTGTTTTCAGTATTGGGCATGATGATAATGGTGTCTGGCCAAAGCTTATTGAGTATTTACATGGGCTTAGAACTACTTTCACTGTGTTTATATTCTTTAGTGGCGCTTGATCGCGACAATCCAAAATCATCCGAAGCTGCCATGAAATACTTTGTGTTGGGGGCTCTTGCCTCAGGCATGCTGTTATATGGTATGAGCATGATTTATGGCATGACAGGTAGTTTAAATATCGCCGAAATCACGAACGCACTTCAAGGAACGAATCCAAAAAATCCAGTGCTGATTCTAGGTTTGGTATTTATTGTTGCTGGCTTAGCATTTAAGTTTGGCGCAGTACCTTTCCAAATGTGGGTGCCCGATGTATATCAAGGATCACCCACAAGCATTACCATGCTGATAGGTTCGGTGCCTAAGCTTGCGGCATATGCCATTACAATTCGCTTGCTTGCTCAAGGCTTGCAACCACTCATTGCAGATTGGCAAGATATGTTACTCACCATGGCACTCCTGTCTATTGTCATCGGTAACATTACTGCGATTGCACAAACTAATTTAAAACGTATGTTTGCCTATTCGACTATTTCACATGTTGGTTTTTTAATGTTTGGCTTAATGAGCGGGACTTTAAATGGCTATGCATCAAGTATGTTTTATATCAGTGCTTACGTACTCATGACATTAGCAGGTTTTGGCATGATTTTACTGTTAAGTCGAAAAGGGTTTGAGGCTGAAAATCTTGATGATTTGAAAGGTTTAAGTCAACGTAGTCCATGGGCAGCATTACTCATGTTAATAAGTATGTTCAGTATGGCAGGCGTGCCGCCGACCATTGGTTTTTATGCCAAGTTTACCGTGCTACAAGCAGCATTGCAGGCTGGATATATCGTGCCAGTAATATTTGCCGTGCTAATGGCGGTGGTTGGTGCATTTTATTATTTACGCATTGTGAAACTCATGTATTTTGATGAGCCAAAAGACTTTGCAAGTATCAATGCGCCGATGGACATGAAACTCATCTTAAGTATTAATGCATTCGCATTACTAGCGCTAGGATTAATGCCTCAAACCTT
>CAYXHH010000036.1:0-15081 GCA_964464725.1 uncultured Methylotenera sp. | reverse complement strand
GCTTCTGACCAATTTCTAATCGCGCCAAGTAAATCTTTTAAGGTATGTCCAAGCGGGGTGAGTGCATATTCCACTTTGGGCGGCACTGTGGCGTAGACTGTTCTGCTTACCAAGCCATCACGCTCTAAGCCACGTAGCGTTTGTGTGAGCATTTTCTGAGAAATGCCGCCTATCTCGCGCTGCAAATGGCTAAATCGTTTGGTGCCATCTTGTAGCAAAATCACCACCAACACCGTCCATTTGTCTGCAATTCTGTTTAACACTAGCCGCGTGGGGCAGAGCGCGCTGAATGCGCATGCATGCGGTTTTTCGAGTGTTTTTGTCTGATGTTTTTCAATAGTATCCATAAAGTACCTATATAATAATTTAGTGCCTACTTACTTTTAGTAACTATAGCTGATAGTATGCAAAAAAATCAATTGTTTAACCAAAATAAGGAGTTTAAAAATGACATCAGTCGTCGTGATTTACCACAGTGGTTATGGGCATACTACAAAACAAGCTGAGGCTGTTGCACAAGGCGCAACTGCAGATTTAGTTGCAATTGACGCAAATGGCGAGATTTCAGAGGCAGATTGGGCAAAGTTGGATGCGGCAAAAGCCATCATTATGGGTTCGCCAACTTATATGGGTACGGTAAGTTGGCAATTTAAAAAATTTGCAGATGCCAGCTCAAAAATTTGGTTTACACAAGGTTGGAAAAATAAATTATTTGCTGGCTTTACGAATTCTGCCAGCTTGAACGGTGATAAAGGTTCCACTATCAGCTATTTGATGACGCTTGCGATGCAACATTCTGGGATATGGGTAGGCACAGGTATTATGCCTAGTAGCATGAAGGCAAGCACACGTCAGGATGTGAATTCCTTAGGTGGGTTTAGCGGTGCGCTCATGGCAACTCCTGCAGATGCAACAGTAGAAGAAGTGAACCCAGCAGACTTAGAAACCGCGCGTTTATTGGGTGCTAGGGTTGCTGAGATTGCTGCGAAACTTAAGTAAGTCTTAATGTGTAAATAAATCGGGCAACACTGCGGCTGGACGTTCAGAATCTGCGCGCGCTTCTAAAAAATCTAGCGTATATGGGCAGCGTGATGGTTTTTTTGCGACTTTTTTCTTTTTTGCGCCAGTGAGTTGCGTGTTGATGTAAGGCGTTTGGCTGATTCGCACATAACCTGAGGATGCGAGTTTTTGCGCGGTGGTTTCAAACAAGCTCAGCGGGTTATCGATATTTTGTAAGGTAACAACGCTTTTGTTGACCTTTAATACGTTGTACATCACAAACTTGCTTGAGGTTTGCTTGCCATAAATTTCGCCAGTTAATACGTGGTCTGAATGCATAACATTTAACGTCATATTGATACCTCCACTTTTACCCAGTCATCACGTGCTTCAATGGGGTTTGCAAGAAATATGTGTTTTTCAACACCATACACTGTCAGTAAATAATTATTATTTGGCATGAAATTCATTTTAGGTAATATCAGCATGGCTTTTTCTGATAAGCCTTCTTCTATTGGCAGATAGACACCTGAAAATGTACCTATATCGACATTTGCAGCGCTTTTGATATTGCCCGTATCTTTCAGTGGTTCTATTTTTAATGTGGTATTCACAAAAAGTTGACTATTTTTGGATGCGCGGAGTTGTACCCATACAGGTTTATTCGAAAGTACTTCAATACCAACTCTCAACTGTCCGCCTTGCGTTGGTTTAACTGAGCGTATCATGCCGATGGCGATTTTACTGGTATCTTGATCAATCACTAATCCAATCAGCTTATCTGGCCGCGCCAATATATTGGCATATTTATTGACGCGCGCGCCGAAGCCGTGCGTACTTTCATCTGTAATAATCCACGTATCTAAGGAGCCACTGTTAGGGGCTAAAGCGCTGGCTTGTTTTAACACTGTATGCGCACGTAGGCGCGCTTCAAAAGCAGCTTCTTCGCGCGATAATGTAAGCCCGCTATTAATGCGGTTTGATTGATGTACTTGGTTGCAAATTTCGATAATGCCAGCATTCACTTTGGCGGTTCTAGAGCTGGCAGTTCTTTCAAACTTGCGGCGCTGCCTTACATATCCAACTCTTCTCCATTCTTCGATAAGAATCCGCACCGTTTCATTCAGTCTTTGTATATGAGAAATTTTGGCAATGGCTAAACTCTCAGGAATTTCGCCACGATCTGAAACGGTCATTGCAACAGTGAGTAATTTCTCTAGCTCGTCAAGCTCCCAATATCGGCAATGATCGTTATGGATAACGTCGCGCATGCGTTTTGCTGGCGAATCTTGTTCTAAATCGACGTAAAATAAATACTGCTCAGGTGTATATTTATTACTGATATGTACTCGAGTAAGTAGAGTATTTAAAATCTTTGCAGCTATTTCAATATGGCAGTTTTGCATGCTCGCTTGTGCTAATTGACCCAGCATGCAAGTTTGCACATAAAGTGCTGATAATGTGGTGTTAGGTGATAAGTCAAACAGCTCGATAGTATTATTTAAAAGTGCTTTTTGAGCACAAATTTTATATAACACATTGATTTGCATCCACATTTTAGCAGGCGGGCTGGATTGGCTAAATAATCGCCATTTGAGCATGTTCTGCGCCGCATAGAGTGCGCGCCCAATCAGCATTACCAATTGATTATTATTTGTTACTACCTGTAGCTCTTGGCTTGGTTGTGCACTGTCAAATAGCTTTTCGATGACTTTGAGGTGGAAGATATAGCTTTGTCGACAATAGTTATAGCAGGATTCGTAGATATTGTCTTCTAACTCCCGCTTCATATTGCTTGCAGTTGCCATTTGCGTAGATAGTTTTTCTAAGCGTTTTTGGTTCAGCACTTCAAGCGTCAAAATAAAATCTGCTTTTTCTTCAATGCTAATTGAATCAGCTTGTCCTTCTTGCAGCAGCAATATCGATAGCTGTTTTCCTGCGTATTGTATGGCACTAATTTCGTCCATCTCGCTCAGGGTTTCCACCCATGCAAGCTGTTCATGCGGTTTATTCGCTTTTTTATTTCCGAAGAATTGCTTTAACAGACTTTTCATGACCAAATTTTACATTTAAATGACTAAATATACTTAAGTTATCTCAACATATTAATATAACTTATTAGAATATAATAATAAATCATTGAATAATCAAGAGTTAATTATGAAAATTTAGTATTTTGTTGTATATATTATGAGGTGGTGAAAATCGGCGATTTAATTGCATGGTAGAATACGATTTTTAGCTAAAATATTGATTTCATGACTGTTCGCACTCGTTTTGCCCCCAGCCCAACCGGTTTTTTACACATAGGTGGTGCACGCACCGCTTTGTTTTCTTGGGCTTATGCCAAAAAACATGGCGGTAAATTTATTTTACGTATTGAAGATACAGATGTTGAGCGTAGTACGCCAGCTGCTGTTCAAGCGATTTTGGATGGTATGCACTGGTTAGGTCTCGATTACGATGAAGGTCCGTTTTACCAAATGCAGCGCATGGATACTTATAAGAAAGTACTGCAAACCATGTTAGAAGCTGGCACTGCTTACTATTGCTATAGCACCAAAGAAGAATTAGATGCTTTGCGCGAACAGCAAACCTTACAAGGCTTAAAACCACGTTACGACGGTAAATGGCGCCCCGAAGCAGGCAAAGTATTGCCTACAGTTCCTAGTGATATTCCACCTGTGATTCGATTTAAAAACCCACAAACGGGCGTAGTGGCTTGGGATGATTTAGTCAAAGGCCGCATTGAAATCGCCAATAGTGAAATGGATGATTTGATTATTGCGCGCGCAGATGGCACACCTACCTACAACTTTTGTGTAGTAGTGGATGACTTTGAAATGGGCATTACGCAAGTGATTCGTGGTGATGACCATGTGAACAATACCCCTCGCCAGATTAATATGCTCAAAGCCTTAGGTGCGACTATTCCGCAATACGCGCATCTTTCGATGATTTTGGGAGATGATGGGCAAAAACTCTCAAAACGTCATGGCGCCGTAAGCGTCATGCAATATCATGAAGATGGCTATTTAAAAGATGCGGTGCTCAATTACTTAGCACGCTTGGGCTGGAGTCATGGTGATGCGGAAATTTTTACCATGCAGCAATTTTGTGAGTGGTTTGATTTGGACCATATCACCCCATCCGCTGCCCAATTCAATACTGAGAAACTTAACTGGCTAAATGCGCATTATATTAAAGAAATGGATATTGATAAACTTGCCGAGGACATTTCTGCTCGCCTGCAAGTCAATATCCATGAGGGTTCTGGCGTTCCCGATTTGAAGAGTGTGCTGAATTTATATCGCGAACGCGCAAATAATTTGAATCAATTAGCCAAAGATATTGCTTATTTTTATCACGAGCCACAGATAAACTTGGCCGAAAAAGAAAAACATATTACGGCAGAAATCTTGCCAATTTTGAGTGAATTTGCACAACAAATTAAAGAAATAGCATGGTCTGCCGAAAATATTCATAGTGTGATGAATGCTTTGGTTGCTAAACACCAATTGAAGTTTCCAAAATTGGCGATGCCATTGCGTGTCATGCTAACAGGAATTGCACAATCGCCAAGTATTGACCAAGTCATGGCATTGTTGGGCCAAAATGAGACGCTTAAAAGGATCGAAGCGCATTTAAAATAAAAAAATGTGTATTTGCCACTTGAAAATCGAACAAAAAGGCGCAATGATAGTCATAAGTGTGAATAATATTTTTACATGATTTGTGTTGCTAGTTTGTGTTGTAGGTTTTCCAGGTTAATTTTCTAGGCGAAGCAGCTCCACAATTATTAAAACTATAGGAGAATATAAAATGAACAATAAAGGACAAATGCTACAAGACCCGTTTTTAAACGCCTTACGAAAAGAACACGTGCAGGTGTCTATTTATCTGGTGAATGGTATTAAACTTCAGGGTCAAGTCGATTCTTTCGACCAATATGTGATTTTGCTTAAAAATACCGTGACGCAAATGGTGTATAAACATGCTATTTCTACGATTGTACCAGCACGTGCAGTCAGCATGATCATGCCAGAGCATTCGGAAGACTAAAGCTTGTCAATTAGACCCTCTGGTTACGGTGAAAATACCTTAGCGAATCCTATAGTTACCAGCATTCAATCGAACAATGCTGTAGTACTTGTTAGTGTAGATTTTGGTGAATCTGATTATGCTGAAAGCTTGCAGGAGCTTAGGCAGTTAGTCACTTCAGCTGGTATGCATGTGCGCGCAACGGTAGAGGGCAAAAGACACTCGCCAGACGCCAAACTTTTCATTGGCAGTGGTAAAGCAGATGAGCTTAAATTGATGCTCGAGTCTTCTGAAACCAACCTGGTGGCATTTAATCACGACTTAAGTCCTTCTCAGCAACGAAATTTAGAACGGCATCTCACAGCCAAAGTACTAGACAGAACGGGCTTGATTTTAGATATTTTTGCTCAACGCGCTAAAAGCCACGAAGGTAAATTGCAGGTAGAGCTAGCTCAACTTGAACATTTATCAACGCGTTTGGTCAGAGGTTGGACACACTTAGAGCGGCAAAAAGGTGGTATTGGTGTGCGCGGTGGTCCGGGTGAAAAGCAATTGGAACTTGACCGTCGTATGTTAGGTGTGCGCGTCAAGCAATTACGTGAGAAACTCGCTAAGCTCAAGTCTCAGCGTAGTATGCAGCGCAAAGCCCGAAAGCGTTCTAGCACCATGACAGTATCGTTGGTAGGTTATACCAATGCTGGTAAATCTACCCTATTTAATCGGTTAACGCTTTCTGGTGTTTATGCGGCTGATCAATTGTTTGCAACATTAGATACCACTTCACGAAAAATGTTTTTGGGTGAGAGTTATCATACTGGTGGTAGCACGCTCGTTATATCAGATACGGTGGGATTTATTAAACATTTGCCGACGACACTGATAGAAGCGTTTGGCGCCACACTGGAAGAAGCTGCGCAAGCCGACTTGCTGCTACATGTGGTGGATGTAGCAAGTACAAATCGTGAGGCGCAAGTGGCGCAAGTAAATTCAGTATTACAAGAAATTGGTGCTTCAAGCGTGCCACAGTTGTTAGTGTTAAATCAAATTGACCGTTTAGCACATGCTGATTTAGATGACGGCGCAGGATTTGAGCGAGACGAATATGGTAGAATTTATCAAGTGCGTGTATCTGCCAAGACCGGTGCAGGCATAGAATTTATCAAACTTGCATTGACTGAACACCAGCAATATTTAAAAAAATTAAGTACTGAAGAAAGTGCTTATGCATAACACAAGTGATTTGGAGTTTTAAATGATTAAGTTGTCACAGCTTAGGCTGCCTAGATTTAAATTTCCCGAATTTGCATTTCCTGGCTTTGGACAAAAAAACAATGAAGGCCCACCTGATTTAGACGAGGTGTTGCGCGACATTAGCCAAAAAATTAACAATTTATTTGGCAAAAAAGGTGGTGCAGGTAATGGAGGCAGCAATCAGTCTTCTGGCGCCAATGAATTTGATGTGCCGGTGATGCCGATTTTAGCGCTAATTGTGGCAATTTGGATGGCGACAGGATTCTATATTGTTGACCAAGGTTCTGTAGGTGTTGTGCAACGTTTTGGTAAATACACAGTGACGACTGAGCCTGGTCCTCGCTGGCATTGGCCTTTCCCGATTGAGACAAAAACCATCGTAAATATGGAGCAAGTGCGTCGCTTAGAGGTAGGCTACAGAAGTAGTGCGGAAGGTTCTGGGGCAAAAACCAAAGTGCCTAACGAAGCGCTGATGCTGACTGAAGATGAGAATATCATTGATATGCAAGTGGCGGTTCAATACAAACTCAAAAATGCCTTCGATTATGTATTTAGTAATCGTGACACCGATAAAGCTGTGATGTCTGCAGCAGAGACCGCCATTCGTGAAGTGGTTGGTAAAAGTAAACTCGATGATTTGTTGCAAAAAGGTTTGCCAGATACCTCTGCGCGCATGCAGGACATACTTGATAGTTATAAAACGGGTATTCAAATTACCAGCGTTTCTAGACAAAAAGGTGCAGCGCCAGAACAAGTGAAAGAAGCATTTGATGATGTGAACCGTGCCAATCAAGATTACCAACGTCAAATTAACTTAGGCCAAGCATATGCTAATGACGTCATTCCTAAGGCACGTGGTACAGCTTCTCGATTAAGTGCAGAAGCTGCAGGTTATAAGTTAAAAGTGGAAAGCGAAGCGACTGGTAACGCCAGCCGCTTTGAACAGATTCTTGCGCAATATAACAAAGCGCCTGAAGTGACACGTCAACGCTTATTTCTTGATGCGCAAGAACAGATTATGACCAACACTAGCAAGGTGCTAGTGGATCAAAAGGGTGGCAATAGCTTACTTTATTTACCACTGGATAAATTAATGGCAATTAGTGGTAATAATAATTCTAATAGTGTTAGCGCAGTCAATGGTGCAGTAGCTTCGAGTGCTAGTAGCCCAATTGAAAGCGAAGCGACACAAGGTGACTCGCGTGAATTATCGCGTGATAGAGACTTTCGCTAATTAAAGTGCTGTTGATAACAAAGAGAATATTATGAAAAATATTGCAACTGTATTAATCGGATTGTTTGTTGTGATGATATTGGCGACGATGTCACTTTATACCGTAGATCAACGTGAGTATGCGCTCGTGTTTAGATTAGGTGAAATCGTTGCAGTGAAGAAAGAGCCTGGTTTGTATGTGAAAGCGCCGCTGGTTGATGATTTAAAATTCTTAGAAAAGCGCATTGTGACCCTAGATTGGGAGCAACCAGCAGAAATCGTCACGAGCGAAAACAAAACCATGACGGTGGATTCATTTGTAAAGTGGCGCATTATTGATCCAGTCAAATATTATGTTTCTGTCAAAGAAGGTGGCGAAGCGGCAGCAGAAGATCGACTTTCGCAAGTAGTGAATGCAGGTTTACGCGATGAGTTTGGTAAACGCACTGTGCGCGATGTGATTGCGGGTGAGCGCGCGACTATTATGGAAACCATGAAAATTAGAGCCGACAAAGAAGCACGTCAAATTGGTATTCAAGTGGTGGATGTACGCTTAAAACGTGTCGATTATTCTGATGATATTAGTAAATCTGTATTTGACCGTATGATTGCTGAACGTAAGCGTATTGCCAATCAATTACGTTCTGAGGGTGCAGCGGCCTCAGAAAAAATACGTGCAGATGCTGATAAACAGCGTGAAGTGATAATTGCTGAAGCCTTTAGAGATGCTCAAAAGGTTAAAGGTGAGGGCGATGCTAAAGCAGCTGAAATTTATTCTAGTGCGTATGGTAGAAACCCTGAATTTTATGCATTCTATCGTAGTCAAGAAGCCTACAAAAATAGCTTCAAAAATAAATCAGATGTTTTGGTGTTAGACCCTAGCTCTGAATTCTTTAAATACATGCGTGGTGCAGGTGGTAAGTAAAGCTTAGGTGTTGGCGTGAATGACACTGTTTTAATTGCACTTGGCTTAATGCTGATATTTGAGGGTTTGTTACCATTTGTTGCGCCACAAGCTTGGCGTGAAACCTTTAAGCGTATGATAGAACTCAAGGACGGACAACTTAGATTTGTCGGTTTGCTCGCTATCATAGCTGGCATATTTTTGATGCTATTTGGTCGTTAAGTTAGTACTTATCTATTTATTAGTTCGTTCACTTCTTACTTTAATCTACTTCTGCTAAATATTAGTTTGTTCTAAGTTATATTTAGATATTGGATTTGTCCTACTTTTTCGCTTTTGTCTGAGTTTTTTTCATATTGCTAGTATAATGTGGCAATGCGAAATTGGATGCTCCCAGAATATATAGAAGACATTTTGCCGGCAGAAGCGGCGCGCGTTGAGTCGCTACGCCGTAAGCTGTTGGACTTATTCAATGTCCATGGCTATCAATATGTCATTCCGCCCACCTTAGAATACTTAGAATCGCTAATCACTGGCACTGGGCATGATCTAGACTTAGCTACTTTTAAAGTTGTTGATCAACTCACTGGTCGTCTCATGGGTGTTCGCGCAGATATGACGCCACAAGCAGCACGTATTGATGCGCATATGCTTAATCAGCAAGGGATTAGTCGTTTATGCTATGCAGGTACTGTGTTGCGTACCAGACCCGATGGTCTTGCACGCACGCGCGAACCATTGCAGTTAGGCGCAGAGCTTTATGGGCATGCGGGCATTGAAAGCGATATCGAGATTCAACGATTAATGATTAAATCACTGCAATTACTTGGGTTACAAGATTTGCATATTGATTTTAGTCATGTAGCCATTTTTGAAAGCTTGGTCAGAGAAGGTGGCATTAATCCAGAACTAGAAGAAGCACTTTACGCTGCATTACAGAGTAAAGACAAGGTTGCTGTTGCCCATTTGGCAATTGACTTACCTGAATCTATAAGTCAAGCACTGGTAAGCTTAACAGACTTGCATGGTGATGTAGCCGTGTTGGAAAAGGCACACAATTATTTGCCAAAACTGCCTGAAATTACACAAGCGTTAGCCAACTTAAGTGCAGTTGCAAGCAAACTAGTAGATTTAAAAGTCAGTATCAGTTTTGATTTGGGTGAGCTACGTGGCTACCATTATCATAGCGGTGTAGTGTTTGCGGCCTATGCAAGTGGCTATACTGGCCCGGTCGCACTAGGCGGGCGTTATGATGAAGTGGGTGTTTCATTCGGTCGCGCTAGGCCTGCAACTGGGTTTAGTTTGGATTTGCGCGGAATTGTGAGCACGCTACCCCCCGCCGTTTTACCTAAAGGAATTTTAGCGCCAGAGGGAAATGACAAGGCTTTACTCAATAAAATCGAAGCCTTGCGCACCGATGGTTTGAAGGTTATCCAAGTACTACCAAATTCTGAAATCTATTTAGACGAGCTAAACTGCGATAGTGCCCTTGTATTCCGCGATGGCGAATGGTTGATTGAAACGCTGAAATAAACAATCTTTAAAACTTAATTTATTTAAAAGTATCATTTATGGTCAAAAATGTAGCAAAAAATCAGGCAAAAAATGTTGTCGTTATTGGTACCCAATGGGGTGATGAAGGTAAAGGCAAGATTGTTGATTGGCTGACCGACCATGCGCAAGGTGTGGTGCGTTTTCAAGGTGGTCATAATGCAGGGCATACTTTAGTTGTTGGACAGGGTGATGCACAGCGCGTATATAAACTTAACTTAGTGCCATCCGGCATTGTGCGTTCGGGTATTCAATGTTTTATCGGCAACGGTGTGGTGCTTGATGCAGGACATTTGTTGAGTGAAATTGCGGCCTTAGAAAAAGATGGCTTGGAAGTCAAAAGCCGCTTGAAAGTCAGTACAGGCTGTCCTTTGATTTTAAGCCACCATGTCGCCTTAGATACTGCACGCGAAGCCAAACGTGCGGTGAAAATTGGCACGACTGGCAAGGGTATCGGCCCCGCTTATGAGGATAAAGTGTCACGCCGTGCACTTCGCGTTTACGATTTATTCTATCCAGAACGATTTGCCGAAAAATTAAAAGAAGTGATGGACTACCATAACTTTGTTTTAACCAACTATTTGGGACAAAAAGCGGTTGATTTTAATCAACAATATGATGCGAGCATGCAACATGCCGTGGCATTAAAACCCATGATTTCAGATATTTCGGCAGATTTATATGCTGCTAATGCGCACGGTGATAACCTGCTATTTGAGGGTGCACAAGGTACCTTGCTCGATATTGATCATGGTACTTATCCTTATGTGACTTCTAGCAACTGTATTGCTGGCCAAGCCTCTGCTGGTACGGGCGTAGGCGCCAATATGTTGCATTATGTGTTGGGTATTACCAAAGCCTACACCACGCGCGTGGGCGGCGGACCTTTCCCGAGTGAGCTCGATATCGATACCACAGGCGCACCTGGCACACAAATGTCGGTGAAAGGTCAAGAAATTGGCACAGTGACCAAGCGTAAACGCCGTTGTGGTTGGTTCGACGCGGCTGCATTACGCCGTTCAGCCATGATTAATGGTTTAACAGGCTTATGTATTACCAAGCTTGATGTGTTAGATGGCATTCCTGAGCTCAATATCTGTGTGGGTTACGAACTCAATGGAAAAAAAATCGACGTATTACCAATTGGGGCAGATGACGTGGCAGGTTGCAAACCAATTTATGAAACTGTAGCAGGCTGGAAAGAAAATACCTTTGGCGTGAAAACCTGGGACGGTTTACCAGTAAACGCGCAAAATTACCTCAAACGTCTTGAAGCCTTATGTGGTGTGCCGATTGCGATTGTTTCAACAGGTCCGGAGCGCGATGAAACGATTGTGATTGAGCATCCTTTTGCATAGTGAGTAACATGCAGAATAAACGTCTCGCTTGGGCCATCACCGGTTCTGGACATTATTTACGAGAGTCACTGTCTATTTTGCAAACGCTTGAAAATACAGATATTTTCTTAAGTCGTGCAGCTGCTGAAATTATCCGCCAATATGGTTTTCAGGCACAATTAGAAGCCACTGGTCACAAAATTTACCAAGACAAAACCGCCAGCAGTGTGCCTGTGGAAATGTTCTACGAAGGTAAATATCACACACTGGTGATTTCACCCGCCACATCGAATACCATTGCCAAAATGGCGTATGGCATTTCTGACAGCTTAGTCACTAACTTATTTGCACAGGCAGGCAAAACACGCGTGCATAGTATTGTATTTGCTTGTGATACCGCTCCAGAACTTGAGTCAGAAGCGCCTCGTGATAACATGGTCAAAGTCTATCCAAGGCAAATTGATTTGGAGAATGTAGCGAAGTTAACCCAGTTTGCCGATACCGAAGTGGTCGATGATATGGATACTCTACAGCAAGCTATTATGCAACGTTTGGCGAATGTGTATGCAATAGGTCAAACGCAAACTTAACGCTTAAAATGACCCAAAAACTGCTTTTCTTAACAGGTAAATTAGCCCAAAAAAGTTTGGATAAAGTATTGTCTGAAGTGCAAGCTAATCCTAAAACCCCGCAATTCAAATATCGCATCGAGCAAATGGGCGTGTCTGTTGCTGCGCTCATGACGCCAGATTTAATCGGTCGCCGACTCAAAGATATTGGTGATGCCGAAAAAGTGATAGTGCCAGGACTCTGTCAGGGCGATTTGACCGCACTGCAAGCGCAACTTGGCGTGCCATTTGAACGTGGGCCAGAAGACTTAAAAGACCTGCCGCAATACTTTGGACAGCAGGGAGTGGCACCAGACTTAACACAACATAGTGTGCAAATTTTTGCCGAGATTGTCGATGCGCCCGATTTAACTGTGGATGCCATTTTAGCCAAAGCGAAGCTATTTAAATCACAAGGTGCCGATGTGATTGACTTAGGATGCTTGCCAGGCAAACCCTTCAAGCATTTGCCTGATGCAGTCAAAACTCTTAAATCTGCTGGCTTTAAAGTGAGCGTAGATTCTATGTTGGCTGATGATTTATTGTTGGCAGGAAAAAATGGTGCTGATTACCTGTTAAGTTTGTCTGAAAATACACTTTGGATAGCCAGTGAGGTAGCCTCGACCCCGATTTTGATTCCAGCTAAACCAGGTAATATGGCTTCGCTTTATCGGGCAATTGAGCACTGTCTGGCAATTAAAAAACCGTTTATTGCCGACCCGATTCTTGACCCTATCCACTTTGGTTTAACGGAATCAATTGTGAGATTTCGCAACTTGCGTAAAAAATATCCTAGTATTCCAATCATGATGGGCGTCGGTAATTTAACTGAATTAACCGATGCGGATACGACGGGCATTAACGCCATGTTGTTTGGCTTGATTAGCGAGATGAGCATTAACGCCGTGCTTGCTACATCAGTCAGTTCGCATGCGGTCAATGCGATTGCCGAGGCAGATATTGCCAGACGCGTGATGTATCGAGCCAAGCAAGATAATCGCCTGCCTAGAGGGTATAGCAATGGCTTGCTAGGTTTGCATGACAGAAAACCTTTTTCGTATACTGCTCCTGAAATTGCAGAAATGGCGACACAAATTAAAGACCCAAGCTTCCGCATTATGGTCTCTGAGCAAGGGGTGCATGTATTTAACCGCGATGGCTTACAAGTTGAGGTGGATCCGTTCAAATTCTACACAGGATTAGGCGTGGATAACGATGCTTCGCACGCATTTTACTTGGGCGTAGAACTGGCGCGTGCGCAGATTGCACATCAGCTTGGCAAGCGTTATGTGCAAGATGAAGAGTTGAATTGGGGAGTCGGTATATTGCAGAATAAAAATGCAAAAGTGGCGCACCGCGAAGCTTCCATTAAAGAAAAACAAGCTAAAATAAAAGAGCATCAAACAAAAAATAATACAAAAACCAACAAGGATTAGCGCACTCTTCAGTGACACGCAAATATGCCTGAAATGATTTATGAAACTATCGTCACCAGTATTGACGAATCTGGTAAGCCGCATGTCACGCCATTTGGTGTTAGACATGAGGGCCAGGGCGATGATTTTCGCATTGTGATATCGCCTTACAAACCATCCACCACTTTAAATAATATTTTAGTAACACAGTGTGCAGTATTAAACTTAACTGATGATGTGCGTGTGTTTGCTGGCGCACTCACAAAAAAACAAGCTTGGCAGCTTATTAAAACAGAACATGTGAATGGCTTTAGGCTTGCAGATTCTTTGGCACATTGCGAGTTAAGTTTAACCGAGGTGCGAGATGACGCAACACGTCCACAACTCGTCATGAAAAAAGTAGCGGAATTTCACCATAAACCATTCGCAGGATTTAATCGCGCGCAGGCCGCTGTGATAGAATTAGCGGTACTTGCAAGCCGTTTACATATGCTTCCTCGAGAAAAAATACAAACCGAACTAAGCTACCTGCAAATTGCAATTGATAAAACTGCAGGGCCGCGTGAATTGGAAGCTTGGGCTTGGCTGTTGGAGAAAGTGAATCAATATTATGCGGACCTAAAGTCTGAATAAATCTTTAATTAAACCAACATGACGCAGTTACTTATCAGTGTTAAAAATCTAGCTGAAACCCAATTGGCACTTGATGCAGGGGTGGATATTATTGATTTAAAAGATCCAAGTGTTGGCGCACTTGGCGCGCTTGGTTTGCAAGAAACTGCGCACATCGTTGCACTGATTGATGGTGTAGCAATAGTGAGTGCAACGGCAGGCGAGCACCATGCAAGCTTAAACGAATTAGTACAAGCCATAGAAGCGCGTGCTGAAATTGGTGTGGATATTGTGAAAATTGCTGTTTCACCATTATTTTATGATGCGGAATTCATTGTGGAGATGGCAAAGCTCACAATTGTTGGAATTAAAATCGTGGCTGTTTTTTTCGCGGATACTGAGTTAGATTTGAGCTTACTCGAGAAGCTCAGAAAAATAGGATTTTATGGGGCAATGTTAGACACGCAAGGCAAAATGAATGACTTGCTGCACGTACAATCAAAAACTTTCTTAAGAGAGTATGTTTTGCAATGCGACAATTTTGGATTGAAATCAGGTTTAGCAGGGTCTTTGAAATTACAATATATTGAATCTTTAGCTGAAATTAACCCAACCTATATTGGTTTTAGGGGCGGCGTATGCGAAAACTATTCAAGAACTTCACAATTATCAATTAAAAAAGTCATGGAAGTTAAAAATATGTTGTGTGAGCACAACAAAAAAGGCACAAAACCATTAGAATTCTTGAAGTTAGCGTTGCATACCTAAGACAGATTAAGTATAGTGTTTAAGTAGATTTTAGAATAAATAATAAGTCTTTAAAGTAGGATTAAATAGGAGTTTTGACAATGAAAAAAAATATATTAGGTTTGGCGGTTGCTACAGCACTTAGCATGTCAGCTTTAACTGCAACAGCTGATGATATGTATCGTGGTTCATGGTACGCAGTGCCAGGCGCGAGCTACATGAACACAGATAGCGATTTGGAAGCTGATAACGGCGCTGGTGGCTTTATTGCGATTGGTAAAGAGTTAAGCCAAAGCTGGGATTTACAAGGCCGTTTAGGTTATAACCGTGCAGATGAAGATTTAGATATTGCAGGTGCAAGTGGTAAATACAAACAAACGACTTTAGGCTTAGATGCATTATA
>CAYXHH010000035.1:3295-15410 GCA_964464725.1 uncultured Methylotenera sp. | reverse complement strand
TGCTTTCGCAAAATGCATTTTCCAGCGAAAATAGCGTTTATATTAAAAGTTTAAAGAATGATACGAATGAAAAAGCAAAACAGTTATACAAGAGAAGAGTTGCTAGCATGTGGTAGAGGGGAAATGTTTGGTGAGGGAAACGCGCAATTGCCATTACCACCGATGTTAATGTTTGACCGTATTATAAAAATTTCAGAAGGTGATGGTAAATATGGTCAAGGCCAAATTATTGCAGAGCTAGATATTAAGCCAGATTTGTGGTTTTTTGATTGTCATTTTACGGGCGACCCAGTCATGCCTGGTTGTTTGGGTTTAGATGCCATGTGGCAATTGGTTGGTTTTTATTTGGGTTGGATGGGCGGTCCTGGTCGCGGTCGGGCTTTGGGTGCTGGTGAAGTGAAATTTAGCGGCCAAGTGCTGCCAACTGCTAAAATGGCGACATATACGATTGATTTAAAACGCGTGATTATGCGCAAATTAGTCATGGGAATTGCCGATGCGACAATGACTTTGGATGGGCGTGAAATTTATGTGGCAAATGATTTGCGCGTAGGGCTATTTACGCGTACGGACAATTTTTAGTTTTTTAGATATTACAAAAAGAAAAAAGACTTAGGGAGAGCGCAAAAATGCGTCGTGTAGTGATAACAGGCTTAGGGATTGTTTCTAGTCTTGGAAATAATAAGGCTGAAGTAAAAGAGAGTTTGTATGCGGGTAAGTCTGGCATCAGCTTTCAGCAAGAATATGCGGATAAGGGCTTTCGTTCGCATGTGGCAGGGAATGTGAAGTTAGATTTAGAAGGTTTGATAGACCGTAAGCTCATGCGTTTTATGGCTAAGGGCCACGCTTATACTTGGGTTGCATTACAAGAGGCCATTGCGGATGCCAACTTAGCGCCTGAGCTTGTTTCTAACATTCGCACTGGCATGATAGTAGGTGCAGGCGGTACATCAACAGAAAGCATGTTAGAAGCTACCGATACTTATCGTGAAAAGGGCGCTAAGCGCGTTGGCCCTTATATGGTGACTAAAACCATGTCTAACGGGATTGTGGCTTGCTTGGCCACAGGGGCGCAGATTAAAGGTGTGAATTACTCAATTAGCTCTGCTTGTTCGACCAGTGCGCATTGTATTGGCAATGGTGTTGAGCAAATTCAATTGGGCAAGCAAGATATTATTTTTGCGGGCGGCGGTGAAGAAGAACATTGGACCATGAGCTTACTTTTTGATGCCATGGGCGCGTTAAGTAGTAAATATAACGATACACCAGAAAGAGCCTCGCGTACTTATGATGCAGACCGCGATGGATTTGTGATTTCTGGCGGCGGCGGCATTGTGGTGCTTGAAGAATACGAGCACGCCAAAAAACGTGGTGCGAAAATCTATGCCGAAGTGGTCGGTTACGGCGCAACCTCAGATGGCTATGATATGGTGGCGCCAAGCGGCGAGGGCGCAGAACGTTGTATGAAGCTTGCCCTAGAGGGTGTTGAACATGTGGACTACATCAATACGCACGGCACATCTACGCCTGTTGGTGATACCAAAGAGTTAGAGGCGATTCGCAATGTGTTTGCAAGCGGCGCATACGGCGCGCTCCCGGCAATCGCATCCACTAAATCACTGAGCGGACATGCGCTTGGCGCAGCGGGTGTGAATGAAGCGATTTACACCTTAATTATGATGGAAAACAATTTCATCGCAGCTTCTGCCAATATTGAGACTTTGGATCCAGCAGCGGAAGGTTTGCCAATTGCGACTAAACGGATAGATAACGTCAAAATTACCACTGCGTTATCCAACAGTTTTGGCTTTGGAGGCACTAACGCAACTTTAACGCTATCAACCAAAAACCTATAGCACGCGTTAATTAGCGCATCAGTTTGAATAGGAGCGCAATATGAAGTTTTTTTTATCCATTCTATTTGCATTCATTCTCAGTGGATGTGCGACATTGGGCGGAGACCGCACGGTGAACGTGACTGGTGAGCAGATCGCTCAAAAACTTAACGAAAAATTAGCGCTACCCATTTCACTACTAAAAGTGTTCGATGTGAGTTTGTCTAATTCAGTGGTCACTTTTGATAAAGCAACAGGCCGCATGATCACCACCATGGATAGTCAACTGTCTAGCCAACTCTTTGATCAATCGTTGGCTGGTAAATTAGGCATTTCAGGCAAACTGCGCTTTGATGCCGCAACCAGCAGCGTTGTGCTGGATGAACCAAAAGTGGAAACCTTTAATATCAATGGTGCGGGTGGAAAATACAATGACTTACTTAACGCGATGGCTAAAACTGTAGGTGGTGAAATGTTGAATGGCTTAACGCTCTACAAAGTGAAGCCAGAAGATTTAAAATTTGCTGGTACGCAATACAGTCCAAAAGATATGGTGGTGACGGATAACGGTTTGCAGCTAACCTTAAGTCCTTCTAAATAAAAGCCCGACAAAATAAACATGCCCTGCTAGCCAGCATCCATGTGGCTTACAGAGCATCATTTTGATTAAATTTAAATCAATAAGGCGGCTGCCACATTGCGGCCTTCACTCATTAAATAGTTATAGGTTCTGCACGCAGCGGCAGTGGTCATGCATTCAAGCGGAATACCCTCTGTAGTAAGATTCTGAAAAATTTTCGGGTGTAAAAACTGATGTTTCTCGCCTGTGCCTAGCAAAACTACCTCAGGTTTAAGTTCTACAATCTGCGCAAAATGCGCTTCTGCCAAGCTTGAAAAATGAGTTGCTTGCCAATCTAAAATCAGCTTTTCAGCCATCACAATCAAATTGCGGGTATGGCGGACTTTGTTGATTTCGATGTATTCAAAACTGTAAGCCGTAATTAAATTTTGGCTCTCAGCAGTCGTTAAGTGGAGTTTCATCGTGCTTCGGTTGCAGGCTTTCGTTGAGTGAAAGGCTCATTCTAATGTAAACTAACGGCTTTATAAACTGTGCTTTAAAAAGAGAGCAAGCTAGCTCATGTCACCATTATTAAAATCAAATAAACTTGCTAACGTCTGCTACGACATTCGTGGCCCAGTGCTACAACGCGCACGTCAAATGGAAGATGAAGGTCAGCGCATTATTAAGTTGAACATTGGTAACCCCGCTGCATTTGGGTTCGAAGTACCAGAAGAAATTCAGCTTGATGTGATTCGCAATATGGGTGACGCTGGAGGCTATACCGATAGCAAAGGCCTGTTTGCGCCACGTAAAGCGATTATGCATTACACGCAAAGTAAGCATATTAAAAATGTCACGGTTGACGACATTATTATTGGTAATGGCGTATCTGAGCTGATCGTGATGGCGATGCAGGCGCTTGTCAATAATGGTGACCAAGTACTGGTACCGATGCCAGACTATCCATTATGGACGGCTGCTGTGACGCTTGCAGGAGGCACCGCGCGGCATTACAGATGTGATGAAGAGTCTGGCTGGTTGCCTGATTTAAAGGATATTGAGTCTAAAATTAACGCCAATACACGTGGCATCGTAGTAATTAACCCAAACAATCCAACCGGGGCGCTTTATCCTAAAGAAACGCTCGAAGGCATTATCGAAATTGCGCGTCATCACGGCTTGGTTATTTACGCGGATGAAATATACGACAAAGTATTATATGACGGTGCAACACACACATCGATTGCATCGCTTGCAGATGATGTACTGTTTGTGACTTTTAATGGATTATCTAAAAACTATCGTACTTGTGGATATCGTGCAGGTTGGATGGTAATTTCTGGCGATAAAGATCATGCTGCAGATTATATTGAAGGCCTGAATATGCTTGCCAGTATGCGGCTCTGCGCAAATGTTCCAGGGCAATTGGCCATACAAACGGCATTGGGTGGATATCAAAGTATCGATGACTTGGTGGCGCCCACAGGGAGGTTGTGCAAGCAACGTGATTTGGCTTATGACATGCTGACGGCGATTCCAGGGGTAAGCTGTGTAAAGCCTAAGTCGGCGATGTATTTATTTCCTAAGCTGGATCCAAAAATTTATCCAATTAAAGACGACCAGCAATTTATTTTAGATTTATTGCTAGAAGAAAAAGTGTTATTAGTGCAAGGTACAGGCTTTAATTGGAAAACACCTGATCATTTCCGCGTCGTATTTTTACCTAATGTGGATGATTTAACCGAGGCAATTAAACGTATTGCTAGGTTTTTAGAACGCTATCGAAAGAAGCATGGAGCAAAAGCTTGAAACAGTTAAATGTTGGCCTATTAGGCATAGGCACCGTTGGTGGCGGCACTTACACAGTATTAACACGTAACGCGGATGAAATTTCACGTCGAACCGGTGTGGCGATTAATGTAGTACAAGTTGCTGATAAAAATATTGAACATGCCAAGTCAATCACTGGTGGTTTAGTAGAGGTCACAGACGACGCATTTGCGGTTGTTAATAACCCTAAAGTGGATGTCGTGGTTGAATTGATTGGCGGCTATACCTTAAGTAAACAATTAGTACTAAAAGCGATCGAAAACGGCAAACATGTGGTAACAGCGAACAAGGCGTTACTTGCTTTGCATGGTAATGAGATATTTGCTGCAGCGCAAAAAGCCGGTGTAATTGTGGCGTTTGAAGCGGCAGTGGCGGGTGGCATTCCTATCATCAAAGCTTTACGTGAAGGTTTAGGCGCTAATAAAATTGAGTGGGTAGCTGGCATTATTAATGGTACGACCAATTTCATTCTCACCGAAATGCGTGAAAAAGGCCTTGCATTTAAAGATGTACTTGGCGAAGCGCAACGTTTAGGATATGCCGAGGCCGACCCTACTTTTGATGTGGAAGGCATAGACGCAGCCCATAAACTGACGATTATGAGTGCGATTGCATTTGGTATGCCGATGAAGTTTGACCAAGCCTATACTGAAGGCATTACCAAGCTAGAGCAAACTGATATCAAATACGCGGAAGAACTAGGTTATCGTGTAAAACTACTTGGTATTACTAAGCGCACAGATGCAGGTGTAGAGTTGCGAGTTCATCCAACGCTAATTCCAGAAAAACGCTTAGTAGCAAATGTCAATGGCGCGATGAATGCGGTAGTGGTGAAGGGTGATGCAGTAGGACCTACACTCTATTACGGCGCAGGTGCAGGCGCAGAGCCAACGGCCAGTGCAGTGGTGGCCGATTTAATGGATGTTGCAAGGTTAAGTTCTGTAACAGTTGAACAGCGCGTTCCATATTTAGCATTTCAGCCTAATCGTGTTGCTGATTTGCCAATACTGCCAATTGGCGAAATCAATAGCGCTTATTACTTGCGTCTGCGTGCGAGTGATAAACCTGGGGTGTTGGCGCATGTGACTAAAATATTGGCCGATCGAAATATTTCAATCGATGCGTTACTACAAAAAGAGCCAGCAGACAACGATACAGAAGCAGATATCGTCATTTTGACGCACACTACGCTTGAAAAGAACATAAATGCTGGTATTCTAGAGATAGAGGCATTGCAAGCAATAGTTGGTGAGGTCGTCAAGCTGCGCGTTGAGACTTTATAGGACGATTCTTAAAACAAGTAGATTGATTAAACCTGAGAATTATTGATGTTAAAAAACTTTTTTTGAAAAAATTGAACAAATTCTTAAGTGTATTTACTAAGTAAAGATTTTATTAAAGTACAAATCAAAATTGACAGAAGATACGAATCCATTTGCACGCGTTGCTAAGCTTATAGAGCTCGAAAAAAGCGATATCTTTATTATTGTATTATTAACACTAGGCGCAGGTTTTCTTGCCTTAGCCATCCCCATTGCAGTTCAAACACTGGTGAATATCGTGACGATGGGCGGTGTCGCGCAACCACTTATCTTAGTATCTTTTATGTTATTTATTCTACTGATTTTTTCTGGTGGATTAAATCTACTTGAGGTTTACGTCGTAGAACTCATACAGCGTAGAGTGTTTGTGCGTAACACTTTGCAATCAGCTGCAAAAGCGCAATCGATGCAAGTGTCTGTTCGAGATTCCGAAAATACGGTAGAGCTGATGAATCGTTTTTTTGACGTGTCGACAGTACAAAAATCGACCTACCAACTACTTACCAAAGGCTTGGCTGCCGTTTTGCAAGCTATCGTTGGTAGTATCGTACTTATGTTTTATAGCTTTTATTTTGCCTTAGCAGTCATGTTTCTCTTGATAATGGCTTGGATTACAGTCAAGGTGATAGGTCGGTTGGCGGTACAGACAGCCATTAGTGAGTCTTATGCAAAATATGATACTGCAGCTTGGCTAGAAAGTATCGGCCGTAATTTGAATATGTTCAAGTTTGGCACTAGTCAAGCGCATGCCATGCAGCGGGCTGATGCGCTTGCAAATCATTATATAGAGCGAAGAAAAAAGCATTTCGCTACTTTATTTAAGCAGAATATCTTAGCAACTTTTTCCTATGCGGCTGGAGCCACCATGATGTTGGGGATTGGTGGTTGGCTTGTAATGCAGGGCCAAATAAACCTAGGCCAGTTTATTGCAGCTGAGCTCATCACATTCACTGCGCTAGCGGCTTTTGTAAGATTTGTGGCGCAATTAGAATATTTATACGATTTAGTTGCAGGTTTGGATAAACTTGCCGTGATACATGAATTGCCGAGTGAACGTACGGGTGGGCACATTCTTCAGCCTACGCAAGCTTATTCCCTAGAAGCCAATCAATTGGTACTGCCCGCAATTCAGCGTCAGCGTATTGTTAATTTACATGTTGAAAGCGGTAAAAGTCTTGCCATCTTGGTTGATTCTGAAAATACGAAATCATCATTAGCAGAATTGTTAGTTGGTTTACGTACCCCTTTGTCTGGGATAGTTAAAATTGATCATATGGATATTAGGCAATTAGATTTGAGCGCAATGAGAGAACACGTTGCTTATATCCAACATATTGAGACTTTAGAAGACAGTATTCTCACGAATTTGACCTTACAACATCCCGAAACCAATTTGCAGCAAGTGCAACAAGTCCTCAATAACTTAGGGCTTAGCGAAGCGATTAGCGCCCTACCAAATGGATTAGACACACTGCTGTTGCCGTCTGGCGCGCCCCTTACCAATATGCAGTCACGCATCTTAATGGTGGCGAGAGCTATTCTCATGGAGCCAAGGCTTATTGTTGTGGATGGATTACTAGACGGTTTACATGGTGCAGAACTTGATACAGTTTGTAATGAACTAGAGGCTCGTGCAGATAAATGGACTTTAGTTGTAGTGACTGCAATTCCAAGTATTGCTAAACGGTTCAATCAGATTTACGAATTGGATAAGCAATGACCACAAAAAGTTTATATCAGTCAGAACATACATCACAAACGCCAGCATTTGTAAGGCGCTTGAGCCGTTGGCTATTTTGGCTATTTTTCATTATTCCATTGTTCATGATGTTTTTACCATGGCTGCAGAATATTACAGCCTCAGGTTCATTAACAGCACTTAATCCTGCAGATCGTCGCCAAACCGTTGAAGCGCCAATTACTGGCGTGATTAGTAAATGGTATGTGCAAGAAGGCACGCGCGTAAAAAAAGGCGATGTGTTGCTAGATATGACCGATGTCGATCCACAATTTCAGACCAGACTTAACGAACAATTAGAGGCAAATTCTAGCAAATTGAAGGCAAAAGAAGATGAGCTCAAGTCTTATCAGTTGCAATTGCAAAGTTACCAAACAGTGCGAGATTCAAAAGTAAGTGCCGCCAGCTATAAGCGTGATATGGCGATACAAAAAGTGTTGGCTGCCACTGAAGCTATACATGCTGCACAAGCAAATCAGGAGACAGCGGAACTACAACTGACGCGCATGCAACGCTTGTTAGCAGAAGGGCTTGTGAGTAAACGTGATCAAGAGGTGGCTGAGCGAGATCACATTGTAGCGAATCGTAATTTGAACAGTGCAAAAGCTCAATTGGATGCAGCTAAAGCGGAAGAGCGTTCAGCCAATGTGGAAATATCGCAAATTCGTGCAGATGCGCAAAGCTCGATAGATTATGCCAATGCACAAGTGAATAAAATTCGTGGTGAAATTGCAGATAGCCAAAATAGCATCCTCAATGCTGAAGTGAATATTGCACGTCAAAAAGCGCAACGTGTTGTGGCGCCGCGTGATGGCACTGTATTCAGATTGCCTGTCAATTCCGAGTCGCAAATTGTCTCACGTGGTCAGCCCTTACTTGTCATTGTTCCTGAAAACAATCAGCGCGCGGTAGAGCTTTACGTAGACGGACGTGATGCACCATTGATTGTAAAAGGTAGTGAAGTGAGGCTGGAATTTGAAGGTTGGCCTGCCGTACAAGTTTCTGGCTGGCCCAATGTGGCAATTGGTACTTTTGTGGGTAAGGTCGCCTTTGTCGATGCAACTGACGATGGGAAAGGACATTTTAGAGTCATGGTAGTGCCAGACGAAAGGAAACAAAAATGGCCTGATGACAGATTTTTACGTCAAGGTGCTTCTGCGCATGGCTGGATATTGCTAGAGAAAGTAGCTGTTGGTTATGAAATATGGCGTTTGCTTAATGGCTTCCCACCAAGGTTGCCAACATCGCCTGATGTAGAGAAAGCCAGCAAATGACGCTTGTACGTTGGGCGCTTTTTTTTAGTTCGATTTTACTGCTGATTTTTACTCAACGCATCTTTGCGGAAGAGGTAAAAACAAGTGCAGATACCAAAACAAATGCTAAGCAACGTTTACTCAAAAATGAGGGGCTGAAGCTTGAAGATTATAGCGCGCCTGCTATAACGTTGGACGAGAGCCTGCAAAAGCAAAAAGATACCAATCAGGGTATTCAATACGATTTAAAAGAGATTTTAAAGGAAGCAGACTCAGCGCGAGCAGATGAAAAAAATATCCAAATTAGCATTGCCGAGATTAGAGCAAGTGCCCTCAAAAATAATTTGGCATTACAGGTAGTGCAAGCAGATCCGCGCATTGCAGAAACTCGTGTCAGCGAAGAGCGTGCCAAATTTGATAATATTATTTATGCTAATTTGAAATACGGCGAACTTGACTTGCCAAGTATGAGTGGCGACCGTGTTACGTTCTCTTCTAACAACCCAGCCTTGAGTAATCAAACGGTAAAGCTTACACGCCAAAATCAGCGAGTTGATAGTATTGATGGTGAAGTGGGCATAGCTGTTCCACTGCGTACTGGTGGAGTTGTTAATATCAGTTCGCCTTTTGAAAATAAAGATAAAAGTAATCCATTTGGCTCTAATGAGTATCGTAGCGGGCTTCGTTTTTCGGTGAGTCAGCCTTTATTGCGCGATGCAGGGGTTTCGGTAAACGAGGCGAGTATTGAAATCGCAAGTTATGACCAACAAGCCACTGAAGCTCGCGCAAGGCTACAATCGATTCGTGTATTGGCGATGATCGATAAAGCTTACTGGGCACTGAATCAAGCTTGGACGGATTTAGATATTCGCCGCCAACAACATGAGCTAGCAAGTCAAAACTTGGCGATGGTAAAACTTCGGGTCAAAGAAGGCTTAAGTGCTGCCATTGAGTTAAATCGAGCAGAATTTGGTGTCACTGATCGCTTAGAGCAACTCATTGTTGCAAGTACCAATCTGAAACTTGCGCAGCGCCAACTCAAGTTTTTATTAAACGACGCAAAGTACCCCATTGAGAGCGAAGCTGGTTTTTCACCCTCTACGCCTCCCACCTTGTTGCAGTATGCGTTTGATCGCGAAAAATTGGTTAGTCAAGCAACTGCAAATCGCCTTGAATTGCTTGAAATCGAACTTAAGTTAGCAGAAGACGCGACGCGTATTGATTTATTAAAAAATCAAACCTTGCCTTTGTTTACCTTAGATTATAGCTACGGAGCACTTTCTAACAGTGCAGGTAGTTTTGGTAATGCTTATGGCAATGTGCTGGATGGTGATTTTAATGACTGGTATGTGGGGTTTAAGTTTGAAATGCCTGTGACGAATGAAGCGCGTTTAGCGCGTTTAAACCGTGCCGTAGAGCAGCGCTTGCAGCGATTATCGACTAAAACATTACAAGAGCTCACAGTGAAGCGAGAAATTAACGATAGCCTAGACATTGTCGAACAGCATTGGCAACGTATCTTGGCGGCTCGTCAACAAGTGGGTATTGCTGGGATGAACTATGATGCGGAGCTGAAACAATTTAAAGAAGGTTTACGCACCATGACAGAGGTGCTCGAAATGCTAACACGTTTAGGTGATTCGCAAATGAAGGAGATACGTGCCATCACCGATTATCAAATCGCGCTGATTGATTTATCTTTTGCGACAGGCACCTTGCTTGGTTATACCAATGTGAGTTTCGCGCCAGCTGGTTTAGCGCCTGCACAATAAAGGTTTAACTGCTTTATAATATCAACTTTACAGTTGAATAAAGCATTTCATGAAATACATTTCTACCCGTGGGCAATCGCCTGCTTTATCATTTAGTGAGATTTTGTTGGGAGGTTTGGCCCCAGACGGTGGTTTGTATTTACCTGAAAAATATCCACAGTTTAGCGATGCAGACTTAACGGTATTAAGAGGTCAAAATTATGCAGACTTGGCTTTTAGTATACTCAGTCGCTTGATAGATGATATTCCGCCCACTGATTTAAAAGCCATCATCGACAAAACCTACACCGCCGAGGTGTATGGCTTTACGCGTGCTGGACAAAACGCCGAGGACATCACGCCAACGGTGAAGTTAGAAGATAATCTATACCTGCTTTCTCTATCTAATGGCCCCACCTTAGCGTTTAAAGATATGGCCATGCAGTTGCTAGGAAACTTGTTTGAATATGTACTGGCAAAAAAGGGTGAGACTACCAATATTTTAGGTGCAACATCTGGCGATACAGGTAGCGCTGCCGAATACGCCATGCGCGGCAAAAAAGGTGTACGCGTATTTATGTTGAGTCCGTACCAAAAAATGAGCCGCTTTCAAACTGCGCAAATGTTCAGCTTGCAAGACGATAACATTTACAACATTGCCGTCAAAGGGGTGTTTGATGATGCACAAGACATGGTGAAAGCCGTGTCTAACGACCATGCATTTAAAGCTCAATATAAAATTGGCGCTGTAAACTCTATTAATTGGGGACGCATCGTCGCGCAAGTAGTGTATTACTTCAAAGGCTACTTTGCGGTTACGCAAAACAACAGCCAAAAAGTCAGCTTTTCCGTGCCTAGCGGCAACTTTGGTAATGTCTGTGCAGGCCATATCGCCCGCATGATGGGTTTGCCGATTGATAAACTCGTGGTGGCGACTAACGAAAATGACGTACTAGACGAGTTTTTTAAAACAGGTTTGTACAAGCCACGTGGTTCCGCCAACACTTATCACACTTCTAGCCCATCCATGGACATCAGCAAAGCCTCAAATTTCGAGCGTTTTGTGTATGACCTTGTTGGCCAAGATGGCGCAAAAATACGTGAGTTATGGGCAAGCGTAGACAAAGGTGGTGCGTTTGACTTAACCAGCTATATGCCTCAAGTTTCTACCAAGTTTGGTTTTGTTTCTGGCAGTAGCAACCATGCAAACCGTATGGCGACAATACGCGAAACCAAGGCGAAATATGGTGTGGTGATTGATACGCATACTGCCGATGGCCTAAAAGTTGCGCTAGAGTTACGTGATTCAAAAATACCTATGGTCGTCTTAGAAACGGCCTTACCTGCCAAGTTTGAAGATGCCTTGGTCGAAGCACTTGGTGAAGTGCCTCCAAGACCTGCTAGTCTGAATGGCATTGAAAATTTACCGCAGAAATTCACAGTCATGGATGTGAGTGTGGAGGCGATTAAATCGTTTATAGCAGAAAACACTTAACGGAAAAACGCAATGAAACAATACCACGACCTTTTGAACCATGTATTATCGAACGGTAATCAAAAAACTGACCGTACTGGCACGGGTACGACTTCGGTTTTTGGTTACCAAATGCGCTTTAATTTAGCAGAAGGTTTTCCGCTTCTTACCACTAAAAAGGTCCATTTAAAATCCATTATTCACGAGTTATTATGGTTTTTACAGGGCAGTACTAACATTAAATATCTTAAAGATAATGGCGTACGCATTTGGGATGAGTGGGCGGATGAAAATGGTAATTTAGGTCCAGTGTATGGTTACCAATGGCGAAATTGGCCCAAACCTGATGG
>CAYXHH010000035.1:0-3195 GCA_964464725.1 uncultured Methylotenera sp. | reverse complement strand
CCACTACCGCAAATGCACATTAATGGTGCAGTCAAGAGTATTTTTGATTTCAAATATGAAGACTTTACCTTAGTGAACTATGATCCTCATCCTGCAATCCAAGGCAAAGTAGCGGTTTAATCTTTTCTTAATTGTTTATTTGGTTAATTGTAACCAGACATCTGGTTACAATTAACCAAATTTGTAATTAATTTGTAAAAAATCCCTATTAATCAAATGCTTGTGTAAAAGCAGGTATAATGTTTGCTTAAGTTTTTAGTATGATTTAACTAGTCAAGGAGAAGTAATATGTTACGTTTAACAATTAGCTCAGCTGTAATAGCAGCTGCATTTTTCGCAAGTTCAGCAACTGCTGGTCATGAATCAATTAAACATGTTTCTTATGATAGTTTAGGTAAATGCGTTAAAGCTGCTTTATCAAAACATGAAGGCACCATTGTAAAAATGGAAATGAAGTCTGAAAAGAAAAAACCAACATATGAGTTTGATATTGAATCAGCTGATGGCACAGCATGGGATATTGAATGCGATGTAAAAAGCAGCAAAATCACAGAAGTTGAGCAAGAAGTGAATGCTGACGACGCTAAATTTAAGGCAGCTGCCAAAGTGTCTGAAGCTGATGCCAAAGCTACAGCTTTAGCTGCGCATCCTGGCACAGTTGCCGAAACCGAATATGAAATTGAACCAGATGGCAAAGTTTCTTATGAGTTTGACATTACTGAGGCTGATGGCGAAGAAGTGAAAGTCGAAGTAGATGCAACGACAGGTAAGATTGTAGAAACTAGTTACGAAGTTTATCAAATTGGTAAAGAGTAATAGTTAACCAATACTTAACAACCATTTTGATTGATTTTTAAGTTTTAGAAAAGGCGCTATAAGCGCCTTTTTCATTTAAATATTAGTGAACAATGTCGGGAAGTTTTCCCGCAATCAAACTAACAATCCTAATTAATTTCTAGGCAGTTTCTAGGTCAATGGTGGAGTGATGCTGATTAGCTAATCAGTTGATTGGTTTGACGTTCAAAGGCTTTTTTAAGTCTCTTAATACCTAAAGTAGTTTCCTCATTATTCAGTTTGGCGAATCCTAAGCGTATCGCTGATACTTGCTCACCAGCTAAACTAAATTCAGCACCAGTGATGACACGCACCTTTTCTAATTCAGCGTCATTCAGAAAAGTTTGCATATTGATTTTCTTATTCACATTTAACCAAAGCGCTAAGCCACCATCTGGCAACGTAAAGTCAACGTACTCACTTAATTCACTGCGAATTAGTTTTGCTATAAATGCACGGCGCTCTTCATAAATCTTAGAAACTTTTAATGTGTGGCGGTTTATTTCACCTGTATGTAACAGTTCTGCAGCAGCTAGTTCGGTGACCGCATTGCCTTGGCGGTCTATCATCATAATTTCATTCCCAAAATGCTTAATAATTTCTCGCGAAGCAACAACAAAGCCTAGCCTAAAGCTTGGGGCAAGTACATTGCTGAGAGATCCCACATAAATCACACGATTTGGCTTATCAAGACTTGCAAGTGGCATCACTGCTTTTTTAGTAAAATTAAATTCAAAATCATGGTCATCCTCAATAATTAAAAAATCATGCTCTTCAGCTAAGCTTAATAAGCGTTTGCGGTTGGCCATTGGCATGGAAATGGTTGTCGGGATTTGGTAATGTGGGCTAACGTAAACAGCACGAATTTTGGTTTTTTTGCAAAGCGCCTCAAGCGCATCTAAATCCATGCCTTCTGTATTTTGACTAACTGTGACAATTTTCGCACCACAACTCTTAAAGGCATCACTGGCTAATTGGTCACACAATTTTTCCATCACTATCACGTCATTTTGTCGCATCAAAACTCGCCCAGCTAGAAAAAATCCCATTTGTTTACCACGAACGATACATATGTTCTCTACATCAGCATGTAATCCACGATTCATATTAAGCATATGTAGGATGCCTTGTCGCAAAATCATGGTACCTTTTGGCTCGTTATAAGCTTGTTTGTTATTTCTTACCACACTAATCAAAGCGTGACGCATGGCGCGAGACATGACTTCGAGTGGCATAAGGCGTGAGTCAGAAGAACCATCACTAAATTGAATAAAGTCTCGTTCACTTTTTTTATCGGCATTGGCTTTAGATTCAATGACTGTTTTATTCTTAAATGCAAAATCCACTTTTTTGATAGGCTTGGGATTATGTCCTACTGCAAAGATACGTGATGATACAAATGTACCCCTTTTACTCTCTGTGGTAAGCCAACCTTGCGCAATGAGTTCTTCATATGATTGCACCACAGTCTTGCGATTAACGCCCAACTTAATCGCGAGTTCGCGAGTACCTGGTAGGGCCATGCCTACCTCAAAACGACCTTGTTGAATTTCATCAATGATTTTATTGGCAATTTGCGTGTGTATTGCAATTGTAGAATTGCGTTCTATTTCGACTTCCAATTTCCAGGGTCTTAACATTACATTCCTTAATATATCGACGAACATGTTAGCAAACTGAATGTATGAAATCACTAAATCGTTTGTGGACCCGCTTGATATTTAAATCTGGATGGCATGGTGTAGATTTAAGTTGGTACAGTTACATTTGTTTACAAATTGTAACAATTTGACTTGTTATTAGCCCTGCGGTTCAATAAGCAGCAAGGTAAAGTAGTGAGTTAATTAAGGCGTAAGCAAAAGAACATAAATAATATGTTTAAAGTTTATATTTTAAATATGTTTATTTATACAACTATTTTGTCTTTGGAGATAAAAATGAAATTTAATACAATCAAACTAGCTTTAGGCTTAGTTGCAGCATCAATGGCAATGCCAATGGTAGCTTCTGCAGCTGCAGACCAAGAAGCAGCAATCGCAAACGCAAACAACTGGGCTCACCCACGCGGCAACCACACTAACCAAGGTTACAGCACATTAGCTCAAATTAACAAAGGTAACGTTAAAAACCTTAAAGCAGCTTGGACATTCGCTACTGGTGTAAACCGTGGTCACGAAGGTTCACCACTCGTTATTGGTAACATGATGTATGTACATACAGCATTCCCAAACAACGTATATGCTTTAGATTTAAACGACAACCAAAAAATCGTTTGGTCATATTTCCCTAAACAAGACCCATCAGTACAAGCTGTATTGTGCTGCGACAACGTAAACCGTGGTCTTGGTTTTGGCGATGGCA
>CAYXHH010000034.1:0-15595 GCA_964464725.1 uncultured Methylotenera sp. | reverse complement strand
GCGCCAGACCATAGCTTTGCGCCACCCACTTTGGCGGCCACACCGCCCAATACTGCCAAGCAAAGCAACGAGCTCACGCCAACAGATGAGATTAATAACTTTTCTGATGAAAGCAAGGCGACAGCTAAAGGCAATGCAGCGCCAACCGCAAACGAACCTGCCGAGGCAAACGCCGCTTGTACAGGGCGCGCGGTGACGATTTCGGTAATGCCTAATTCATCACGCGCATGTGCACCTAAGGCATCGTGCGCGGTGAGTTGTAGCGCAACTTGATGCGCTAAATCTGGCGTTAAGCCACGCCCAACATAAATCCCAGTTAGTTCCTTGAGTTCGCTAGCCTCATCAGTTGCAAGCTCCATACGCTCTTTTGCCAAATCTGCATTTTCGGTATCAGATTGCGTACTTACAGAAACGTATTCCCCTGCCGCCATCGACATGGCGCCGGCAATTAAACCAGCCACCCCTGTCAGCAAAATAGTTTGGTGATTGGCGCTACCTGCCGCAACCCCAATCACTAAGCTGGCGGTGGATACGATGCCATCATTTGCGCCCAATACAGCGGCACGTAGCCAGCCAATATGGTGAGAGCGATGGAATTCAGAGTGTCTTTTCATAAATAGCTTTTCATTACTAAATTAAGAGGTATTTTTGATGCAAGATTAAATATCATAGACTCATTATACGCCTTTAAACACACTGCAAGTTTAAGCATCACAAGCACTTGGATGTTTAGATTCTACAGAACTCGTACACTCCTTAGCGTCGCACCTAAAGTGTGCAAACACTGCCCCAAAATAATTTTTATGGCTTACTTAATGGATTTAAATGTTAATTAAAACATATGGTTAGTTAAAATTAAAGCGCTGGTTCATTTGTTGCTTGTCTAGTCATTACCAGCCCCAATTCAGTGAAAATATCATGAGTGACATTCAAAAAAAATTACAGCAGACCCTAAAAGATAATATCCGCTATTTAGGCAAAATCCTTGGCGAGACAATTTTAGAAAAAGACGGGCAAGCGACTTTTGATTTGATTGAAAATATACGCAAAGCAGCCGTTAAGTTTCATCGTGAAAACGACCAAGAAGCGACTTTGTTGTTAGAAAAATTATTAAAAAATTTAACGCCAGAGGAAACGGTTTCTGTGGTGCGTGCATTTAGTTACTTTAAACATTTGGTGAATATTGCAGAAGATTTGTACGCACATGAAATGACGCGTCTTAATGAAGATAGCTTAAATCCGGGACGTTTGGATTATTCGATGCAGACGCTTCTGCGCAAAAAAATGCCTTTTGATGAGATTGAAAAATTCTTCAAAGGTGCGCTCGTCTCCCCAGTATTAACGGCGCATCCAAGCGAAGTACAGCGTAAAAGTATTTTGGAAATAGAACAGCAGTTAGCGTCACAATTAGCCGACCGCGTCAGTTTGATTTCTAAAAAAGAGCTCGAGCATAACGATTTGCTAATACGTGGGTCTATTTGCGCTTTGTGGCAAACCCGTATTTTGCGATTCTCTAAACTCACTGTGGTGAACGAAATTGAAAATGTACTGAGCTATTATCAAACTACATTTTTGGATAAGGTGCCTGAAATTTTGCAAAATTTAGAGCACGACTTAAATGTGCAATATAAAAATGAGTTAGCAGAACCTTACGAATTGCCATGCTTTTTACGCATGGGAAGCTGGATAGGTGGAGACCGAGATGGTAACCCGTTTGTGAATGGGGTGACTTTAACACAAGCGACCATGATGCAAGCGGCAACGGCTTTTAAGTACTATTTAAAGCAAATTGACTTGCTTAGACGAGAGCTTGCTGTTTCTACCCGTTTAATTGACGTCAGTGAGGAAGTATTGGCCCTAGCTAAGTTGTCTGATGACCAATCAGCGCATCGGTTAGATGAACCTTATCGATTAGCTTTAAATGGTATTTATAACAGGTTAGTGGCGACCACAAGACAATTGGTGACTCAAATTGAGTTGCCTGACGTAGGCTTTGATGCAAAACCCTATGCAAATGCAGATGAATTTTTGAGTGAACTTAAAGTGCTCACCAAATCCTTAAAAGAGCATAAAGGCGAGGCCTTGATTTATCCACGTTTAGGCAAGTTAATCAAAGCCATCGAAACCTTTGGTTTTTACTTAGCGACCATCGATTTAAGGCAATCATCTGATATGCACGAAACCGTGCTGAAAGAATTGTTTTTAAAAGCAGGATTCGATTTTAATTATGATGAACTCACGGAAGAAGAAAAAATACAGACGATACTTGATGAGCTAAAACAACCTCGATTATTGTTCTCTCCGCACCAGCAATATTCTGAGTTAGTGCACAGTGAAATTAATGTGCTTAACGCCGCCAAAGAGATGCGCAAGCGCTATGGTGACCGCACGGTTTGTCAATATATTATCTCGCACACCGAAACACTCTCTGATTTGTTAGAAGTCGCTTTGCTACAAAAAGAGACTGGTATGTTACGTGGCATTTGGGGCTCGCAAAAAATTCAGATGGATTTGAATATTGTGCCCTTATTTGAAACCATTGCAGATTTGCGAAACGCGCCTATGATTATGGGGCAATGGTTGAGCTTGCTTGGTATACGTCATGTGTTGCGATATCAAGGTAGTGAGCAAGAAATCATGCTGGGGTATTCTGATAGTAACAAAGATGGTGGCTTTTTAACCTCGAATTGGGAGCTCTATAAAGCAGAAGTTTCACTAGTTGAATTGTTTAGCCAAGCTAAAATTAAATTGCGGTTATTTCATGGTCGTGGAGGTACAGTTGGTCGCGGTGGCGGCCCCACTTATCAGGCCATTATGGCGCAACCTGATGGTACAGTCGACGGGCAGATACGTTTAACAGAACAAGGCGAAATTATTGCCAATAAATATGCCGACCCTAAAGTGGGCAGGCAGCATTTAGAAACATTTATCGCTGCGACGATTGATGCTACTTTGCTGCCAAATAATGCCTTGGAAAATAAAAAACAGCGTTTGTTTGAAGGTGTCATGGAGACTTTATCGACCACTGCCATGACGACTTATCGCAGTTTGATTTATGAGACTCCTGGATTTGCAGATTATTTTTTTAGTGCTACGCCGATATTTGAAATATCACAACTGAATCTAGGTAGCCGTCCCGCGGCTAGAAAAGCCACGAATCGCATCGAAGATTTAAGGGCGATTCCTTGGGGTTTTTCATGGGGACAATGTCGTTTGTTATTGCCAGGCTGGTTTGGTTTGGGTAGCGCAATTCATCAATATTTACACGCGGATGAAAGCCAGTTAGATGCTCGCACTACTATCTTAAAAGAGATGCTAGAGTGCTGGCCACTATTTAAAACCTTGATTGCCAATGTGGATATGGTGCTGGCGAAAACTGATATGGTGGTTGCAAGGCATTATGCCCATTTGGTAGCAGATAAAAAATTAAGAGAGCAAATCTATAGCCGCATAGAGGATGAGTATGTACTCACTACAAATGCTTTAAACCTATTACAAGGCACAACGGAACGCTTAAGTAATAACCCCATGTTGGCTAACTCTATTCGTAACCGATTGCCTTATTTAGACCCATTGAATCATTTGCAAGTGGAGCTCATTAAACGACTTCGTGATGGTGAGGAAGATGATAAGATTAAACTGGCGATTCAATTGACGATTAATGGTATTGCGGCTGGATTAAGAAATACTGGTTAATATTTAGGGTTAAGTCGCGGCGAAAGTTTGTATACTTAACACTAAATTTAGCCCAAAAAAAAGCGACGCTAGCGTCGCTTTTTTAATTAGAAAATTACATCCCTAACATTACATATGTAGCAATGGCACAATCAGAAGCGCCACAATGTTAATAATTTTAATCAATGGATTCACTGCAGGACCTGCCGTATCTTTGTAAGGATCGCCAACAGTGTCGCCAGTGACGGCCGCTTTGTGCGCGTCAGAACCTTTGCCGCCGTGATGACCATCTTCAATATACTTTTTCGCGTTATCCCATGCGCCACCACCAGTACACATCGAGATTGCCACAAATAAACCTGTGATGATGGTTCCCATCAGTAAGCCACCTAAGGCCACAGGGCCTAAAAGTAAACCAACCGCAATAGGCACTGCAACTGGTAAAAGAGAAGGAATCATCATTTCTTTAATAGCGGCTGTGGTGAGCATATCAACCGCTTTGCCATATTCTGGCTTAGCTGTGCCCTCCATAATGCCTTTAATATCACGGAATTGACGGCGCACCTCTTCAACCACTGCCCCTGCCGCACGGCCAACTGCTTCCATCGCCATGGCAGCGAACAAGAATGGAATTAAGCCGCCAATAAATAAGCCGATAATCACCATTGGGTCGCTTAAATCAAATTTGGCAACAATGCCAGCACCTTCAAGTTTATGGGTGTAATCAGCAAATAATACTAATGCCGCCAAGCCAGCTGAGCCAATGGCATAACCTTTGGTCACCGCTTTTGTAGTGTTACCAACTGCGTCTAATGGGTCTGTCACATCGCGCACGCTACTTGGTAACTCAGCCATTTCTGCAATGCCACCTGCATTGTCTGTAATTGGGCCATAGGCATCTAGCGCAACCACGATACCTGCCATACTGAGCATCGAAGTAGCTGCAATTGCGATACCGTATAAGCCGCCTAAATGGAATGCTGTCCAAATAGCCAAACACACCGAAAGCACAGGCCATGCTGTTGATTTCATCGAGATGCCAATGCCCGCAATAATATTTGTAGCGTGGCCAGTGGTAGAAGCTTGAGCAACATGTCGAACTGGTGAGTACTGCGTACCTGTGTAGTATTCAGTAATCCATACCAAAGCGGCTGTTAAGATTAAACCGACCGCACATGCACCAAATAATTGGTTTGCTGAAATAGTGAGCGCGCCAGCTGTAACGCCATCTGGGAACATTTTCATGGTCACAAAATAGAATGCAATCAATGAAAGAACACCAGCTACAGCCAAACCTTTATATAAAGCTGGCATGACATTTTTCATGGTCGGTGTCGCTTTCACAAAAAAGCAACCTATTATTGATGCCACAATCGATGCAGCACCTAACATTAGTGGGTAAAGTACGCCATTCGCGCCTGCTGAGCTTAAGAGTAAATGACCTAGCACCATTGTTGCAATTAAAGTGACTGCGTAAGTTTCGAACAAATCTGCCGCCATACCAGCGCAATCACCCACATTATCGCCTACGTTGTCGGCAATCACTGCAGGGTTACGCGGATCATCTTCTGGAATACCTGCCTCAACTTTACCAACCAAGTCTGCACCAACATCAGCGCCCTTGGTAAATATGCCGCCACCTAGACGTGCGAAGATTGAAATAAGAGATGATCCAAATGCTAATCCGATAAGCGGGTCTAGGCTAGCTGCATTTTCTGCGCCTAAAAACCAGTAAAAGCCAGCTACACCAAGCAAACCTAAACCTACTACCAGCATGCCAGTGACTGCACCACCTTTAAAAGCAACATCAAACGCTGGGACAATGCCATTTGTAGCGGCTTGGGCTGTGCGCACATTGGCTTTCACAGAGACATTCATGCCAATAAAACCACATGCCCCTGATAATACCGCGCCAACCACAAATCCAATGGCAGTCGTTGTGCCTAAAAAGTAAGCCACTAAAGCAGCCAGTACTACACCCACAATTGCGATTGTTTTATATTGTCTAGCTAGATACGCTGCTGCACCTTGTTGAATAGCGCTTGCAATTTCTTGCATGCGCGCATTTCCTGCTGGTAGGTTGGTAATCCATTTACTCATTACTACACCATATAGCACAGCCAAAATGGCTGCTGCGATGGTGATTGTTATCGCGACTGACATGACATCTCCTAAATTTATTTTTTTAAATCTAAATCGTTAAGTTAAGTGCACTAAAGTAAAAATTTACGTTGCTGAAATTATTATAGTAATTGTAATTATTTTGTAACAACGATATGCATTATGGCACTAATATTTAAGTGCGACAACAGGCTAATTTTAGATAAGAAAATGGGCGCTACGCTACAAAAAAATTAATGAATTGATTAACGTTTGTTTGCTAGTGAGTTTAATTTTTGCGCTAGCGCTGAATCACCCAGTTCTTGTGCAAGCTTCTTAAGGTTGGTAGAAGCTTTTGCAGAAATGATACGAGGAGCCTTTAACGCAGGTCTAGGTGTTGATTTCACTTGCACTTTAACGCTAATTGAAGTAACTTTACATTCCCTGAGAAAAGACTCGTTCTTTTGCAAATTCTCTAATTGAGTCAATAAGCTAGATATTAAATCTACTTGGGTAAGTTTTATTTTATTGGCAATAATGGGGCTATCAGCCAGCACCTTAAGTTGGCCGTTTTCAAGAGCAATTGCTTTACTTGATTGGCTTAATACTTTTGGTGCAGAAGCTTGCCAAAGCTTGTTTAATAGTACACGTGATGCGGCGCTGGATTTGACTAGTTGAAGCTCACTACTTTCGGTGAGTAAAGTGTTAATTTTACGCATAGTGTATTGTAACGAAAATAATGCTTTTTATTGTTGTCACTAGGTAATAAACATAAACTATGAATATCATTTTTGTATCAAATAGAATGGGGAAAGCGAAAAGCTTGTCTGTGCTACAGGCGAGTATGCTATTGGCTGCGTTGGTATTAGTGCCCGTACTTTTGACATTGTTGTTCATCACACCACCAAAAAATATTCAAGAGCAGGGCGTTAAAGCCATGTTGCCTCCACAGTTGAAAGGCTCAATTATTTCCTCCCAAGTGCATTTAGACGCTTATGCTAAAGAGCTAGGCGAGCTACAAGCGAGAATGATGAGATTAGATGCGCAGAGTGAGCGACTTGCTAAAATTGCAGGCGACAAATCTAAAACAAAATCTAATCCGAATAACGATAATTTGCTACCAGCTAATCGTGGCGGACCTCTTATTAATGCCCGCCCTATGACGGAAAAAGATTTAAAAGAAGCCATTAGAGAATTAACAAAAGCTGTTGATCTCCGTGATGATTCACTCAGTAGCATAGAGGCCAAACTTTTGCAGCAGAGTGTTTTAAAAGATATGTTGCCTAATAGAAGCCCTATCAACGCGGCGTACAATTCTTCTAGTTATGGCTGGCGTATAGATCCATTTAATGGCAATAAAGCATTCCACGAAGGCTTGGACTTTACGGCGAATACTGGTACTCCTATACGTGCTGCGGCAGATGGTATTGTTTCTGAAGCTATTCATACACCCGATTATGGTAATCTTGTAAAAATACAACATGGGTCTGGATTAGAAACGCGCTATGCACATGCTTCTAAATTACTAGTGAAAGCTGGCGAGCGCGTCACAAAAGGCCAAATAGTGGCAGAGGTGGGAAGTACAGGACGTTCTACAGGTCCACACCTGCATTATGAAATTAGGTTGAATGGTGAGTCATTGGACCCGAGAAAATATTTGCAAAATTAAATATAATGCTATGTCTTGAAGTTGTTATTTAAGGCCCCCAACTATATTCAACAAACTTCATATAAACGAGATTAAGTTAAAGTTAGAATTTAAACTAAAGTAGTTATTGTTCAATCTAAATAGAGGTTTCCGAAATATCGGAAAATCGGTGTCTTTTCATGTTATCCACGTTGTTCAGAAAATTTTTCGGTAGTCGTAACGATAGGCTCGTCAAACAATATTTCCAAAAAGTCAAAGAAATCAATGCGCTTGAGCCAGCCATGCAGGCATTGTCAGATGAGCAGTTGCGCGCAAAGACTGAAGAGTTTAAAACGCGTTTTACACAAGGTGAAACCTTAGAAAAGCTATTGCCAGAAGCTTTTGCTGTTGTGCGCGAGGGTAGTGTGCGTATTTTAGGAATGCGCCATTTCGATGTGCAAATGATAGGCGGCATGGTGCTGAATTCTGGAAAAATTGCAGAGATGCGCACTGGTGAAGGTAAAACCTTAGTGGCGACTTTGCCAACCTACCTCAATGCAATCACTGGTAAAGGTGTGCATGTGGTGACAGTGAATGATTATTTAGCTAAGCGCGATGCTGAATGGATGGGTAAGCTTTATAACTTTTTAGGCTTAACGGTAGGTATTAATCTCTCACAAATGCCACACGACGCTAAGCAACAAGCTTATGCAGCAGATATTACTTATGGTACAAACAATGAGTTTGGGTTTGATTATCTGCGTGACAATATGGTCTTTACCGCCGCAGAAAGAACGCAACGTGGCTTGAGTTATGCACTTGTAGATGAGGTGGATTCGATTTTAATTGATGAAGCGCGCACACCGTTGATTATTTCTGGTCAGGCAGAAAATAGTATCAATTTATATAATCAAATTAACGCAGTTGCTAAACAACTCACTAAACAAGCGACGGAAGACGGCGAAGGTGATTTTTGGGTCGATGAAAAGGCGCAAACGGTTACCTTGAGTGAAGCAGGGCATGAACGTGCCGAAGCTATTTTGACAAGTTCAGGCTTGTTAAGTGAAGGTTCAAGTTTATATGAAGCCTCGAATATCACTTTAGTACATCACTTGTATGCTTCATTACGCGCACAAAATTTATTTAAGCGTGACCAACACTACGTTGTTGAGAAGAATGAAATCATTATCGTTGACGAATTTTCTGGACGTAAAATGCCAGGTCGTAGATGGTCAGATGGATTGCATCAAGCGGTAGAGGCAAAAGAAGGCGTTGCAATTCAAAAAGAAAATCAAACCCTCGCTTCAATTACATTCCAAAATTATTTCCGCATGTATGCAAAACTAAGTGGGATGACCGGAACAGCTGATACCGAAGCCTATGAATTTAATCAGATTTATGGTTTAGAGACGGTGGTCATTCCAACCCATAGACCGATGCTCAGAAAAGATGCAATGGATAAAGTCTATCGTACTTCTGCTGAAAAATATAACGCGGTGATTGAAGACATTAAAGAGTGCCAAGCCAAAGGACAGCCAGTATTGGTGGGCACAACGTCTATTGAGAATTCAGAGCTTATTTCTAGCATATTGACAAAAGCAAACCTTAAACATGAAGTACTGAATGCGAAACAACACGAACGCGAAGCGCATATCGTAGCTGAGGCTGGTCAGCCAGGCGCCATCACAATTGCAACGAATATGGCCGGTCGTGGTACAGATATTGTGTTAGGGGGCAACCCAGAAGCCAGCATTCATGCGGTGCGCAGTGATGCAAATCTAAGCGAAGCAGAAAAAGAAGCAAAAGCAGCACAACTAAAAGCAGAATGGCAACAGCGACATGATGCAGTGGTGGCAGCCGGTGGTTTACATATTATCGGTACGGAGCGTCATGAATCGCGTCGCATTGATAACCAATTGCGCGGCCGTTCTGGTCGTCAAGGTGACCCAGGCTCTAGCCGTTTTTACTTGTCTTTAGATGATCAATTATTAAGAATTTTCTCAGGTGACCGTGTTTCCGCAATAATGGAACGCTTAAAAATGCCTGAAGGTGAAGCGATTGAGCATTCAATGGTGACCCGCGCCATTGAGAATGCACAGCGTAAAGTGGAAGGACGTAACTTTGATATCCGTAAACAGTTATTAGAGTTCGATGATGTTTCTAATGATCAACGTAAAGTGATTTACGAACAGAGAAATGAATTGTTAGAAGCGACGGATATTGGAGAAACGATTTCTGCAATGCGTACTGACGTGATTTCCAGCATTATTGCGACGCATGTGCCGCCTGGTAGCGTAGAAGAACAATGGGATATCCCAAGTTTAGAGCGCGCACTCAAGGAAGAAACTGGCTTAGAGTTGCCGATAGCACAATGGTTAGAAGAGAATCCCGATTTACATGAAGAAACCATGCGCGAGCGTATTTTTAGTTTAGCGGATGAATCTTACAAGGCTAAAGAATCCCTCGCAGGTGCAGAGACAATGCGTAGCTTTGAACGTTCTGTGATGCTTCAGAGTATTGATATGCACTGGCGTGAACACTTGGCTGCGCTTGATCATTTGCGTCAAGGTATACACTTACGCTCTTATGCGCAAAAAAATCCAAAGCAAGAATATAAACGTGAGGCGTTTCAATTATTCGAAGGATTGCTTAACACGGTAAAATCAGAAGTCACTAAAATCACGATGTTAGTGCAAGTGAGACCGCAAGAGGAACTGGAAGCGGTGGAACCTGTTTCCAATGTGGAAAATGTACAATATCAGCATGCGGACTTTGATGAAGCGTTGGCGAATCCACAGGATGGTTTTTCTGATGAAGAAAAAGCCCAATTAGCAAGTGGGATGCCGATAGTGCGTGAAGGGGTCAAGGTTGGGCGTAACGACCCATGCCCATGCGGAAGTGGCAAAAAATATAAACAGTGCCACGGTAGCTTAAGTTAGCTAGCTTGTTGTATAAGACTTGAGTAAAGCATGGCAGATAAATATTTTATAGAAAAAAATGAAGTTCAATCCCCATGTATTAGCGTTTGTAGCATGAACGAGAAAACAGGCTTTTGCCACGGCTGCTATCGCAGTATGGATGAAATTCAAAAGTGGTGGGATTTAAATAATCTTCAAAAGCAGGCTATTTTGGATCAGCTGTCAGCGCGTGAAGCGGCGGCATTTGATTGACTTAACACCTTTTTCTCTTCAATTTTTTACACTACCAATAATCGCTTCTTGCTCTGCTAAATCTTTGAGAATGGATTTACCAAACTGAACGATTGCTTCTATATCAGGATGGTTGATTTCTGTAGCAAGCGTAGTGAGTGCTTGCCTTCCAGTAAGTTTATCTTTATCAATCAAACTTAATAAACGATGCGTCATTGGGTTTAACTCGATAAATTTAACATCATAAGTACTATTTCTAAACACTAGTAAATACGTGGGTTCTGGTGATGTAGGTTTATAACTCGCGGATATTTTGTGCACAGGATATTGGTATTGCAACAACATACTGGCAGCTGCAAGAACAGGCGTTTCATCAATTAAATTTGCCGTTTTACTTGTCGTGATAGTGGAAGTTTCTAATGCACTCACTGCGAGCTCCACCCATTCATAGTGGGCAAGTGCTAGTAAATAAGGTGGCGCGTCTGCAAAACTCTCCAGAAAGTCCACAAACTGTTTTGGTATTTCTCTAAAAATAGGGCTTGCCGCTTGGTGATTGACGACAAAATTGCGAATCAACCTATGCCATGCGCGCTTGCCGAGCACTCTTTGGCTCACGGGAAAGCATACCGAAACTGACTCAAATATATTATGAAATACGGCATCTCGATAAACTGCCATACGCTGCGCATTAACCTTAGCTGGTTTTTTGTGCAGCGTAGGGTTGCGAATATGCGCTGTAAAAGCCAGTTGATATTGTTGAAAATCTAGCATGATACTAAGACACTGCTCTGCAAGCCCCTCTGGTATTGGTTCTCAGGCATGATGTTTGATTTCGCGTGAGCTTGAATCTCTGCAATCTTATTTACTTCTCGCATCAGTTTAGGCAAGGGCGGGATATTGCTGTCGCGTTCTAGCAGCGTAGGAAATACGCCAAATAATCTATAAGCTTCTTCAAGTAATGCCCACACTGGGTCAATGATATCTGTACCATGCGTATCAATTAACAGGCTAGGCGATTGTTGATAGTGCCCCGCTACGTGGCTGTAGACAATTTTTTCTTTGGGAATTTGGCGTAAAAATGTATATGGGTCAAAGTTAAAATTCACGCTGTTCACATAAATATTATTAATATCTAAATGTAAATAACAGTCTGCTTCAGTCAGTACCGCGTTCAAAAAATCAATTTCAGACATGGTGGAAATCGGGGCTGCAGCATAAAAAGAGGCGTTTTCTACCGCAATGCGTTGGCCTAGAATGTCTTGTGTTTGACGAATGCGCGCGGCGACATATTTAACGGCTTCTTCGGTAAACGGAATGGGTAATAAATCATAAAGATAACCCGCTTTACCCGCCTGATAATCGCTGCAATAACTTAAGTGTTCGGTATAAAGTGAAATTTTATTATGCGCTAAAAACTGTTTTACTTGCTTTAAGAAATCGACATTAAGTGGGTCTGGACCACCGAGCGACAAGCACAAGCCATGGCAGGCAATTGGATAGCGCTCTACAAACCATGCTAAATCTAATGCGTATTTTCCACCTGCGCCTATCCAGTTTTCTGGGGCGATTTCAACAAAATGAATATTGGAAATTGAGGGGTCTTGATAGAGATGTTGAATTTGGGGAATCAGCTCGCGCTTTAGCCCCAAACCCACACCTTGAATGTCAGCGAAAAATGACATGTTTCAGCACTTTGTAGTGCTTATTTTTTCATGCCTTCGCCGCATTTACCTTCGCCACATTTGCCATCTTTGGCTTTAGCATCGTCACCGTGACCGCATTTGCCTTCACCGCATTTACCGTCTTTCATTTCTTTTTTCATGCCTTCGCCGCATTTACCTTCGCCACATTTGCCATCTTTGGCTTTTTCGTGGTTGTCTGCCACTTGGTAGCCACTTGATAGTGATTTAATGGCAAATGGATTTTCTGCTGCGTTGATGCTTGCTGCGCCGATTGTTAATGCGAATGCGCCTGAAACTGCTAATGCAACTGCTTTGTTTGTAGAGTTCATCTTAATTTCCTTTATTAATAATCGTTAAGTAAGGGTGCTACTGGTGATTCTTAAAAACATTCGATATACGCTCTTTTGCGTCCGAAGGCATTAATATTGCGTCATTTTTCTCAACTTCATCGACTAGAGACTTCATACTAACGCGTATGATTTGTAGCTGTTGACTAAAGCGTTTGCAAAACTTGCATAGTATTAGGTGTAACTGCAAAGCAAAACGTTCACGCAACGTTAATTTTCGATCTAACGATTGAGAAATTAGTTGACTTGTTTGTTTGCAGTCCAACATATTAAATCTCTAGACTCCTATCCAATTGATTTCCAAACACTTTCTTAATCCCATTCGGGCTCTATAAAGCATCACCCAAGCATTAGTCGAAGTGATATTCAGTTCCTTACAAATTTCTTCATTCTCTGTTTCATGTATATCGCGCATCATAAAAAGCGTGGCTAGCTTGGTAGGTAGTTTATCCATGCAGTTTTGCAAAACGCCTAAAAATTGTTTTTGTTCTAGTGAGTCTTGTGGCATGTCCCAAGCGAGTGGTTTTTCAGACCAATGTCCCGCTTCGTCAAAGAATTCATCCATATTGGCATCTTCATCAGTCATTAAGTCAGATGCAACGACTTCACGAATATTTTTACGCATCACATCAATTATTTTGTGTTTTAAAATACCTGTCAGCCAAGTGCGTGGTGCAGATTGACCAGCAAAATCTGCGCTTTTAATGGCCGCTAAGAATGTTTCTTGCACCACATCTTCGGCTAAATGCGGGTCACGTAAGCGCGCAAGTGCAAAGCGATATAAAAAATCACCGTGTTCATTCAGCCAATCGTGCATATGGGTTGTTGTCATATGATTGCCAAGTTTTTAATTAATTAAATCATGCCAGCTTTTTGTTGCAATAATTGTACATAATAGTTTGCATCTAGTGAGACATTGTTTTTTTGCGCACTCCAAATACATTCTGCCAGGCAATCTAAAATATCATGCTGTGCTAGATGTTCGTCCTGATGTTTCAATTTTAGTTGCTCATAAACACCAACGATACCAATTGGCTGATTAATACTAATCTGCTCATGAATAGAAAGGTGCAAACTCATATGTAAAAAAGGGTTGGTTTCACCAAATTCAGGAAAATATTCTTGATGTTTAAACTGATCTGGTGCGTTTAAAATCGCATGATATTCTGGGTGCATATGAATCACATTTAGGCTGATTTTTTCAAGCGGACTTAACGGTAAATTTTGATTAAATTTCTGCCAAGTACTAAAAAAGAATTCACGTACTTCGTCGCGAGATGGGTTAAATAAAGACATAGCGATTAAATAAGCTCATAGATAAGCGACTTTACTCTTTGTAAATAATCCTAGCACTGCAGAATATTGCAACAGTTCGTTTGCGCCATTAATAGGCGCGATTTCACCATTACCATAAAAACCAATAATCGGCATATTCGGAAACAAGGTTTTAATCAGTGCTAAATCTTGATCAACACCATTATAAAAATATGGCCCACGACCGAGGCATGAAAATAATAAGGCAAATTTCGGTTCATCGGCTAGTTGGCGTTTTAAGGTGTTCGCTGTTTTGACAATATCCACTTGTGCGCTGTCTATATCACGCACTGCCCAACTGAGCCAATCGTCCTCTTGCAGTGGTTTGGTTAAGGTAACCGATTGATTGTCTTCATTCGCAATGATGATAGAAGCAAGGCCATATTCTCCGCGCTCTATCGCACTTGCCTTATTGGCATGCACCGCCATAAGTTGATGGTAGGGAAAATCGCCTGTTGAATTAGTTTGTTTAAACCACGCGGAGCTTAAGGTAGAAAGTGCTGGCATATTAGCAATTGAAATCACGTCATTGCCTTTGGCGGCAGTAATTCTGCGTGGTGTAGAAATAATTTTCAAACCATGCGATGCCGCAATTGCGCCACTAGCGTTTTGCAAACTGACTTCACAGTAGCCTTGCGTGGTGCCTTTGCCATTTTGCCAAACTGAAAATGGTCCTTGACCAGTTGCATCGCCAGAAACACCGCCAAATCGTTGTGAGGATGAGTTTGGTGAGTTTAACCAAGTGGAGTTAATGGCATTTGGTGCAGCTAGCGTCAGTAGTAAATTTTCTTCGTTTTCAGCATTAGGGTGATTAAAACTCATGTCAGAAAACACCATTGCCGCTGCGGCGGGGCTGTCGAGCACCCAATCTTCTTCAGTAAAAATGCCAGTTGCCGAGCAGCCAATAATTTGTGTACAACTGGCAGATTTTGCTGCGGCGACGATTGCGGAATGCGGATCTGCTGCAAACTCAGAAGTTAAAAAAAGCAATACGCTGGAAGGTGCATGGATATTAGCTTTAAGCATAGCGGCGGCGACAGCCTGAGATGCCAGCTCTGGGCTTGCCTTCTTGCCAATCACTAATCCCGTTGCAACTTTCATCCTGTCATCACTTTCAAGTTAAGCGCTCAAGAAAAAAATTCATGAGTCTTGACCCTTCATTAAATGTACTGCTGGAATCATTTTATCTTTGTACTCGCATAAATCGACAATACAGCATTCTCCGCATTTTGGGTTACGTGCGGTACAAGTGTAACGACCATGCAGAATAAGTAAATGGTGCGCATCACGTAAATATTCTTTAGGGATGGTTTTTAAATATTTTTGCTCAACTTGCAACACATTTTTGCCAGTGGCTAATTTGGTGCGATTGCCAAGTCGAAACAAATGAGTATCGACTGCAATAGTTGGCTCGCCAAAAGCGGTATTTAAAATCACATTGGCGGTTTTGCGACCAACACCAGCCAGCGCTTCAAGTTCAGCACGCGTATTGGGGACTTGAGATTGATGTTTTTGTATTAATTGCTCGCAACAAGTCATCACATTTTTTGCTTTGGCGTGATAAAGACCAATGGTTTTGATATAACTTTTTAGGCCATCTATTCCTAAACTTACTATAGCTTCAGGTGTGTTGGCGACCTTGAAGAGTTTTCTGGTCGCGATATTCACGCCTTTATCTGTCGCTTGCGCAGATAAAATCAC
>CAYXHH010000033.1:7466-15790 GCA_964464725.1 uncultured Methylotenera sp. | reverse complement strand
GAGCGCGCGCTGAGTAGCCATCGATATCGCTTAAACGATGGTGCAACTCAGCAATACTTTCCCCTGAAAAACCAGTACCTTCATGCTTGGCTTCTGCTTCATTTAAAGCAGACTCAATTTCACGCAATTCGGCATCGCCATCTAACGTGAATTCTAGCGCAACTTGATACAACGCAGGCGTTTCTTGCGCCACATGCGCAATTACCCAATTGGGCGGTATTTCCAAATCCCCTTTTTCGGGATGCAACTCGCCTCGCAACAAAGCAAAAAGCGAAGACTTTCCCGCACCATTTGCACCAATTAAACCTACTTTATGACCTGGATGAAGTTGGAATGAAGCGGCCTCTAAGAGCGTTTTTGCCCCTCTTGTCAGCGTCAAGTTTTTAAACTGAATCAATATAAACCTTAAATGTGCAGGAACTTATAGGCTTCATGTCAGCCGAAATAGTTGAAAATCGTTATTTTAATGCAATCTAGCAACATTTCTGAATAAAGTATTTATATTATTAAGAATATTCATGTTTGATAAGCAAGTGTTTAGCATGAACTTAAAGTAAAATGTCGGACTAATACTAAAATTAAAAATGATAACAACTGTCGATTTAAGTCGTTAAACTCTTAAGGTGTGCAATAAAAATCATGCTGGTAACAGCATGCAATAACATGATTCTGATCAAAAAATTATACCGTTGGTTGTTATACATACTACTTGCAATCATCGCAATATTAGCGATTGCCGCACTTTCGATACGCTTTATCTTATTCCCCAATATAGATGCTTACAAAGAAGATTTTGCCGCATATGCATCGCAAAGATTAGGTCAAAAAATCACCATCGGTGAAATTATCACCAGCTGGGACGGGATTTCTCCACACTTTTCACTTAAAAACATCGAAATACTCGATGCACAAAACCGAAGTGCATTCCAATTGAACGATGCTGAAGCGAATATCTCGTGGCTAAGTATTCCGCTACTGCATCCGCATTTATCTAAAATTACGGTGCACAAACCTGCACTCACCATACGACGTGAAGCCAATGGCAAAATCTTCTTAGCTGGTATTGATATGGCGGGCCCTAGCAAACCTGAATTTGCCAATTGGCTACTGAGTCAACGAGAAATTAAGATTAAAAACGCTGAAGTAATTTGGTTAGATGATTTGCGCAAAGCACCTCCCTTAACGCTTAAAAACCTTAACTTAAGACTGAAAAATCCATCATTCAATAGTTTGTTTGGGCAACATAAGTTTGAACTTTCTGCCCTTGCCAATACTGCAACCGAATTACCTGTGATTGCAAATGGCCGCTTTGTGGGCTCTGACGTGAGCAAAATAGATCAATGGCATGGTGAGTTGTATGCAGAAGTGAATCAAGCCGATTTGACGGTTTGGAAGCCATGGCTAGACTTCCCAGTGAACATATTATCGGGTACTGGCAATACTAAAGTTTGGCTTGAGTTTGCAGATGCAAAAGTTGAAAAGATTAAAACAGATTCTAGTTTAAGTAATTTTTCTATAGCGCTGAATAACAGCACGAACGCACCAACTGAAGCATTGGTCGCAAAACAATTTTCAGGCATTGTGACTTGGACGAATTTAAAAAATGTGAAAACAATTCACGCACAAGAGATTACCTTAAACACCAATACTGGTCTCAATATTGCCAACAGTGGCGGATACTATGCAACCAGCGTAAAAGAAGGCAAACCTTGGATAAAAATAGATGCTCACCTGAATCAACTGGATTTAGCTACCACAAAAGAGCTGGCAAATTATCTTAAACTCCCTTCCCAAATTGCGGCACAAATAAATGGGGTTTCCCCAATTGGAACTTTGCAATCTCTTAAGTTTGGCTACGAAAGTCTGGGTGAAAAACCAATCGGCTATAAAATCAATACGACTTTTGAGGGCTTAGGCATCACTGCCTACAACAAAATTCCAGGTTTCACCAACCTTAGCGGCAACATTCAAGCCAATGAAAATGGCGGAGAGTTGATACTTAAGTCGCAAAAATCCATGCTTGATTTTAAAGACATTTTGCGCTGGCCTATCCCTGCAGACCAACTAAAAGGGCAAATAAATTGGCAGATAGATGACAAAGAAACAGTTGTTAAAGCTAAAGATATCACCATATCCAGTCCACATATCGCAGGTGTCATGAATGCGGATTACACTTTAATTGGCCAGGACTTTAAAAATAGCATACTCGATTTATCCGCTAAATTTAATAATGGTAACGCCAAGTTTGCACCTTTTTACTATCCTATCATTTTAGGAGAAGAGACGCTTCACTGGCTTGACACCTCAATCCTATCGGGTCGTGCTGAGGATGTAAAACTGGTGATCAAGGGCAAATTAGGTGATTTCCCTTACGTAAATAGTAAAAATCAGTTAGATCAAAAACTCGGTCTATTTAGAGTCACCGCGAGAATTAACGATGCCTTACTGGAATATGGCCATGGTTGGCCAAAAATAGAAAAGTTAGGGCTAGACATGCTTTTCGAAGGAAAGCGCATGGAACTTAATGCCAATAAAGGTCAAATTTTTGGAAATAAAATCATTAAAAGCAAAGTTGAAATTCCTAAACTTGATGCAGATTGGCCTATGCTTAATATCACCAGTGAAGTCGAAGGCTCAGTCACAGAGGGATTGAAATTTGTCAACAACAGCCCTGTTAAACTGGTGACTCAAGGCTTTACGGACGATTTAAAAGCAACTGGGCAAGGTAATCTAGCGCTAGAATTAAAAATTCCACTGGAAGATTTGGAGGCTTCTAAATTTAAGGGAAGCTATAAAATTACCAATGCCAGCATTTTTGCGAATCCAGACCTTGGTCTACCAGAACTTAACAAAATCAATGGCACATTAAGCTTTACTGAAAACACTCTTAGTAGCCAGAATATGAGTACTGAGATTCTTGGTGGCCCAGCACAATTTACACTTCGCTCTGGGGCAGACAAAGCACTACATATCAGCGCAAATGGCATTATCACCGACAGTGGTATCCAAAGTATTGCATCTAATTTATTGACTGACCACCTTCAAGGAAGCACACAATGGTATGGCGAAATCAATGTTCACAAACCGATGATGGATGTTAATTTACGGTCAAATTTAGTTGGAATGGCCATCAACTTGCCACCGCCGTTTAACAAAACGAGTGACCAAGAAACCTCATTTGTATTAGATAAAAAGCAGCTCTCTAGTACTAGCGATAGCATCAACATCAATTATGGCAAGCTTGTTAACGCAAAAATGATGCGTACAGAGCAAGCTGGAAGACTTGCGATTGAACGTGGTGATATAGGTGTCAATACAGCAGCCGTTTTACCTAACGAAAATGGGTTGTCACTTCATGCAAAGCTTGAGCATTTGAATGCCGATGAGTGGATTGCGCTTTTTAATAAACCTAACAAAAAAATTGATGAAAATGCTGTATTGATTGATAAAGCAGACTTGAAATTTGAAACATTGGAAATTTTTGGTCGCACACTTAATAATATCCAGCTGATTGCTCGACCTAATATTGAAGGCTTGAATATGGATATTAATAGTCGTGAAATCGTAGGTAATGCAACTTGGGAAAAAGCTGGAAATGGAAAAATTATTGCCAGACTTAAAAACTTAACCATTCCAAACGAAGACAATTTATCAAATAAAACCGTTGTTAAAAAGGAAATCAAGAAGCTACCGAATGGCTACCCTGCCCTCGATGTTATTGCGGAGAGTTTCCAATTAGGTAACAAAAAACTTGGAAGTTTAGAAGTCAATGCGTTTGAAAACGGTGACAACTGGGACATCCAAAAATTGTTGATTACCAACCCTGATAGCACACTTAGGGCTGAAGGGAGTTGGCACAACTGGACACGAAGCCCCAACACCAATCTAAAATTTACCTTAGCCGTTAATAATATTGGCAATACACTTAAACGTTTTGGTCAACCAGACGCGGTTAAAGGTGGTGAAGCTGAGTTTACTGGTCAACTAAGGTGGGCGGGAAGCCCGCATGAGTTTGATACCAACAGTTTAAATGGTAACTTTGTATTCAATGCCGAAAAAGGTCAATTCCTAAAAGTGCAACCAGGACTAGGACGTTTATTTGGTTTAATCAGTCTACAAAGCCTGCCTCGTCGCTTAAGTTTAGATTTTAGAGATTTATTTAGTGAAGGTTTTGCTTTTGATAAAATAAGCGCTACTGCAAAAGTAGATAACGGCATCATGCGTACGAATGACTTTTTTATGACTGGTCCTGCAGCCGAAGCAAAGATTAAAGGTGAAACCAATTTAAAAACAGAAACGCAAAATTTAAAAGTTAAGGTCACACCACATGTGAGTGATAGTTTATCCTTGGCTGCTTTAGCAGGCGGGCCAATCGCTGGCGCTGCAGCATTTGTTGCACAAAAAATTCTCAAGGACCCATTTAACAAAATTGCTTCTAGCGAGTATATTATTACAGGTACATGGAGTGACCCTAAAGAGATTGAATCTGAAAAAGAGAAAACGCAATTACCTAATAATAACTCACCACTGACACAATAACTGACTTCATTCACAATAATTATTGAGCAAAAATTATGGCGATTACAAGAAGAAACAAAATATCAAAACCTTACACGCGTGCATCAGATAGCATTGCATCAAGCAGCAAAGCCCTTAACAAAATCACCTCTGTTGGTGCAGTCAAAGTGGCCGCGATACAAATGGCGTCAAGCCCACATGTTGCTTCAAACTTAACTGAGGCTGAACGACTCATTGCAATTGCTGTAGAACAGGGTGCAAAGCTCGTTGTACTTCCAGAATATTTTTGCATGATGGGCGCAAAAGATATTGAAAAAGTAGCGATTAAAGAAACCCCAGGCGATGGTCCTATACAGCGTTTCTTATCCAAAATGGCGCGTGAATTTGAAATATGGTTGATTGGTGGGACTGTGCCGCTAACAAGCAATTACCCACATAAAGTGCGCAATAGCTGTTTGGTGTATAACGATAAAGGTGAGCAAGTTGCGCGTTATGACAAAATTCATTTATTCGGCTTAGACCTAGGCAACGAACATTATCATGAAGAAACCACGATCGAATCAGGCGACAGTGTTGTGGTGGTAGACACTCCTTTTGGTAAAATTGGGTTATCGATTTGTTATGACCTTCGCTTCCCTGAGCTTTATCGTTCCATGGGTGAGGTCGATATTATTGTCGTGCCCTCAGCCTTTACAGACACCACTGGTAAAGCACATTGGGAAAGTTTAGTCCGCGCACGCGCGATAGAAAATCTAAGTTATGTGATTGCATCAGCACAAGGTGGCTACCATCTTTCTGGTCGTGAAACCCATGGAAACAGCATGATTGTTGATCCTTGGGGAGTGATTTTAGACAGACTGCCGCGTGGCTCTGGGGTTGTGATTGCGTCCATTAATCGTGACTATCAAGCGAGTTTACGCAAAAGTTTGCCTGCGCTTAAGCATAAAACGATTAAAGCAGTTTAATAACACTGCTTACTTAACACCTCATATTCAGTAATTTTTTCGATGTGAGCTCAAGAATATCCTTAGCGTAATCTTTACCTGCCCTGTTATAGTGATAGTATGAAAAACGAACAACCAAACTTAACAAATCTAAATCACTTTGAAACGGCCAATCAGGTATTGCTTCGCCCATCTGGATTGGACGAAAATGCCTTACAAGGTGTATTGGCCAGTATTATGTCTCATCAGGTGGATTATGCTGATTTGTATTTTCAGTATAGTCGCGCCGAGTCGTGGGGACTCGAAGAAGGTCAAGTCAAATCGGGCAATTTTAGTATTGATCAAGGCGTTGGTGTGCGCGCAGTCAGTGGTGAAAAGACCGCATTTGCCTATTCTGATGACATTAACTTAAAAGCATTAACAGAAGCGGCTAATGCGACTAAATCAATTGCAGCCATAGGTGCTGAGCAAACTGGCAAAAGCATCATCACCAAGCCATTAAGTCCATTGTATTTACCACAAGATCCGATTGCCAGCTTAAGTGCAGATGCCAAAGTCAAAATGTTGGAACGCCTTGAACGCTTTGCAAAATCAGTAGACCCACGCGTGACGCAAGTAATGGCAAGCATTGCAGGTGAATATGAAGTGATTATGGTTGCGCGTAGCGATGGCTTAATGGCTGCTGATGTGCGCCCATTAGTACGCATCTCAGTACAAGTGCATGCAGAACAAAATGGCCGTCGTGAGCAAGGTTCTAGTGGAGGCGGTGGCAGATTTGATTACAGCTATTTTACCGATGAGGTGTTACAAGATTACGCTAAAAAAGCGGTGCATCAGGCACTTGTCAACCTTGATGCACGACCTGCACCTGCAGGTAGCATGACAGTGGTGTTGGGTGCTGGCTGGCCAGGTATATTGTTACACGAAGCGATTGGACATGGTTTAGAAGGTGATTTTAACCGCAAAGGCAGCTCTGCTTTTAGCAACATGATAGGCAAACAAGTGGCTGCCAAAGGCATCACTGTGGTCGACGATGGCACCATCGCAGATAGACGCGGCTCACTCAATATGGATGATGAAGGCAATCAAACCAATAAAACGGTATTGATTGAGGATGGTATTTTACGCGGCTATATTCAAGACACACTAAATGCGAAACTCATGCACATGCCTATTACTGGCAATGCAAGACGTGAAAGCTATGCGCATATCCCCATGCCACGTATGACAAATACTTACATGATGAACGGGACGCATGACCCTGCTGAAATTATCAAATCCGTGAAAAAAGGGCTCTATGCTGCCAATTTTGGTGGTGGTCAAGTCGATATTACCAGTGGCAAATTTGTATTTAGCGCCGCTGAAGCCTACATGATTGAGGATGGCAAAATCACTTACCCAGTCAAAGGTGCCACGCTGATCGGCAATGGTCCAGATGTGCTGACGCGCGTCTCCATGATAGGCAATGATATGGCGCTCGATAGTGGCGTAGGCACTTGTGGCAAAGAAGGCCAAAGCGTGCCTGTGGGCGTTGGGCAACCTACACTTAAAATTGATGGCTTGACGGTAGGTGGCACTGTTTAATATGATGACAATTATGAGGTCACAAGCCTTTTATTTTTTCATTTCTTAAACGCTGAAAAGGAAACATCATGGCAATTGCTAAAGCAAGTCCCAAAAAGAAAACTGCCCCTAAAACTGCCGAGAAAAAAGTAACAACAGCTAAAGCTGTTGCGCCCAAAAAAGTGGCCACTAAGAAGGCAGCACCTAAAAAAACAGAGTCAAAAAAAGCCCCAGCAAAAAAAGCCTCTAAAAAGACCAGCGATATGAGCGGCTTTGAGCGTTATAAAATGATAGAAGTGGCAGCCTATTACATGGCAGAAAAACATGGCTTTGCTGGCCACGCTGCAGATTACTGGATTGCCGCAGAAAAAGAAATCGACAAAAAACTGGCTAAAAAGTAGTTTAAAAGCTGAGACTTAACTCAAAAATTGAGCAAAAAAAAGCGCGCTGAATAAACAAGCGCGCTTTTTTTATATTTTTAAATGTTGTGCATAGCGCCATATAACTTAGTCTGAAAAGACTATTCTCAATTAGAGAAATATAAGTTAGAGTGATTTTATATAAATTAATGGGAAACATTATGCGTTTATTATTCATAACATTGTTAATAGCTCTTACTCACAACTCTTATGCCAATAACACCGTTATGGATTTTGATTCACTAATTCACACTGACGCTAACTTCACTTATCATAGTCGGCTTTACTCGGAAGACGGTTATACAGTTGATGCAAATAACGACCTTGGATTTGCCAGTTGGGGTACGTTGTCAGAAAATTATACTGGAAGCCCTAGTTTGATCAATGATGCAGGCTCGGGCTTTACTACACTGAGCAGAGCAAATAATCAGCTATTTAACTTGCATAGTATCAATTTGGCTGGACTATTCATCAATGGGTCAGCATTTGGTGTAACAGGAATCAACGTAACGTTTACAGGCACAAAGGCAGATAGCAGTTTGATAAGCCAAACATTTACAGGGCCATTAACTTCAGCAACTTATACGTTTACTAACTTTACCAATCTCAGCAAGGTAGAGTGGCTGCAAGATAATCAAACATTGGGTTTGCACCAGTTCGATAATATTGTATTAAGCCCCATACCAGAGCCTAATATGGCTTGGTTACTAGGAGGAGGATTGATTGGAATGGCGCTATTACGTCGCAAACAATTAATTTAGGAAATTACTTATAAAATAAAAAAGGCGCTATATGCGCCTTTTTTATTAATATTCAATCACTTACTTCAACACACGGTTACGGTATTCACCAGTACGTGTATCAATCTCAATTTTATCGC
>CAYXHH010000033.1:0-7366 GCA_964464725.1 uncultured Methylotenera sp. | reverse complement strand
CCAGTACGTGTATCAATCTCAATTTTATCGCCTTGGCTCACAAACAAAGGCACTGGTATTTCAAAACCTGTCGCCAATTTTGCTGGCTTCATCACCTTACCAGAGGTATCGCCTTTAACAGCTGGCTCAGTATAAGCCACTTCGCGCACAACTGTAGTAGGCAACTCAACAGAAATCGCTTTACCTTCATAGAAACGAATATCAACAGGCATACCATCTTCTAAAAATGGAAGTGCATCTTCCATAAACTCTGCATCAACATCGTATTGATTATATTCTGCATCCATAAACACATAGGTTGGGTCAGCAAAGTAGCTGTAAGTCGCTTCTTTTTTCTCTAATACAATCACATCAAATTTATCTTGTGCGGCATATACGTTTTCACTTGGCGCATCTGTTAATAAATTTTTCATTTTCATTTTAACAACAGCTGAGTTACGACCAGATTTATTGTATTCAGCCTTAACGACGACTAAAGGCACACCATCCACCATAATCACGTTACCAGCGCGGAGATCTTGAGCGATTTTCATAATATTGAGTTTAAACAGTAAAAATTTGAGAAGCGCGCATTATACGCAATTTTTAGAGTTGTTTGCAAAAAAACACCAACTTTTCAGCTAAATCTTGTTGTTTATTAAAGTAATTTACCTGTTTTCTTGTGTGGTCAGCAATGGTGTCTAGCTGGCTTAAATAGTTTATCCATTTGCTTGCAAGTGCATCACCTGTTAACCAAGCGTGATGCATTTGATGCACCACTTCAAAATCTGATACTCCATAAAACTTGCTCAAAAACGCTTCAAGTTTGATTAAATGTGTGTTTTCTGCTTGAAAATATGGTTGCCAGATAAATGGCTTTTCAGCCCAAATGGCGCGTACCCAACTATCTTCTCCTCGCACAAAGTTAACATCACAATCGGCTAATAATTGGTCGTAATCCTCTTGGGATAAAAATGGCAGTACCTGCACGCTTAAACTTCCATCACTGACAATATCGCCGATTTGTAACGATGGCCGATTAAAATATGCAGCAACCTTTGGCAGAACCGTAGCGTGAGGAACGTAACAGATGGTAGGTAAATTTGACCTTGCTATGGTGTTAAGTAATGCATGAATTGGCGCATGCGGATAACAAAACAAAGAGACTTTCAATTCAGTGTTATGTTGATTATGTTTTTGATTTAAAGTAGGTATTTTGTTTTTAGTAATGTTATTCTCTCTGAGCAAACCGCCTGTTTTTTCAGTAAAACCCGGAAAGTAAAAATACCGCACCATGCCATTCGCTTGCGGAGATGGTTTGCCATGAAAATCATCTACCCATGCCTCCGCAGACAAATAGTCCAAATTGACCCATGTGGATTTTTGGGCTTGCATCGCCGTTAAGTATTCTGCAGGTAAGCCACCCGCAAATGCTTCTATCACCACATCTGCGGCTTGGCTAAAATCAGCATCTTCATGCCAGTGGTGAATACTGACTCCTTCTACCACTGTGTTGTGTTTGAGCGCAGGAATAAAGTGCTCTGCAACTGCCCAATCATCCACCCAAAAACGCACTTGCAAACCATGCTCTGCTCGAAGTTGCTTAGCCAAGCGCCAGCACACGCCAATATCACCAAAGTTATCGACAACTCTACAAAAAATGTCCCAGCGTTTTTGCATGCTTAAAATAAGTGGATGCCAAATTGTTTCAATATGAGTGCGTAGAAGTAAAAAATCACTAGCGTAAAGCCAATACTGCTGAGTAATGACATCCAAAACCCTAATTTAGGAAGCAAATAGGTAAACACTAAAAACATTGGCAAGGTTGGGATGACATACCAAAACGTATAGTAGGCTTGGCTTGAAATCTTACTGATTGGCTGATTTTCGATATAAAGCCATACTAACGTAAGTACCGTCACTAATGGCAATGCTGCAACTAAACCACCTAAGCGCTCATCAGATTTGGTAAGTTCAGAAGCTAAAACTACAATCGCTGCAGTTAGACAATACTTGATGATTAAGTAATTCATGCTTCATCCTTTAAACAAATTGGCTTAATCACCGACCAAATAAAAGAGTCAGTTTAACGATTAAGCCAATAAAACACCAATTTAAGCGGTCAAATAAAATAAGGTGCTACAAAAGCAAAAAAAGCACCTACTGCAAAAATCAGCACCGATACCCAGTAAATCCTTAAGGCATTTTTTCTTGCTTGCGTACACACTTGGGCCAACTTAGGGTCTACTGGGCATGGTGCGTTGCGTGCTCGCCATTGCAAATAACCTGCAATAGCGAGCATAGCGCCTGCTAACCCAAAAACCAACACTTTATGCTCACTTAACCAGACAAGTTGTGGAAAATGACTCACCAAGCTAGCAAGTGTTGCCGCAGAACCAATGGCCACTAAAGTTGCTGGTAAAGCACAACAAATCAAAGTTGATCCGCTGGTAAACAGCGACAGGATATTGGCTTTTTGGGCTGTTTTCACAGCAGATAAATCTAGATCATCTTCTATTGTTGCCTTCATTTTTTTGCACCTTTTGCGCTCAAAATCTCGGCTTTAATCGCTTCAGCTGATAGTGGTACCTTTTCCACCTTGCTCACGGTGTAACCTGCATCCTTAATCACTTGCGTAAATTTTTCCAACTCTACATCTTTGCCATCCTTAAGCTCAAGCACCACAATGCGATTTTTTAAATCGACAAAACTGGCTTGACCTTCTGGCATGGTTTTTAATTTTTTCTCAATCCCTTTGGCACAAAAAGCGCATACCATACCATTCACTTCGGCTTTAATGCTCGTTGCCGCCATGGTTACTTGTGAGCTTAATAAAAATGCTACTAATACTGTTAATTTTTTCATCATCAATTCCTTTATCTAATCATTAAAATACGAACATGGCATTGAGGCGGGGTGCAAAACCCTCCCCCTGAAACGGGTTGGTAACGCCAAATTCTAAAAAATAGTTCTTGTTAATAAGCCGAAGCGCAGGTGTGATTTGAAGCGCTGGGTCAGTGTTACGCATAGTTTTTGCCTCAAGCACAAACCAAGGTTGCGTTTCATCAAAGCTAGTTTCATAAAACGAAAAACCTGCTTGAATGGCCGCTGTGTCGTAGTTCATTCCAGAGCCACGAATTAAACGCGTTTTGGCAAGAAAATATAGCCGCGTGGTTTCTACATCAAACTGCAAACTAGGAGTATAAGCAAAACCATCAAACTTGCCTTGAGCCTCACCAATACTACCGTTAAACCAAAGGTTAGCTTGCGCTTGCGGCATATTCCAACGTTTGATTAAACCAGTGTAATTGAGTCCGACGATGGTGGTTGCTTGCTCACGCCTAGCAGACATACGCATGACTTCCAAACCAATCGCATGACCTAGCCTGGGCGAATAATTCATCATCCACTCTTGGTTATAACGACCAATTTCGGTCATCATCATGGCGCTATCTTCAAAGCCCATCAGTGCAGCTGAGTTTGCTTGCGAATTAGAAATTACAAGACCAGTTGCAAGCAATGCTCGCAACCAATTGTTTTTAAACATAAAACCTCCATATCAATTTAAATCAACATTTTTTGGACGGATTCGTCCTAGCGATTTAATTGAATATGGGTGGTTTGATAGCTGGAGGATAGTCTTGGGAAGTAAAAGCCACCTCGAACGAGGTTGGCTGAATATTAGACAGTTGAATATGTGAAAATTTTAATGTTGGGGTAGCAGCAATTGCACTACCCACCACGCAAAAAGCACAAAAGGAGCAGTGATGCGACGCGTTAGGTTCTGCTTTTATATCATTCGCTTGGTGATGATTAAGGTGTTCATGACAAGTCATTTTTGACTGTTCAGCAGCGTTAAGTTGGACTGGCGACGCACTTTCAAATGCCATTTGCATGCCCATAGCATGCGCAGCCACCATAAAACAAGGCAGCCAAGCCATTAACACAATGCTAATCCATTTCTTCATATAGATAAGATACGACTTTAACTTAATAAGTTCAAGCGATTATTTTGGCGAGTGGTATTGAATCTCTATAATTTCAAATTCGCCTTCACCTTTAGGCGTAGTGACTCGCACGATATCGCCAATCGCCTTGCCTAGCATGGCTTTCGCGAGTGGCGAAACCCATGAGATATAGCCTTTGCTGGGCTCAATTTCGTCTTTACCAACGATGCGATAGGTGTGCTCAGTTTCGTCACTCAAGCTAAATAAGGTGACCCAAGCGCCAAAAAACACTTTTTCTAAATGTTGTTGCAAGCTGGAATCGACAATTTCGGCCAAGTCCATGCGCTTCATTAAATGTCGGCATCGACTATCGATTTGACGTAAGCGACGCTTGCCATAAATATAGTCACCATTTTCTGAGCGATCGCCGTTGCTGGCAGCCCAAGCAACGGTTCTTACTACCTCAGGACGCTCCACTTTGTAGAGTTGGTGAAACTCAGCCTGCAAGGCGGCAAAGCCTTCTGGCGTGATATAGTTTTTTTCGTCGTGAATGGCGAGTGCTTTAACCATTATTTATCTAGTAGTTGTACATCTTGCACGAAATAACTACTCTCACCAAAACATGAAGTAGGAATACCAATATGCTCTTCGTAAATCAAGCGCACACGTTTACCCACGGTTTCGTTAATCCGTTTGGCGACTGTGGCATCTTTGACAGTAAAAAAGAATTTCTCCGCCTGCGTGCCAGGCATGGAAACCAGCACTAACTCACCCTCATAGGTTTTACATACAAACCCTTTTTGCGAGAGCTTCTGTACATAACCCGCGCGCTCACCACTTGAGTAAACCCAAGTAAGTGCAGCCCATGTGTATAGCGCAAATAAAATGATGGGGATAATCAACAACCATAAGGAATATTTTAAAAGTTTAGCGAGTTTGGCAAACATAGTGTTTCCTTAAATGAATAATATTTAGATGAATATTTAAACGCTATTTTAACACTACTGTTACAGAACAATATCCAATAGAATTGCGAGTATGCAAAACAACCTTATCCTGTGTCCTACCGCCCGCCTTGTGCGTGCGATACAAGCCGATATCGCCATTGCTCAAATAGAAGCAGGCCATACGCAATGGCAAAGCGCACAGGTCAGCACATTATCACAATGGCTAGATGCACAAACAGAAACGCGCATTTTATCTGGCGAAATCAATGATCCACCTCAACGTTTAAGTGCATTTAACGAGCAATTGTTATGGGAAGAAGTAATACAACAAAGCCTGAAGAAAAATGCATTTGGTGAGCTGTTTAATGTGTCTGGCTTAGCCAGTGCGGCGATGGAAGCGAATGCCTATTGTATTGCTTGGCGTTTGCATATTCCGCGTGAAGGTTTGGCAGAAGAAACGCGCCAATTTGTGCAATGGCAACACGCATTTCAAGCGCGCTGTGCGCGGCTTGGTGTACTTGAAAATGTGCGTTATGTGGATTGGCAACTAGACCACTTAAGCCCTAGCAAAGATTGGCCAACGCAGGTTGAATTTGCTGGCTTTGACCAAACTGCTCCGCAAGAACTGCGACTGCGTAATCAATTTAAACAACACGGTATCAAGATTGCTGATTATGCAAACAAACTGCCTGAAGCGGCGCGAGCACAACATATTAGCCTAGAAAATATTGAGGCTGAGTGTCGTGCCGCAGTCGCGTGGGCGAAGCAACAACTGGATGCAAACCCACAATGCAATATCGCGATTATTGCCCCCCAACTTAGCACAGTGCGCAACTTATTGGCGGATTTACTGGATGACAACTTATCGCCAGCCAGCGCCCGCCCTGCTTTGTTTGATTGTGAGCGGCCTTATAATTTTTCGCTAGGGACGCCCTTAATTGAGCAACCAATGATACAAACGGCGTTAAATTTACTGCGTTTGTTTAGTAGTTACCGCCTGCCACAGGCCGATTTCTCGCAAGTATTACTATCGCCATTTTGGTCAAATTACATTCAAGAAGCCGATGCGCGTGCACAGCTAGATGCCAAGATGCGCGAAAAAGCGGCCGCACACATGACGTTAGATACATTGATTGCGTTTGCAAAAATTGCGCTCGAAAATGGGTTAAGTATTGCGCAACTGGTGCAAGACTTAACGGCTGCACAAGCCAAAATTTCGAGCAAACAAGCCAAACCCGCTGTTTGGGCGCAAACCTTTGCACATTTACTCAGCGCGCTTAAATGGCCTGGTGCGCGCAGTATCAATAGCCTAGAGTTTCAAACCCACAAAGCGTGGCTAAAAGCCTTGCAACAATTAAGCAGCTTAGACGCGCTCGATAAGTCGCTTTCGATGTCGGAGGCCGCAAGCATAATGCAGCAAATTTGCGCTGACCTCGTGTTTCAGCCAGAAACCGTGAGTGCCACGCCGATACAAGTGTTGGGCGTGATGGAGGCACTGAGTCGCCCAGTCGATGCGATTTGGGTATTGCAAATGAACGACCATATTTGGCCGCCACCTGCCCGCCCCAACGCGCTCTTGCCAGCATTTATTCAACGTGCTGCCCGCCTTCCCAATGCCGATAACAGCGTCCAAGCGGCATTTGCGGCTGGCATTCATACACGCATTTTGCACTCAGCCAAAAAGGTAATTTTTTCGAGTAGCCAGTTAGAAAACACCTCTCAGTTACGCGCATCGCCACTCATTAAAGAAGTGCAAACCATCACGCAATTACCACTCGCGCAAACCTTGGCAGAAACTTTAAGCCAAACATCTAACCAAGCCTTATTGCATATCGACGATGCCATGGCGCCAGCAGTGCAAGCGGGTGACCATGTCTCTGGCGGTACTGGTTTATTTAAAGCGCAAGCCATTTGCCCTGCTTGGGCGTTTTATCAATATCGCCTAGGTGCCAAAAGCTTAAAAGCACCCACGGAGGGTTTAGATAACCTTGTGCGTGGTCAGCTTGTGCATGCGGTGTTGGCGGAATTTTGGCAACCCAACGATAAGAAGTTACATTTTGCTGATTTACGCGACATGTCAGCTGAAGCACTTGATGCGCATTTAAATAAGGCTATTGATAGAGCGCTAAAAGACTTTGCTGAAACCACCCAACTTGCCAGCAAAACCTTATTAGCACTCGAGCATGAGCGTTTATACAAACTCATCAGCGCATGGCTGGCGTTTGAAAAATCACAGGGAATCGCGTTTCATATTGTGGGTTGCGAGGTCGAAAAGCAAGTCGACATCAGCGGGATCGAAGTCACGCTTAAGATTGACCGAATTCACCAGTTAGAAAATGGCGGCATGGTATTTGTGGACTATAAAACAGGACAAATACCCAAAACAAGCGCATGGGGCGATGAGCGGATCGCAGAGCCACAATTACCCATATACGCGAGTTTTTTCTTTGAGGATGCGTCCCAAAGCATTGCAGGCTTGCAATTTGGCATAGT
>CAYXHH010000032.1:0-16060 GCA_964464725.1 uncultured Methylotenera sp. | reverse complement strand
CGGAGTTTTTCTTGATATAAATGGGATAGTGGCAAAGGTTTGACGATGGTTGTTTGTTGACCTTTTATTTTATTTTCAGATTTTTTATCTTTAAGTTGACCGTTCGCATTATCAGGATTTGACCCAGAAAATGCGGTGCCCATTGAGGAGGTGAGATCGGTATATTTACTCTTGTTAACAGACGAAATCGAATACATCACGACAAAAAATGCAAACAAGAGCGTAATAAAATCAGCATACGAGACGAGCCAACGTTCAGGGCTTTCTTCATCGTCTTCAATTGGCTTTCTTCTAATCATGTTTTTACCTTAAATAAGCTTGCAAACGTTCTTCAACAATTTTAGGATGGTCGCCATTAGCCATAGAAACCCATGCATTAAGTAACATTTCTCGACGCATTTGCTCATGTTGTATCAGTGCTTTAAGTTTATTTGAAATTGGTAAAAATATTAGGTTTGCTAAACCGACGCCATAAATGGTTGCGACAAAAGCGACTGCAATACCACCACCTAATCTACTAGGGTCAGATAAATTTTCCATCACATGTATTAATCCCAGCACAGCACCTAAAATGCCTATGGTTGGTGCATAACCACCAGCGGCACTCCAAATTTTTGCAGCGTTTCTTTGTTGAATCTCAAAGAAATGCATATCAATGGCGCATATTTCTCTTATTTTGTCGGGGGGAGTCCCGTCCACCATCAGCTGTAAGCCTTTTCGAATAAAGGGGTCAGTTTCTTGCCTTATAAATACTTCTAGCATAAAGATGCCTTCTTTACGCGCATGCAAAGCCCATCGATTAATGCGCTTTGCAATGGCTTGTCTATCATCGATTGGCGTAATAAATACTTGTTTGACCATTAAGATGCCTGTAACAAAGCTTTTCAAGCTCGTTTGCAATAGTACCGCGCCAAATGTTCCGCATAATACAATCATAAAAGCGGCTGGTTGCAGCAAAGAGGCGATATGCCCGCCCTCTATAGCTTGCCCAAATAAAATGCCGGCTAGTGCAACGGCAATACCAGCTATACTGCCCCAGTCCATGCTTTCTCTTTTAAGCTTGCGCGTAGCCTTGCAACGGCTTGGCTATGTAATTGACTGACGCGTGATTCTGAAACACTCATTACCTCACCAATTTCTTTCAGGTTCAATTCTTGTTCGTAATACAAACCCATGAGGATTTTTTCACGCTCGGGCAATGAATCAATAGCATCAATCAATGCTTCTCTAAAGTCTCCTGCTAACATGCCTTTGAGCGGATCACTATTTTCGTCACCACTAAATCGATCTAGGAAATGTTCTCCGCTATCAGACTCATGAAAGTCTTCGTAATAAATTAGCTGATGACCGCTACAATCGCCCAACATGTCGAAGTAATCTTCTATAGAAACATTGAGTTTTTTGGCAATTTCTTTTTCGCTTGGTGGCCTACCTAACGCTTGCTCAAGCTGGCTAATGGCGAGTTCAATATCCCGCATTGACTTGCGCATGCTCCTTGGCAGCCAATCGGTATTTCGAAGCTCATCTAGCATTGCGCCACGCACTCTTTGAGCTGCATAGGTTTCAAATTGAGCGCCATGAATATCTTCATAACGATTAATTGCATCCATTAAGCCCATCATGCCAGCTTGAACTAAGTCATCTAGTTCAACACTTGGCGGCAGCTTAGCCTTAAGTTGGTAGGCGAGTTTTTTGACCAAACTGACATGTGCTTTTAGCATTTGCTCTTTTTGATCATTTTTGCCGTTAACTGTATACATAATTTACCTTTTATAGCCTATTTAATTTGAATTTTCGTTATTCGATAAGCGATGCTAGCGTTGTTTTTTGTTCATGTTTGCCATTTAATCTATCTGCGATGTTCTTTAATGCTGTAGATGCGCTGGCTAAAGGAAATGCTTCCATGACGGTTCTGCCTAACTTTGCTGCACGAGAAAGATGCACATCAGGCGGAATCGCCCCAAAATACTCTAATTCGATTTGCAAAAAGCGCTTTGCAACTTCTGAAATATTGCCAAATATGGTTTGTGCTTGCTCATCCGTTGCATTATCTACAATGATGCCAAACGTGCGGCTGCCAAGCTGGTTATATATTTTTTTAATCAGACCATATGATTCTTTAATTGACTCTGTTTGGCGGTTAAGTTTGATAATAATCTCACCATCATTGAGCGCTTTGAGTGGTAATACATCATCTGAATTAATCGCTGCGTCCACCAGTACAATTTCATATTGTTGCGCTAACTTGCAAAAAATATGATTCAGTTGTTGCCCTAAAATGAGATCTAGTGGTGATTCCACTTGATGACTAGGCATGAGCTTTGCAATTGAAAATCCATTGCCAGTGTTTTTAATCACACTCTGTAATAATGTTTTTTCATTGATTACGTCTAACAATGTTGGTTGATTTTCAACTTCATATATATTGGCATTACACTCATCTGAAGCGACTAGAATGAGCACATCATGACCTTGGTCAGCAATTGGTGTTGCTAAGTTAGCCATTAGCCGTGCATGGTCATGGTTGGGTGAGGTTGATAATATTGAAACAATCCTAGGTTTAGGCGTAGACATAATGCGTCTAAGCCCAGCAGCTTGATCATTAAGCATGGCTTTTTCTTGAATTTTGCTATGTTGGGCGTTAAGCATAATTAATCTCCAAAGATTGCAAGCCAGATTGATGGTTTGCTGTGTTGCCCATAACATAAGGTAACTCTTCAGACAAATACTTAAATGCGCTTGCTTGGTGTTGATTGTCTTGGAAAGCGGAGTCAATTAACAGATGTTTGTCTACTAAATGAATGTCTTCTGGCACGCGCTGACCATCTGTAGTGTAATAAAGGGTTAGCTTCTCGCGCACTATGGTATCTAGAGCGCTACCTATCGTGACAGCCTCATCTGTCTTAGTGATGATACAACCATCTAAAGATTGCGCTTTGTAGGCTCTTACAACATCTGCAAGTGTTTCGCCAGTGCTGGTCGCATTGATGCACAATAATCTTTTTATTGGACTGCCTGCATTGGATAGCATGCTAATTTGTTCTGCTACCATTTGGTCGCGCTGGCTAACACCCACAGTATCAATCAGAATAGTATGTTTATTTTGTAGCTCGTTTAAGGCAATTTTTAAATCATCTGCGTCTTTGACTGCATGCACCATCACACCAAGTATTTTTCCGTAAATTCTTAATTGCTCATAGCCACCGACACGATAAGCATCAGTTGTGATGATGCCTAAGTTTTGTGTGCCATGTTTCATGACATAGCGTGCAGCCAACTTAGCCACGGTTGTGGTTTTGCCAACACCAGTAGGCCCCACTAAAGCGAAAATACCACCTTGATCTAAGACTTCACTTTCATCTGCTAAGGTATTAATATTTTTTGCTAATACGTCTTTAACCCATTTTAATGACTCGGTAACCGTTAAGTTTTCTGGCATTTTCTCTACCAAATGTCTTGATAGCGCTGCGCAAAAACCTGAACCAAGTAATTTATTCAATACTTTAGATTTTTCTGCGCTGATATTGCTCCAAGAAATTGTGGTGAGTTGTGTTTCAACAGAACGACGCATTTCTCGCATTTCAGCCAGCATGGATGCAATATTTTTTTGTGTAATCAATTGCTGTGCAACCTCATCAGATGGCAAGTCCAAACTAGCGGGAACACGTTTCTCTCTCACTTGCTTATTGGGTTTATCATCTTCATCCAAATGAGTTTCCAGTTTTATCTTGGCGGCCGTTTCTTCAATTTCAATAATTTGATCAATTTCTTCGTTAAGTTCTTGTGCTTGTTTTTTCTTGTTAATGTGTTCTAGAAAACTAATTGCTGCTGTATCAGGATTTATTTTTTCTAAATGATTATCCATCACGACATTTATATCTTCTTCTAGAAAGGCCATGATTTCATTACCACCCTCGATTGCGCGGTTGGAGAGGATAATGGCATCTTCACCTAATGCTTTTTTGACTGCATTAAGTGCCTCACGCGAGTTTTTGCCATAAAATTTTTGAATATTCATAATTAGCCTCCTATAAAGCTAGCAACACGTATGGTTTTTGAATCGGGTAATTCGTCATGAGAAAGTACGCGCAAATGTGGTACGGCGCGTCTTAAAAATTTTGCAAGTGCGATTCTTAATGAAGCTGGCACCAACAATACTGGAGTCATGCCCATTTGCTCTTGTTGTTTTGAAAGCGCTTCAGCTTGTCTGGAAAGCGTTTCCGCAATACCTGGTTCAATCGCGGCCCCAGTGGCATTGTTATTGTGCAAAGCTTGCACGAGAAGCCGTTCCAAATCATTATCTAAAGAGATGACGGAGACTTCATTGCCGACAGGAAATAACTGTTGCACAATCGCGCGGCCAAGTTGAATTCTTACCAAAGCAGTCAGCTCATTGGTATCTTGTGTGTTTGGGGCATGTTCAGCAAGCGTCTCAATAATGCTGCGCATATCGCGAATATGTACGCCTTCTGATAGCAAGTTTTGTAATACTTTTTGAATCACAGATAAAGAGAGAACTTTTGGTACTAAGTCTTCAATCAGTTTGGGTGACTCTTTACCAACATGATCAAGCAGTTGTTGCACCTCTTGACGCCCTAAGAGCTCAGCAGCATGCATCGAAATAATATGATTTAAATGTGTGGCAATGACGGTTCCGGCATCCACTACTGTATAGCCCATACTTTGTGCTTCATCACGTTTGCTAGCATCAACCCATATGGCAGGCAAACCAAAAGCAGGATCTTCAGTAATAGTGCCGGGTAAGGTTCCAGTTACCATGCCAGGATTAATTGCAAGAAATTGACCGTATTGAGACTCTCCATTGGCGATTTCTACCCCTTTAAGGGTAATGCGGTAGCTAGAAGGTTTCAGTTCTAAGTTGTCTCTGATATGCACAGTCGGAGCAAGAAAACCGACTTCTTGGGCAAACTTTTTGCGCAAGCCTTTAATACGTTTCAGTAAATCACCACCTTGTGCTTTATCTACAAGTGGAATTAAACGATAGCCTACTTCGAGCCCAACAATATCTACAGGGGTCACATCATCCCAACTCGCTTCTTCAGTTTCAGTGGTTTGTTCAACTTTTTCTTCAATAACAGGCTCTGCTTCTGCTACTTTCTTCTGCTCATTAATCAAATAAGCCATGCCAGCTAAAACGCCTGCTAAAAGTAAAAATGCCATATGTGGCATGCCTGGGATTGCACCCATGCCCCCAATAATGCCAGCTGTGATATAGATGACTCTTGCATTTGAGAATAATTGAGTGGTCAATTGACCTCCGATGTCCTCGTTATTTGCAACACGTGATACCACCACACCAGCAGCGACTGAAATGATAAGTGAAGGAATTTGAGCGACAAGGCCATCACCAATAGCCAGTAATGTGTAATTCTTAATTGCATCCGCAAATGCCATATCGTGCTGTAACATGCCAACGACGAGGCCACCAACAATATTAATGATAATAATCATGATGCCAGCTACTGCATCGCCACGCACATACTTACTTGCACCATCCATTGCGCCGTAAAACTCTGACTCTTGACCAACTTCGCTTCGACGACGACGTGCTTCATCCTCACCAATCAGTCCAGCATTTAAATCGGCATCAATCGCCATTTGTTTGCCAGGCATGGCATCCAAGGTGAAACGTGCGCCAACCTCGGCAATACGACCCGCACCTTTGGTCACGACTGTAAAGTTAATAATGGTTAAAATGACGAAAACAACAATACCAACTGTGTAATTGCCGCCAATTAAAAAGTGACCAAATGCTTCAATCACTTTACCAGCAGCATCTGGTCCAGCATGGCCTTCTGTGAGCACGACACGCGTTGATGCAACATTCAGAGATAAGCGCAACATCGTGGTGACAAGCAACACAGTTGGGAATGCGATAAATTCAAGTGCTTTTTTGGTTTGTAATCCTATGAGCAACACCAAAATAGAAAGCGCGATATTAAAGCTAAACAACATATCTAAAATAATGGCTGGCAAAGGCAACACCATCATTGCCAATAGCAAGATAATGATGAGAGGCGCCGCAACTGAGCGGTTGGTTAAACTTTTCATCCAAGGTGGTAAGTTAAATGCGTTCATTAGGAGAATACCTCTGCGTCACTCACACCTTTAGCCGGTAATAAACTGTGAGGGTCTAGCGCCTCTGGCACAGGTAAGGCTTTTGGTATTTCTGGGCGGAAACCACCATGCTTTTTAAATATGCGCATTTGGAATACATAGGCGAGCACTTCTGCTACAGCAGAGTAGAGCGCTTCAGGAATTTCCTGCCCAAGCTCTGTATGCGCATACAAGGCGCGCGCTAGTTTTGGTGCTTCCATCGTCACGATTTTGTGTTCTGCTGCGATTTCACGAATTTTCAGCGCGACCAAATCAGCGCCTTTAGCAATGACAATCGGAGCTGACATCCCTTCATTTTGGTATTGAATCGCGACTGCATAGTGTGTTGGGTTAGTAATGACAACATCTGCTTTTGGAATTTCAGACATCATGCGACGTTTTGCCATTTCACGTTGTTGTTGACGTATTCTGGCCTTGATTTCTGGATTACCCTCAGATTCTTTAGACTCTTGTTTAACTTCTTCTTTTGTCATTTTTAATTTATTGGCATATTGGTAAAGTTGATATGGCACATCAATCGCGGCAATAAACACCAAAACACTGACAATTGTGATGAATCCCATCAACATAATATGGCCGACTTGCGAGATACTTGATTCAACAGACATTAAAGAAAGGGAGAGGATAGGCTCCATATCGTTAGAAATCACGATATAGCCCACAATAGCCACTAAAATGGCTTTTACCATTGCTTTAATGAGTTCTACAGCAGCATTTTTAGAAACTAAATTACTTAAGCCCTGAATTGGATTTAAGCGTGAAAAATTGGGTAAATAAGCTTTATTGCTAAAAATCCAGCCACCGATAAGTATTGGAGATGCAATTGCAACTGCAATTAGTATTAATGCAAATGGTATAAATGCAAAAAGTAGCGAAGAAATCATGCTAGAAATCTTCATTAATAGTAAGGTAGGGTCAAACGCTAAAGTTCGTTCAAAACTCAAACCTGTTGTTATAGTCTCTTTTAAGGCGCGATTCAGTGGACTGCCCATCATGAGAAATGCTAAGCCTGCAGAAAATAGCACAGCACAGGTCGCCAGTTCACGAGAACGGGGAACATTGCCTTCTTCCCTAGCTTTTTCTATTCGCTTGGGGGAGGCCTCTTCGGTTTTTTCTAAATCACTATCTTCAGCCATTGCTGCTTCCTAAATCCATACATATATAGATTAAACAAGTCATTACAGTTAGAGTTGGCTATCAATTAAGCTCGCGCTACACACTTACATGACCTTTTATCTCATGACGCTAATTATTGGCTAAATCAATGTGCTTGTATCTTGAGAATAAAAGGGTGAAAACTGGCCTTTCCTGAACAGTTTTGCTGGACATAACGAGAAATCTAGTGATTTTTAAATTTTTTATATTAATTTAATGATTAAGAATCAATAAGATATGAAATAAATTAATTTTTTTATTAATTCGTCCTAAAGTTTTTTTATTTTCTGCCGTAATGATGGTATTGATAGAAGCCAGTCGTGTTTTCTAAACAATGTGGTCTAAAAAATTAGCGAATTCATAACGGCATAAAAATGATTAACTTGAATAAATTTTTAGGATTTTTTAAATGAGATATATTTTTTAGTACGCTCAAAATAGACTTATGTATAGACCATGAGTCTCATGTAACTTTATAAGTTATTGAATCTTAATAATTAATTTATCCCATGTAGGTGTTTGTAGGACAAACACCTACATGGGTGTTTCCGCTTGTCCTACCAAAATAACCGACAAACCCCGATATTTATTTCCGAATAAAAAGCTCAAAGTACGCCTAACACGAATTACGAACTTTTTAACAACCAAACAACGATAGGGGAAATAAAATGAATGAAGCAGAACTAATGTCAGAAATTAAAGATGCAAATTTAAACTATTTATTATTAGCTCAGCAACTTATTCGTGCAGATAAAGCCACTGCAATTTATCGTTTAGGTATCAGTAAAGAAATTGCAGACTTATTAGAAGGTTTGAGCACCTTGCAATTGTTAAAAATCTGCAGCACTAACATGTTATTAGCACGTTTTAGATTTGATGACACAGCGATTTTAGGCATGTTAACAAACTATACAAAAGATAGTTCACAAGCGCACTTGCACACCGCTGTATTAATGGCTGGTCAAAACGCAGGTGGTATGGCTACAGCAATATAACTCAAAGTTTACGTCGATATTATTTATAAAGGTGATGACCATGAAAAAAATTAGCGTAGTGAATGAAGCTGAACAAATTCAATTAGCCATTAAGATGATTAATCTTGGTGCAAGGCTACAATTACTTGAGTCACAAACAAGTTTATCTCGCGAGCGTTTAATTAAGCTCTATAAAGAGTTAAAAGGGGTCTCACCACCAAAAGGTATGTTGCCATTTTCTACAGATTGGTTCTTGACTTGGCAACCTAATATTCATTCTTCAATTTTCTATAACATCTACAAATTCATGTTGGAATACGCAGATGTTAAAGGAATCGATGCAATTATTAAAGCTTACAGCATGTATCAGCAACAAGTCATCCAGCAAGACTCAGAAGAAGAACCAGTGTTGTCGCTGACAAGGGCTTGGACTTTAGTGCGTTTTGTTGAAAGCAAAATGTTAAAACTTAAACGTTGCAATTGTTGCTCAGGCGAGTTCATAGTGAATACATATGATTTAAACCAAAACTATGTATGCAACTTATGCCATGTTCCATCTCGCGCTGGTAAAACTAAAAAAGCAAAAGAACTTAGTTATAAATTGGTTTCAATGACAGCTTAATTATCTATCGATTATCAATGAGATGAGTAAATCGATGCAAAAGCAATTCGAAGATAAGCGTGTCATTCGTCAAAATGCATTAAAGAATGAAGCGCCAAAATATGATGCTGTATCGATATTGCATCAACTGCAGGGATTGAAGCCATCCACATTAGCGGTAATTGTGCAATGTGCAGCTTTCATGACGATATTAGCACTCACTCAGCTATCTTTAATTTTTTCAGGTAGCAGTTTTAAAACAGGTGCTGGCTTGACGCTTGTAGAGCTTGTCATGATGCAGTCTGTGTTAGCGAGTGTACTTTCATATTGCTTAAATATGGCAGTTTGGTGGCGCTGGATACATTTATTTTTTCCACTAGCGATGTTTGCCATGTCGCGTTGGCAACTCCCAAATGAATTCTATTTTGTAGGGTTTGTGATCAGCTTGAGTTTATTTTGGACTACATTTCGTAGTCAGGTTCCATTTTACCCGTCTCGTCCAGCTGTTTGGAAGCAAGTCGCCAAACTGATGCCAATTGATAATCAAGTGAGGTTAATCGATATTGGCAGTGGCTTAGGTGATATGTCGATGCATATCGCTAAAGTGCGACCAGATTGTCTAATTGAGGGCATAGAAATAGCGCCATTACCTTGGTTAATTAGTTCGGTCAGGGCAAAAATAAGTCGCTCAAAAGCGACATTCACATTAGGTGATTATCACGCACTCAATTTTGCAGACTACGATATTATTTTTGCGTATTTATCACCAGCAGCGATGTTAGCGCTATGGAAAAAAGCCTCAAAAGAAATGAGATCAGGCAGTTTACTGATTAGCTTAGAGTTTGATATTCCCGATGTGAAACCAAGCATAAAAATTGCAGGCACTCACAATTCGCCTGATATTTATGTATGGAAAATTTGAGATATTTTTTAAGTAAATAATTTTATTAAAACTAGAAATTTAACACGAAATCTCTGGAATCAAAGGCTGGCGCACTTTTGATGAGATACAGCAATTTTTACAAATCGCACAAACTTGTTAATAACTAGAATTTATGCCTTTATTCTTTCGATTGATTTTTATTCTGACTTGATATTCTGACTCTAATTATTAATTTGTTAGCAATATTTAATTTAAGGAGCGCTTAAGTATGTTCGTCATAATTGGATACATAGTCATATGCGGCACAATTTTTGGTGGCTATGCGCTTGCAGGTGGTCATTTAGGAGGCTTGTGGCAGCCATTAGAGGTGCTCATGATTTTTGGTGGTGCGATTGGTGCATTTATCGTGGGTAATGATAATAAAGCGCTTAAAGCAACGGTTAAAGCACTACCCACTGTATTTAAAGGTTCTAAATTCAATAAAGCGCTTTACTTAGACTTATTAGCGTTAATGTACGAAATACTCACCAAGATTCGTAAAGACGGCATGATGTCCATTGAAAATGATGTCGAAAATCCCGAAGCCAGTCCATTGTTCAGCAAGTATCCAAACATTTTGCATGATCATCATCTTGTCGAATTTATTACAGATTATTTACGTTTGATGGTATCTGGCAACATGGATGCATTTCAGGTTGAAAATCTAATGGATAACGAGATTGAAACCCACCATATGGAAGGTCATGTACCAGCGCATTGTATCTCTAAGTTAGGTGATGCCTTACCCGCATTTGGTATTGTGGCTGCGGTGATGGGGGTGGTGCATACCATGGAAAGCTTACATTTACCGCCTAATGAACTTGGTGTACTGATTGGGCATGCGCTGGTAGGTACATTCTTAGGTATTTTGTTAGCTTACGGCTTTGTTGGACCTTTATCTGGCTTGCTAGAGCAAAAGTTAGAGGAGGGCACCAAAATGTACCAAACCGTCAAAGTGGTGTTGTTGGCAAGCTTAAATGGTTACGCTCCAGCAATTGCTGTCGAGTTTGGCCGAAAAGTACTTTATTCAACTGAGCGCCCAGGATTTGCAGAGCTTGAAGATCATGTAAAACAAGCTAAAGGTAAATAATGCGCTTACATTTAAAAATATACCTGATGACAGTTTTTCTACGGAGCTCGCTATGGCTGAAGATCTTGTTAGGCCGATAATTGTAAAAAAAATCAAAAAATCAGGCGGCGGTCATCATGGTGGCGCTTGGAAAATTGCCTATGCTGACTTTGTGACTGCAATGATGGCATTTTTCTTATTAATGTGGCTATTAGGTTCAACATCGAAAGCACAAAAAGAAGGTATTTCAGATTACTTCAAAACACCATTGATGGTGGCGCTCACAGGTGGTACGGCAGTGGGGGCAAGCGACACTTTAATTAAAGGTGGCGGTGGTAAAGACCTGACTAAAAAACAAGGACAAGTGAAACCTGTCGATGGACCTGATGGTAAGAAAAAAGCCATTGATGCTGAAGAAGCTAAAAAAGCGCTAGAACAAGAAGAAAAATCTAAGTTAGAGGAGTTAAAGAAAAAGATTGAAAAAGCGATTGAGGATAGCCCAAACTTAAGTAAGTTTAAGAACCAACTTTTACTTGATGTGACCTCAGATGGTTTACGGGTGCAGATTGTAGATGAGCAGAATCGTGCCATGTTTAACTCTTCAAAAGCTGAAATGCAACCATATGCTAAACAGATACTTCAAGAGTTAGCGAAGACCTTAAATGATGTGCCCAATAAAATTAGCCTTTCAGGCCATACAGACGCAACACCATACCCAGATGGTGAGAAATCCTACAGTAATTGGGAGCTTTCTGCAGATAGAGCAAATGCATCACGTCGAGAATTGATTGCTGGTGGTATGGATGAATCAAAAATTGTGCGTGTGGTGGGCTTATCTTCCGCCTCATTGTTTAACAAAGAAAACCCATTTGATGCCTCTAACAGGCGTATCAGCATGATTATTATGAATAAACAAGCAGAAGAAGATGCACTCAATGATGATGGGGCAGTTCAGGTTTCATCTGAATCCAGTGCTGATGAAGTTAAGCAATCGGTGCAACAAACAGCACACTAAAAGGCATCAAATGAGATTAGAACAACTTTATCGACTTTATTTATTAAATCAAAAAACAGTCAAATAACGCAAGATAGAAAGTATATGAAAAAACTACCTATAGCAGAAGTAAGACACCTATTGGATGCTGTTTCAGAGCATGGTAAACAACACTTGATAGAAATAGATGCAGATTTATCTCAAACGACTTATTTATTAAGTTTGGCGATAGAAAAATTAAATTCTAGTTTTATGGCTGTGCATACTGCGGTGACTAATCAGCAAAAAGCGCTAGAAACGTTAATGCAGCAACATCAATTCACCGCTGAAGAAACCAGCAAAATCAATATGTTTAATCAAATTATTGCTGATGAAGTAGGTGCAGCGATCACGGGATTGCAATTTCAAGATATTACAAACCAGCTATTAGTGCGAGCAATTACTAGGGTGAATGGATTAAAAGAGTTGCTTGAAGAGTTGAATGCACATGGTGGTGGAATCAACAGTGAGTATGAGCACAATGAAATTGCAAAATTACTAGAGATGATGAGCGATAGTTTGCATCATGGTAGTCGAGCACTTTCAGGTGGGCTAAGACGCTCGGTAGAGCAAAAGAATATGACTTCTGGAGACATTGAACTTTTTTAGGTGTTTATAAGAGCGGGTAATAGATATTAATTTTTATTAACAGTAATGCGTAATTAACAACGACAAGGTGAGTAAAACATGGCAAAAACAATTCTAGCAGTAGATGACTCAGGTTCTCTCCGCCAGATGGTGGCATTTAGCCTAAAAGCTGCCGGCTACGAAGTAGTGCAAGCAGTGGATGGGCAAGATGGTCTTAACAAGGCAAAAGAGAAAACAGTAGATTTGGTGTTAACAGACCAAAACATGCCAATTATGGATGGTTTGACCTTAATCACTAACTTGCGCAGTTTAGGCTCCTATCAAAACGTGCCTATTTTAATGCTAACGACTGAGTCTAGTGATGAAATGAAAGCAAAAGGCAAGGCTGCGGGTGCTAATGGCTGGCTGGTAAAACCTTTTGATCCAAAACGATTAATTGAAGTGGTGCAAAAAGTAATTGGTGCATAACTTTTGCCTAATTTAAAAGTTAAAAATAATGAGCAATCAAAGTGGCTAATTGAAAAGCTACTTAGCGGATATGGGGTAAAAAAATGACAGTGGATATGAGTCAGTTTTACGAAGTCTTCTTTGATGAAGCGGAAGAGCTATTAGCTGAAGCTGAAAAGCTCCTGCTTGATATTGACATCGATAATCCAGATACAGAAGATTTGAATGCCATCTTTCGTGCAGCGCATTCAATAAAAGGTGGCGCAGCCACTTTTGGCTTTATGGATATGACTGAAATCACTCATGTACTTGAAAATCTCCTCGATAAAATTCGCAAGCATGAAATGGCTTTAACTGCAGAGCATGTAGATGCATTTTTGGCAGCAAAAGATGTGCTTAAAATGGAGCTAGACGGACATCGAAATGCTTCGCCAGTTGATCAAGAGCAAGTGGCTGACGTGAAAATGATGTTGAAATCGCTCTCTGAGGCTGGTGCAGCAACTACTAGTTCTGCAACATCTAATCCTACAACTCCTAATCCTGCACAAGCAGTCGCAACTGAACCAACAAATACTGACACTTCTAAAGCAGAACAAGCCGCAACTGTCGTTGATGCGGCACCAGTAGCAGAAAAAGTATCTGAACAAGTACCAGTCACTGCTACAACTGATGACGGACTAACCCGCTTTAATATTGCTTTGCCAGAGCTATCAGAAAAAGACATTGATAATTTAAAAGAAGAGTTAGGTTTGTTAGGTGAAGTGGTTGCCAACAAAGAAGCCAACGGTCGCACCACATTTTTACTCACTACAGATTCTACTCAAGCCGATATTGTTTCAATTTGCTCGTTTGTGTTGAATCCTGATGATTTAGTCATTACTACTACCACTACAAAAGTGAATGCACCTGCAGAGGTCTCAACAGTTGCTGCACCTAATAAAGTTGTAGAGCCTGAAAAAGTTGAAGATCCAGGTTACGGGCTATTTGATATGGATGAACCTGCGCCACCTCTTACAGCAAAAGCAGCTGAAGTTACAACAAGTGACTCAAAAGTAAAGATACATGAAGAAATGGGTTATGGTTTGTTTGAACAAGCGGGTAAAGAAAAAGAAGAAGAAGGTTATGGGTTTTTTGCGCCATTTAAACCGCATAAAGATGCAGTTCTTACTCAATTGATAGGTGATGACACTGTTCCAACAGAGGCTAATTCTGGGAAGGATATTGATGAGCCTGCTAAAGCTGAAGTTGTTAAAACAGTTTCTACAAGCGATAGCGCTGATAAACGAAATGCAGTAAGACGTGAAGCAGATAAAGCACCTGCTAGCGCTGAAACCACATCGATTCGTGTGGGAATTGAAAAAGTAGATTTACTCATTAACTTGGTTGGCGAGCTTGTGATTACGCAAGCAATGATAGAACAGCGTGTGAATGCGCTAGACCCTGTGCAGCATGAATCTCTGATTAATAGTGTTAGCCAACTCACGCGTAACACTCGCGATTTGCAAGAGTCCGTCATGTCAATTCGCATGATGCCAATGGATTTTGTGTTCTCCCGCTTCCCACGCATGGTGCGCGACTTGGCAACAAAACTTGGCAAAAAAGTTGAGTTTGTGACAGTCGGTGCCACCACAGAATTAGATAAGGGTTTAATTGAACGGATTGTTGATCCACTGACCCATTTGGTACGTAATAGTGTCGATCATGGCATTGAACCACCTGCTGCACGTAAAGCGGCAGGAAAAAATGAAACAGGAGTGCTTACAATCTCAGCTGCTCACAAAGGTGGCAGCATTGTGATAGAAGTGACTGATGATGGTGCTGGGCTTAACCGCGATAAATTATTGGCGAAAGCCGCTAAAAATGGCTTGCCAGTCAGCGAGAGCATGACTGATAGCGAAGTATTTAACCTCATATTTGCACCAGGTTTTTCAACTGCTGAAGTGGTCACCGATGTGTCAGGTCGTGGTGTGGGTATGGATGTAGTGAAACGTAACATCTCATCTATGGGTGGTGTAGTTGAAATCCGTTCTGCGCTTGGATTTGGCACCACAATTTCAATTGCACTTCCACTTACACTTGCTATTTTGGATGGTATGTCAGTGGCATTGGGCAATAGCTTGTATGTCATACCGCTTAACCTGATTGTAGAAACCTTGCAACCACGTGCAGAAGACATTAAAACCGTGACAGGTGAAGGTCGTATGGTACATGTGCGCGGTGAATACTTGCCAATTATCGCGCTGCATAGTTTGTTTAATCAACACACAGATATTACCGATCCTACGCAAGGTGTTTTGGTCTTGCTTGAATCTGATGGTAAAAAATCTGCCCTGTTTGTGGATAGATTAGTTGGTCAGCAACAAGTCGTGATTAAGAGCTTAGAAACTAATTTCAGAAAAATTCAAGGTGTTTCAGGTGCAACGATTATGGGTGACGGATCAGTTGCTCTGATTTTAGATGTACCTGCACTCATCCAAATGGGACAAACCAGTAATTATTTAACCGGCGCGCAAGCTTTTTCTAACAATGGTGCGCATTCAATTCCTAATTTAGTGATTTAAGCCATTGGATTTAATGGCAATCAGAAATTAAGCAAATATTTAAGGAGCTTACAAAATGAATACAAGTACAGAAGTTGTTAGCAACACACCCAATCAAGCAAACGCAAGTTTAAAAAGCGCAGCTGGCGAATACTTAACCTTTGTTTTAGGTGAAGAAGAATACGGCATTGAAATTTTAAAAGTACAAGAAATCCGTGGTTACGACGCGGTGACCCCAATTGCCAACACCCCAAACTTTATCAAAGGGGTGGTGAATTTACGTGGAAAAATTGTACCGATTGTCGATTTACGCATTAAATTTAATCTAGGCAAAGTGGTGTATGACGAGTTTACCGTCGTCATTATCCTAAATTTAAGTGGCCGTGTGGTAGGCATTGTGGTGGATGGTGTTTCAGACGTGATGGCTTTAAAAGATGATCAATTACGCGAGGTTCCTTCATTGGTCACCAGTATCGATACCAAATACATCGTCGGCTTAGCGACTGTTGACCAACAAATGTTAATTTTAGTCGATATTGAACAATTGATGACTAGTCAAGAAATGGCGCTTTTAGATGTTGCAGTGCACTAAT
>CAYXHH010000031.1:0-16333 GCA_964464725.1 uncultured Methylotenera sp. | reverse complement strand
ACACCAGATTTGTATAAAGGCAAGCCTCACGCGCCGCTGTTGGAAAGTCAAAGTAAAAACGCTGGCCGCAATAATAATGGTCGAATTACAACACGTCATCAGGGTGGTGGTCATAAACAACATTACCGTATGATTGATTTCCGTCGTAACAAAGACGGTATTCCAGCGAAAGTGGAGCATATTGAGTATGATCCAAATCGTACTGCGCATATCGCTTTGCTATGCTATGCAGATGGCGAACGTCGTTACATTATTGCGCCACAAGGCGTTTCAGCTGGTTCGCAATTAATTAGCGGTCCAGAAGCGCCAATTAAAGTTGGTAATGCATTGCCTTTACGTAATATTCCAGTGGGTTCAACTATACACTGTATTGAGTTGCAGCCAGGCAAAGGCGCACAGTTAGCGCGCTCAGCAGGTACTTCAGTGCAATTGTTAGCTCGTGAAGGTGCATATGCGCAATTGCGTTTACGATCAGGTGAGGTTCGTCGCGTGCATGTGGATTGCAAAGCAACTTTAGGTGTTGTTGGTAATGAAGAGCATTCATTACGTTCTATTGGTAAGGCTGGTGCAATGCGCTGGCGTGGTGTACGTCCTACTGTTCGCGGTGTGGTGATGAACCCAGTAGATCACCCGCACGGTGGTGGTGAAGGCCGTACAGCAGCTGGTATGAATCCAGTGAGTCCATGGGGTCAAAAAACGAAGGGTTATCGTACACGTAGTAGCAAACGTACAGATAATATGCGTATTAGTCGTCGTCCGAGAGGCGTAAGGTAATCATATGGCACGTTCAATTAAAAAAGGACCATTTATTGATGGTCATTTGGCAAAAAAAGTAGAAGCGGCTGCGGCAACTAGAGATCGTAAACCAATTAAAACTTGGTCACGTCGCTCAACGATTTTACCAAATTTTATTGGGTTAACTATCGCTGTGCACAACGGTAAGCAACACGTTCCTGTGCTCATTTCTGAAAACATGGTAGGTCACAAACTCGGTGAATTTGCGTTGACGCGCACTTTCAAAGGGCATGCGGCTGATAGAAAAGCAAGCAAATAGAGAGGTTTATATGCAAGTAACTGCAATATTAAAAGGCGTACACCTCTCACCGCAAAAAGCGCGTTTGGTGGCTGACCTTGTCCGTGGCAAAAAAGTAGACCATGCTTTAAATATTTTAAATTTCACACCAAAAAAAGGTGCTGAAGTGATTAAAAAAGTGGTGGAATCTGCGATTGCAAATGCGGAACACAATAACGGTGCAGATATCGACGAATTGAAAGTAACTTCAATCTATGTTGATAAGGGCATTGTATTAAAACGTATCCGTGCACGCGCAAAAGGTCGCGCAGGCCGTATTATTAAACCAACCTGCCACATTCATGTGACAGTCGGTGACTCTAAGGCTTAAATATGGGACAAAAAATACATCCAATTGGTTTCCGTCTGAGTGTCAATAAGAATTGGTCCTCACGTTGGTACGCAAATAGCAAAAACTTCCCTGAAATGTTGCAAAGCGACATTAAAGTGCGTGAGTTTTTAAATAAAAAATTAGCAGCTGCGGCAGTGAGTAAGATTGTGATTGAGCGCCCAGCTAAAAATGCAAAAATTACAATTCACAGTGCACGTCCAGGTGTTGTGATTGGTAAAAAAGGTGAAGATATCGAATCATTGCGCTCAGCGTTGCAAGGTTTGATGGGCGTGCCAGTGCACTTAAATATTGAAGAAGTACGCAAACCAGAGATTGATGCGACATTGATTGCTCAATCTATTGCTCAGCAATTAGAAAAACGTGTGATGTTCCGTCGTGCTATGAAACGTGCAATGCAAAACGCAATGCGTTTGGGAGCGCAAGGTATAAAAATCATGTCATCTGGTCGTTTAAATGGTATCGAAATTGCACGTACCGAATGGTATCGTGAAGGTCGAGTGCCATTGCATACTTTACGTGCTGATATTGACTACGGTGTGGCTGAAGCTTCAACTACATACGGTATTATCGGTATTAAAGTGTGGGTATTTAAGGGTGAAATTTTTGCTGATAATGTACCAACACCGATTGGTGCAACTGCTTCTGCAGATGCGCCGTCTGCAGAACCAGAGAAAAAAGTAAGAAAGCCGAGGGCTAAAGATGCTGCAACCGTCTAGACAAAAATATCGCAAGATGCAAAAAGGCCGTAATAAAGGCATTGCAACTACGGGTAATAAAGTAAGTTTTGGTGATTTTGGATTAAAAGCGATTGGTCGTGGACGATTGACTGCGCGTCAAATTGAAGCTGCACGTCGTGTAATGACACGCCATATCAAACGTGGTGGCCGCGTATGGATTCGGATTTTTCCAGATCAACCAATTTCTAAAAAGCCAGCTGAAGTGCGTATGGGTAACGGTAAAGGTAGTACCGAGTACTACGTAGCACAAATTCAGCCAGGTAAAATGTTATATGAAATGGACGGCGTGAGCGAAGAGCTAGCGCGTGAGGCGTTCCGTTTGGCTGCTGCAAAGTTGCCAATTGAAACGACTTTCATGACACGTCAGCTTGGTAGTTAAGATAAGGCGGAACAACATGAAAGCAACTGAATTAAGAGCAAAAAGTGCGGACGAGCTCAATGCTGAGCTTGTGGAATTGCGCCGTGCACAATTTTCACAACGCATGCAATTGGCTACACAACAATTAAACAAAGTAGATCAGCTTGGAAAAATACGTAAGGATATAGCACGTGTTAAGACAATAATGGCTGAGAAAGCGAAACAGGTTAAATGATGAGCGAAACTAAAACGACAAGCACTGCAAAAGTAGTACGTAGCTTAAGCGGTCGAGTAGTGTCTGATAAAATGGACAAAACTGTGACCGTTTTGGTTGAGCGCAAGGTTAAACATCCGCTCATTGGTAAAGTTGTTGTTAAATCAAACAAATTTCATGCGCACGATGAAAAGAATGAGTGCAAAGAAGGTGATTTTGTCACAATTGCTGAAAGTCGTCCTATGTCGAAAACTAAGACATGGGTTGTAAGTAAAGTAATTAAGTCATCTAAATAGTAATAAATGGGTATTTTAGCTTGCTTTAAAGCAAAAATACCTAGTATAATGTTGGACTTTTCGGTACTCGTGAACTTTTAGTTTAAAGTTCATAAAAGCAAGTACCCCAATACTGACCGTGGTCTATTGGCCGTATTTGAGATGATAAATCTTGATAACGGCTGGTGTTGGTTTAACGGATTAAGTTGGAGATTATTCTCATGATTCAAATGCAATCTCGGCTAGAAGTTGCCGATAACACTGGTGCTCGTTCTGTGCAATGCATCAAGGTGTTGGGTGGTTCTAAACGTCGTTATGCTGGTATAGGCGACATCATCAAGGTGAGCATTAAAGATGCTGCGCCACGTGGTCGCGTTAAAAAAGGCGAAGTATATAGTGCTGTTGTAGTGCGTACTGCTAAAGGTGTCCGTCGCCCAGATGGCTCACTCATTAAATTTGACGCAAATGCCGCTGTATTACTTAATAGTAAATTAGAACCGATTGGTACCCGTATTTTCGGCCCAGTGACACGCGAGCTTCGTTCTGAGCGTTTCATGAAAATCGTTTCTTTGGCACCTGAAGTATTGTAGGAGCAGGGATTAGATATGAGCAAAATACATAAAGGCGACCAAGTCGTTATAAATACTGGTAAAGATAAAGGCAAGCAAGGCACTGTCTTGCGTGTTCTTGATGCAGGTTATGTTGTGGTTGAGGGTTTGAATGTGGCTAAAAAACATGCCAAACCAAATCCAATGAAAGGTGTAACTGGCGGCATCATTAGTAAAGAAATGCCAATCAACATCTCTAACGTAGCTTTATTTAATGCTGCAACGAAAAAAGCAGACCGTGTTGGGTATAAAGTTTTGAAAGACGGTAAAAAAGTCCGCGTTTTCAAATCTAACGGCGAAGCAGTGGATGCATAGGATAAATTATGGCGCGCTTAAAACAATTTTATAAAGACTCAGTTGTTAAAAAGATGACAGAGCAATTCGGCTACACTTCAATTATGCAAGTGCCTCGCATTGAAAAAATCACCTTGAATATGGGTGTGGGCGAAGCGGTTGCAGATAAAAAAGTGATGGAAAATGCAGTTGGCGATATGGAAAAAATTGCTGGTCAAAAAGTTGTAGTGACAAAAGCAAAAAAATCTGTGGCAGCATTTAAAATTCGCGATGATTATCCTGTTGGCTGCAAAGTAACACTACGACGCGAACGTATGTACGAGTTCCTTGATCGATTGATTACTGTTGCAATTCCACGTATTCGTGACTTCCGAGGTATTCCAGCGAAGTCATTCGACGGTCGTGGCAATTACAATATGGGTGTTAAAGAACAAATCATATTCCCAGAAATTGAATATGACAAAATTGACGCTATTCGCGGCATGAATATTACGATTACTACAACGGCAAAAACGGATGAAGAAGCAAAAGCATTGCTTGCTGCATTTAGTTTTCCTTTTAGAGGTTAAGTCATGGCTAAATTATGTATGACAGAACGCGAACTAAAACGTCGCGCAACTGTTAAAAAGTTCGCAGAAAAACGCGACGCTTTAAATGCAATTATCAACGATCAAAAAGCAAGCGCTGAAGATCGTCGTGCAGCGCGTGCAAAATTGCAAAGTCTGCCACGTAACTCAAGCCCAGTGCGCCTTCGCAATCGTTGCGCGCTTACAGGCCGTCCACGTGGTGTTTACAGTAAATTCGGTATTGCGCGTAGCAAATTGCGCGATTTGATGATGAGTGGCGAAGTGCCAGGCATTATTAAAGCAAGTTGGTAGCGGAGGAATATATATGAGTATGAGTGATCCGATTGCCGATATGCTAACGCGCATTCGCAATGCACAAAGCGTTAACAAGTTATCAGTATCTATGCCGGCTTCTAAACTTAAAGGTGCTATCGCTGGCGTGCTTAAGGATGAAGGTTACATTGAAGATTTTGCTGTGCAAACAAATGATGGCAAACCAGTGTTAAGTATCAGCTTGAAATATTATGCAGGTCGCCCTGTCATTGAAAAGATTGAGCGTGTAAGTAAGCCTGGTTTGCGTATTTACAAGGGTAGCCAAAATATCCCTAAAGTAATGAACGGTCTTGGAGTGACGATTGTGTCTACATCCAAGGGTGTAATGACAGATCGTAAAGCACAAGCTGCCGGTATTGGTGGCGAAGTGTTGTGCGTAGTGGCTTAAGGAGAAGCAAATGTCACGTGTTGCAAAAAATCCTGTCGCTATTCCAGACAAAGTTGAAGTTACATTATCGCCTACTAGTATTGCAGTGAGTGGTCCGTTAGGAAAATTGACACAACCACTAACTGGTGCGGTAGAGTTGAAGCAAGAAGGTCAGACAATAACCTTTGCTGCTGCTAATGACAGCAAGCATGCTAGCGCAATGTCAGGCACTGTTCGTGCGCTTGTCGCAAACATGGTGCAGGGCGTATCTTCTGGCTTTACCCGTAAATTAACTTTGGTAGGTGTTGGTTATAAAGCTAATGCACAAGGTGCGATGTTAAATCTAGAGTTAGGCTATTCCCATCCAATTAATCACAAAATGCCGGTTGGCGTAACTGTGCAAACACCTTCTCCTACAGAGGTTGTATTAACTGGTGTGGATAAGCAAGTGATTGGTCAAGTTGCTGCTCAAATCCGTGCATATCGTGCTCCAGAGCCTTATAAAGGCAAGGGTGTTCGCTATGCGGATGAAGTGGTAGCGATTAAAGAAACTAAAAAGAAATAAGTAACCGAAAAATTAGGACTTAAACAAAATGAACAACGTAAATAACCGCTTGCGCCGCGCACGTAAAACCCGTGCCAAAATTGCCGAGTTAAAAGTTTCACGTTTGAGCGTGCATCGCACAAATACGCATATTTATGCCCAAATTATCGCTGAAACTGGTGATAAAGTCATTGCAAGCGCATCAACGGTTGAGGCTGATGTACGTAAGAAAGTAAAAAATGGTGGCAATGTAGAAGCTGCTGCGGTCATTGGTAAACTTATTGCTGAGAAAGCAAAAAAGGCTGGTGTTACTACGGTAGCATTTGATCGTTCTGGCTACAAATATCACGGTCGTATTAAGGCGTTAGCTGATGCTGCGCGTGAAAACGGTTTGTCATTCTAATTAGGCGAGACAGATAATGGCTAAAGAAATTGAACAACAATCACAACAAACTGATGGTTTGCGTGAAAAAATGATTACAGTTAACCGTGTGAGCAAAACGGTTAAGGGTGGTCGTATTATGAGTTTCGCTGCATTGACTGTGGTGGGCGATGGCGATGGTGCTGTCGGTATGGGTAAAGGTAAAGCGCGTGAAGTGCCTGTAGCAGTGCAAAAGGCGATGGATGAAGCTCGCCGCGGTATGCTTAAAATTAATTTGAATAATGGAACCTTACATCACGCAGTCACTGGTGTTCATGGTGCAGCTAAAGTGTTTATTCAACCTGCCTCAGAAGGTACTGGTATTATCGCTGGTGGTGCAATGCGTGCGATATTTGAAGTGATGGGTGTAACTAACGTGGTGGCTAAGTGTATTGGATCTACAAACCCTTACAATTTGGTACGTGCGACACTAAATGGTCTTGAGTCTATGAGCACGCCAGCAGAGATTGCTGCAAAACGTGGTAAATCTGTGGAAGAAATTAGAGGTTAAGCATGGCTACAGTTAAAAAAGAAGATACAAAAGCAAAAGCACCAGCAAAAGCGAAAGTAGCAGCGCCTGCAAAAGCTGAGACTAAAGCAAAATCAAGTGCAAAAGTTAAAGATGGTAAATCTATTAAAGTAACTTTGGTTAGAAGTCTGATTGGTCGTATTGAGGCTCACAAAGCAACAGTTAAAGGTTTGGGTTTGCGCCGTATGCACCACACAGTTGAAGTGCAAGATACGCCAGCTATTCGCGGCATGATTAATGCTGTTGGTTATCTCTTAAAGGTAGAAGCATAATGCAATTAAATACAATTAAGCCAGCTGATGGCGCAAAGAAAGAACGCCGCCGTGTAGGCCGTGGTATTGGATCTGGTTTGGGTAAAACAGCTGGTCGTGGTCACAAAGGTCAAAAATCACGTACTGGCGGTTTTCATAAAGTTGGTTTTGAGGGCGGTCAAATGCCTTTGCAACGTCGCTTGCCTAAGCGTGGTTTTAAGTCAATGACAAAAGCGAATACTGCACGTATCCGTACTAGTGAATTGCTAGAGTTAGATGCAGCTGTGATTGATTTGTTGGCGTTGAAAGAAGCAAAACTTATTTCAGGTGCAGTGAAAGCTGCAAAAGTTTACTTATCTGGTGAGTTAACTAGGAAAGTAAGTGTTCAAGGCCTGCTGTTGACAAAAGGCGCGCGAGCAGCGATTGAAGCGGCTGGCGGCAAAGTAGTTGAAGCTTAGTGTATATATTAGGCGAGAATAGCTTTGGCGCAAGATAGTCTTTTAAAGTCTGTTGGAAAAATGAGCGAGCTAAAAAGTCGCTTGTGGTTTGTATTAGGTGCATTAGTGGTATATCGCTTAGGCGCGCATATCCCTGTACCTGGCATTGATCCTACAGTATTGAAGCAATTGTTTGATTCCCAAAGCGGTGGTATTTTGGGAATGTTTAATATGTTCTCAGGCGGTGCATTGTCGCGTTTTACTGTATTTGCACTAGGTATTATGCCTTATATTTCTGCATCAATTATTATGCAGTTAGCAACAGTGGTTTCTCCTAAGTTGGAGCAACTTAAAAAAGAAGGTGAGGCTGGTAGACGTATCATCACAAAATATACGCGTTACGGCACAGTATTTCTTGCAACCTTTCAGGCGTTAGGTATAGCTATCGCATTGGAAGGTCAAGCTGGCTTGGTGTTGGATCCTGGTATGGCTTTTAGATTAACTGCAGTTGTTACTCTAGTCAGTGGCACGATGTTTTTAATGTGGTTGGGTGAGCAGATTACTGAGCGTGGTATCGGTAACGGCATTTCAATTATTATATTTGCAGGTATTGTAGCAGGCTTGCCAAGTGCGATAGGTAGTACATTAGAGTTGGCGCGTACAGGTGCTTTCTCTATACCGCTAGTGATGTTTTTATTTGCAGCAGTTTTATTAGTGACTGCATTAGTAGTTTTTGTAGAGCGTGGGCAACGTAAGATTACGGTGAATTATGCCAAGCGCCAAGTAGGCAATAAAGTATATGGTGGACAAACAACTCACCTACCTTTGAAGTTAAATATGGCAGGTGTCATACCACCCATTTTTGCTTCAAGTATTATTTTGTTTCCAGCTACCTTGGCGGGTTGGTTCGGTAGTAACGAGAAAATGTCGTGGCTAAAAGATATTAGTAATGTGCTGTCGCCTGGGCAGCCGATTTATATATTGTTTTTTGCATCAGCTATTGTGTTTTTCTGTTTTTTCTATACGGCGTTGGTATTTAACCCAAAAGAAACAGCAGATAACTTAAAGAAAAGTGGCGCATTTGTACCTGGTATACGACCTGGTGAGCAAACAGCTAAATATATAGATACGATTATGGGTCGTTTGACCCTTGTAGGTGCAGTTTATATTACATTGGTTTGTTTGTTACCTGAGTTTTTGACTTTGAAATTTAATACACCATTTTACTTTGGTGGTACTTCACTACTGATTATTGTGGTGGTTACCATGGATTTTATGACCCAAGTGCAGTCACATTTGATGTCGCACCAATATGAAGGGTTGCTCAAAAAAGCGAATTTTAAAGGTGGCGCAGGAGCGCGCTAGCTGAAAGATGGCGAAAGAAGACCGTATTGAGATGCAAGGTGAGATTTTAGAAAATCTCCCGAATGCAACTTTTAAGGTTAAGTTAGAAAACGGACACACAGTATTAGGTTATATCTCTGGAAAAATGCGTATGCACTATATACGTATACTACCAGGCGATAAGGTGACGGTTGAAATGACACCTTATGATTTAACAAGAGCGCGTATAACATTCCGCGTTAAGTAATTAAAATAGAGTTGGTAGCGAGAGGTAAATTATGAGAGTTCGTGCATCAGTAAAAACATTGTGCCGTAACTGTAAAGTTGTTCGTCGTCGTGGCGTTGTGCGTATTATTTGTACAGATCCACGTCATAAACAACGTCAAGGTTAGTGGAGAAATCATAGCTATTGTTTAATTTGAAAAACTAAACATAAGCTGTTAAAATTCAAGGCTTTTTTATTTGGTCGTAATTAGTTACGATTAATTTTGGAGTGAAAGTATGGCTCGTATTGCTGGGGTAAACATCCCAAATAATAAACACGCAGAAATTGCATTAACTGCAATTTACGGCATTGGTAGAAATACAGCACAAAAGATATGTGCCGCAGCTGGTGTATTGGCGACAACGAAAGTGAAAGACTTAAACGATGCTGATGTAGAAAAGCTTCGTGACGAAGTTGCTAAGGTTAAAGTTGAGGGTGATTTACGTCGTGAAGTGTCGATGAACATTAAGCGTTTAATGGATTTAGGTTGCTATCGTGGCGTGCGTCATCGTCGTGGTTTACCAGTTCGTGGTCAGCGTACTAAAACAAATGCACGCACCCGTAAAGGACCTGTTAAGGCAATTAAGCAAGCTAAATAGGATATTGAGCTAAGCAATTAATTTTATTAAGAATTATTAGTAAGGATAGTACGACATGGCAAAAGCTAATGTACGTGTAAGAAAAAAAGTTAAAAAGAATATTGCCGAGGGTATCGCTCACGTGCATGCTTCATTTAACAATACGATTATAACCATCACTGATCGTCAAGGTAATGCGCTTTCATGGGCAACTTCTGGTGGTCAAGGGTTTAAAGGCTCTCGTAAAAGTACACCATTCGCTGCGCAAGTGGCGGCTGAGGTTGCTGGTAAGTCTGCACAAGAGTCTGGTGTTAAAAACTTAGAAGTACGTATTAAAGGTCCAGGCCCAGGCCGTGAATCTGCAGTACGTGCACTTAACGCAGCTGGTTTTAAAATTACCAGCATTACTGATGTGACGCCAGTGCCGCATAATGGTTGTCGTCCACCGAAGAAACGCAGAATTTAGTTTCGACGCGTTTAAGATAAAAAAGATTACTGGAGAACTATCTTGGCAAGAAATTTAGACCCTAAATGCCGTCAGTGCCGTCGCGAAGGCGAAAAGTTGTTTTTGAAAGCTGAAAAATGCTTTACTGACAAGTGTGCTATTGAGAAACGTAATTTCCCACCTGGCCAACATGGTCAGCGTCGTAATTCACGTCTGTCCGATTATGGTGTGCAGTTACGTGAAAAACAAAAAGTACGTCGTATTTACGGCATTTTAGAAGGTCAATTCCGTAGTTATTATGCGGAAGCTGATCGTCAAAAAGGCATTACAGGTGAAAACTTATTGCAATTGTTAGAGTGTCGTCTTGACAACGTTGCATTTCGCATGGGTCTAGGTGGCTCGCGTACTGAAGCACGTCAAATCGTACGTCATAATAGTATTTTGGTTAATGGCAAACGTGTGAATATTCCTTCATACCAAGTAAAAGCAGGTGATGTTATTTCTGTTGCAGAGGCATCAAAATCGCAATTACGTATTAAAGGCGCATTAGAGGCAGCAGAACAACGCGGTTTCCCAGAGTGGTTAGAGGTTGATGTTAAGGCTTTTAAAGGCACTTTCAAAGCCAAACCACAACGTGATGATTTGCCTTCAACCATTAATGAATCGCTTGTAGTTGAGTTGTATTCTAAGTAATCAAGCCTAATTTAAGAACATTAATAGGTTAAATAGTTACAAACAAAATTACGCAAGGAATTTTATGCAAAACAATCCAACTGAATATCTTAAACCACATGTTGTTGATGTAGAAGTGATTACTCCATTACGTGCTCGCGTTACGCTTGAGCCGATGGAACGTGGTTTTGGCTATACATTAGGTAACGCACTACGTCGTGTACTGTTATCATCAATCCCTGGTTTTGCAATTACTGAGGTGAAAATTGATGGTGTTGTACACGAGTACTCAACCATTGATGGTGTGCAAGAAGATGTGGTTGATATCTTATTGAATTTAAAAGGTGTTGCGCTAAAACTTAACAATAAATCTGAAACAATTTTAACGTTAAGTAAATCTACTGAAGGTGTTGTGACAGCTGGCGATTTCGACACTGGTCATGATGCGGAAATTGTAAATCCGAATCATGTGATTGCACATTTAACTAAAGGCGGTAAGCTAAACTTAGAAGTTAAAGTTGAAATGGGTCGTGGCTACCAACCAGTGCCGGCACGTCAAAAAGCCAATGAAGAAGACCGTGTATTAGGTTTTATCATGGTAGATGCTTCATTTAGCCCAATTAACAAAGTTAGCTATCAAGTTGAAAGTGCACGTGTTGAGCAACGCACCGACTTAGATAAGCTGATTATGGACGTTGAAACAAACGGCATTATTGAGCCAGAACAAGCAATACGCGATGCAGCGCGTATTTTGATTGGTCAATTGTCAGTATTTGCCAATTTAGAAGGTTCACCAAGCGAGGTTGAAGTTAAATCAGCGCCGCAAGTTGATCCAATCTTATTGCGTCCTGTAGATGACTTAGAGTTAACTGTACGTTCAGCTAACTGTCTAAAAGCTGAAAATATTTTCTACATTGGTGACTTAATTCAACGCACAGAAAATGAGTTGTTAAAAGCGCCAAACTTAGGTAGAAAATCTCTGAATGAGATTAAAGATGTACTCGCAACTAAAGGTTTAACCTTAGGCATGAAGCTAGAAAACTGGCCACCAGTTGGCCTTGAAAAAGCTTAAGCAAAACTATATTAAAGAAAATTAAGGAATTACTATGCGTCACGGTAATAGCAATCGTAAATTAAATCGTACCAGCAGTCATCGTGCAGCGATGTTCCGCAACATGTCTGTTTCATTGTTACGTCATGAAATTATCAGAACGACTTTGCCTAAAGCAAAAGAGTTGCGTAAATATGCTGAGCCATTGATTACATTAGGTAAAGACGCAACGTTGGCAAATCGTCGTTTAGCATTTAGTCGCTTGCGTGATCGCGATATCGTTGGTAAGTTATTCGGCGAGCTTGGTCCACGCTATAATGCGCGTAACGGTGGTTATCTGCGTATTCTAAAGTGCGGTTTCAGAAATGGTGACAATGCACCTATGGCATTAGTTGAATTAGTAGACCGCCCTGACACAACAAGCGAAGTCGTTACTGCAGAGTAACTGAGAAGTTTTAATAAAAAAGCCAGCTATTTGCTGGCTTTTTTATTGTTGACTGTATTTAATTTAAGTTAAAAAATCCTTTAATTTCAATTCATCAAAAGGCCAAGCAAGTTCGGTCGCATTATCTTCTCGCCAAAGCACTGGGATGCGCGTGCCATATTGTGCTACCAGCATTTCATTTTCAGCAATATCAATAATCAATAAATTAAAAGTGTGATTAGAAGTAACTAAAAGCGCTTGTGCAATTTCACATAAGTGGCAGTGTGACGTTGAATATAAAACAAGTTGTTTGTTCATCATGTTTATTTTAAAGGCTAATTTTGATGTAAATGTAAAATATTCATCAAAATAAATCATAATAACGTTTTATGTTGTATTGCTAATATCAAGGTTTAAGTATGTCTGAGCCACAAGAAGCTAAAGAGAGCCTATCAGAAAGCCTTCAGCAGGTCATTACTCTGCTGGAAAAGCACAAGCTTGTGGAAGGGTTAGTGCATAAACAAGACATGCCTAAACACGACCTTGTCGAGTCCATGGTGCATAGGCAAAATCTAATCGAATTACAAAAAAAATTAGATGCCTTACATTCCGCCGATGTGGCGCACATTCTTGAAGCCTTACCACTTCAAGACCGTCTTAATCTATGGGATTTGGTTAAAGCAGATCGAGATGGTGAAATCCTACTCGAAGTTTCTGATTCGGTTCGGCAAAGTCTGATTGCTGATATGGACTCGCAAGAGCTGTTGGCTGCTGCCGAACAGCTTGATGCAGATGAACTTGCAGATCTAGCGCCAGACTTGCCAAAAGATGTGTTGCAAGATTTGATGGATAGCTTGGACACGCAAAATCGTGAGCGTTTGCAATCCACGCTTTCTTATCCTGAAGATGCCGTTGGCGCGCACATGGATTTTGACATTGTGACGATTAGAGAAGATGTGACGCTAGAGGTGGCTTTACGCTACATGCGTCGTCTCGGCAACTTACCTGAGCTTACAGATAAACTTTTTGTGGTGGATAGAGAAGATATCATTCGCGGTGTTTTGCCGCTGAAAAGCATGGTAGTGAGCGATTTGGATGCAAGTGTTGCGGACGTGATGGTGAAAGATGCGGTGTTATTTCATCCTGAAGATATAGCGGATGAAGCAGCACAAGCGTTTGAGCGATACGACTTAGTGACTGCGCCTGTTGTAGATGCTAATAATAAGCTGGTTGGCAGGATTACTGTTGATGCTGTGATGGACTATATTCGCGATGAATCAGAATCTGATATGTTGTCGATGGCAGGATTACGTGAAGAAGAAGACTTCTTCGCTTCTATTTGGAAATCTGTCCAAAACCGTTGGGCTTGGCTTGCAATTAATTTAGTGACAGCTTTGATAGCATCACGTGTAATAGGTATGTTTGAAGGCTCTATAGAGAAGATTGTGGCGCTTGCAGCACTGATGCCGATAGTAGCAGGCATAGGTGGTAATTCTGGAAATCAAACCACCACGATGATAGTGCGTGGTTTGGCGCTCGGGCAAATTTCATCTCATAATACGAAATCACTTGTCAAAAAAGAACTTGGAGTAGCCCTATTAAATGGAATTTTATGGGGCGGTGTGTTGGGTTTGATTGCCTATTTTCTTTATGGGAACTATCAATTAGGCTTAGTGATGATGGCGGCTATGACATTCAATTTACTACTTGCTGCGGTGATGGGCGTAATGATTCCACTCTTTATGACTAAATTAGGGCGTGACCCAGCGGTGGGTTCAAGTGTGCTGATAACGGCCATGACAGATAGCGGTGGGTTTATGATATTTTTGGGCTTGGCGACCATTTTTTTAATTTAATTAGTAATAACTCAAGAAGGATTAACTAAATAGGATGATGAACCCAGAAATACAGCTCATTTGGAATGAAATTTTAGCGGATATTTCTACGCCAGCTGCGTTATGGCAGATATTGATTGTAGCCACATCAGTAGTGATAGCATTTACTATCAATGGGGCTTTGCGTGCCTATTTTCTAGATAAACTACCAGAAAACATGAAGCCCATGCTAGGGGCAATTAATCGAATCTTATTTCCTATTAGCACCTTCTTGATGATTATCATTGCACGTTACGTTTGCGCAGATTGGATGCACGTAAGCATTCTCAGCCTAGCAATCCGCTTGCTATTGGCAATGATAGTGATACGTTTAGTAGTTTATGTTTTGCGCTATATTTTCTCTCCAAGTGGATGGTTAAAAACATTAGAACATCTCATTGCATGGATTGTTTGGATAATACTGGCATTACATCTTAGTGGTGTTCTCCCAGAAATTGGACTAGCGCTTGAAGAAGTAAAGTTCAATATTGGTAAAAATCCCGTCAATTTGCTATTGGTATTGCAAGCAATACTCACGGTAGTAGTCACGATATTTATCGCATTATGGATAAGTCGGCTTCTAGAAAATAGATTGATGGGTGCTGAGCAAGTAAACATCAATTTGCGTGTGGTGTTGACTAAACTGATTAGAATCGTATTAATCTTTATTGCTACACTAGTTGCATTATCTGCTGTTGGATTAGACATCACACTTCTTTCAGTGTTTGGTGGAGCACTTGGTGTTGGGCTAGGTTTGGGGATGCAGCGTATTGCAAGCAATTATGTGAGTGGATTTATTATATTGCTTGATAAATCGATGCAAATTGGCGATGTCATCTCTGTCGATAAGCATTATGGTGTCGTGCAAGATTTGCGCTCCCGCTATATGGTGCTGAGTAAGCTTGATGGTACGCACGCAATTATCCCAAATGAGAGCTTGGTGACAACTGTTGTGGTGAATCACTCATTAACCGAGCATAAAGGCCCTGTAAAAATCGAGTTGGCAGTAAGTATGGATAGCCCAATAGAACTGGCTTTGCAACTGATGCAAGAGATACCTAAGCAACATAAGCGCATTCTAGAGATTCCTGCACCTGCAGCGCGAATTAAGGGATTCAGTGAGCATGGCGTTGACTTGACATTAACTGTTTGGGTGTCGGATCCAGAGAATGGCGCACTAGGGTTACAATCCGCGCTATTTTTGGATATTTGGAAAGTGTTTAAGAAAAACAATATCAGTTTTGTTAAGACGGATGCAAAGTCAGAATAGTAGCAGTAGATAATAAAAAACCCGCTTGTGCGGGTTTTTTAGTTTGTAGAAGAAATTATTTTAACTTCGTCTCTTTATACATTACATGCTTACGAGCAACTGGATCAAATTTTTTGATTTCCATTTTTTCTGGCATGGTACGTTTGTTTTTAGTAGTGGTATAAAAATGACCTGTACCAGCACTTGATTCTAACTTAATTTTTTCACGCATGATTGTTATCCTAAATTGGGCTGAAGTTATTCAGCGCTCTTAAATCTTTTGACCAGCAGCGCGTAATTCTGCGAGAACTGAATCAATACCATTTTTGTCGATAGTACGTAATGCAGCATTAGTAATGCGCATGCTTACCCAACGGTTTTCGCTTTCAACCCAGAATTTACGATTTTGCAAATTTGGTAAGAAACGGCGTTTTGTTTTGTTTTGTGCGTGAGAAACATTGTTACCCACCATTGGCTTTTTGCCAGTTACCATACATACACGTGCCATAATAAACCCTTTAAACAAGGCATTTAGCCTTAAATACTATGCTTTTTTAGAAAGACCGCAATTATAGTATGAAAGTCTAAACTGTTTCAAGCTAAATAGCGGATTTTCTTAAGATTATTTATCCTTAAGTGTATTTGATACATCTTTCTAGTGTTTGCCTGTGCTACCAAACCCACCTTCGCCACGCTCGCTTTGCGTAAACTCATCCACAATATGAAAATCCGCCTGTACCACAGGTACAATCACCAGCTGCGCAATGCGCTCCATTGGATTTAATAAAAATGCCTCTTTACTACGATTCCAGCAAGAAACCAGTAATTGGCCTTGATAGTCTGAATCAATTAAACCCACTAGATTACCCAACACAATGCCGTGTTTGTGACCCAAGCCTGAGCGTGGCAATATGAGCGCAGCGTAATAAGTGTTATCAATGTGAATCGCCATACCCGTTGGTACCATCACAGTTTCGCCTGGTTGTATGGTTTGCGTATGCTCAATACATGCACGCAAATCAAGCCCTGCAGAACCAGGTGTGGCGTAGCTTGGCATCATATGATGTAAGCGA
>CAYXHH010000030.1:0-16495 GCA_964464725.1 uncultured Methylotenera sp. | reverse complement strand
AATATCAAAAAATGGAGGCGCGAGCCAGATTCGAACTAGCGTACACAGCTTTGCAAGCTGTGGCATAACCACTTTGCTATCGCGCCCCTGTTACAACTTTAACACACAAAGTAAACAAATATTAATTGGCAGCCTGCTTTACAGCTTCAGCAATTTCTTCTGCCAGTTTTTGCACCAAGCTTGCATCTTGGCCTTCAACCATGACACGAATTTTTGGTTCGGTACCTGAAGCACGCAACAATACCCTACCTGATCCATTTAATTCTTTTTCTGCTTTTTTAACCGAATTTTGAATAGGTAATAGGGTTAAGTCCAATTTATCTTTAGTAGTCACATTAATCAAGACTTGTGGATACAGCTTAAGCTCAGTGTACATTTGCTGAAGCGTTTTGCCGCTTTGCTTGAGCGCTTGCAACACTTGTAAGGCAGCAATAATCGCATCACCACTGGTATGTTTATCTAGCGTTAGAATATGCCCAGAATTTTCCCCGCCTAACTTCCAATTTTTTTCTTTAAGTAGCTCTAAAACATAGCGGTCACCGACTTTAGCGCGTGCAAATGGAATTTGGTGTTTGGCTAAGGCATGCTCTAGCGCTAAATTGGTCATGAGTGTGCCCGCCACACCGCCTTTGAGTTTACCTTTTGCATATAAACCTAACGCAATGATATACAAGAGTTGGTCGCCATCTAACAATCGACCTTCTGCATCCACCATCATCACACGGTCGCCATCGCCATCAAAAGCAATCCCCATGTCGGCTTTGTGCTCAACCACGGCTTTTTGTAAAGCTTGTGGGTGTGTGGAACCTACATCCAGATTAATATTGAGCCCATTGGGTTGATTGCCAATGGCAATCACTTCTGCACCTAACTCGTGGAATACAGGCGGCGCCACGTGGTAAGTGGCACCATGTGCGCAATCGAGCACGATTTTTAAACCACGCAAATCCATATCATTGGGGAAGGTGCTTTTGCAAAATTCTACGTAACGCCCAGCGGCATCATCCAAACGTTTTGCTTTACCTAATTTGGCGGAGTCCATCACTTGCATTGGTTTTTCTAGCTCGGCTTCAATCGCATGCTCGACCTCATCCGGTAACTTCGCACCATCTGCTGAAAAAAACTTAATGCCATTGTCATAGTAAGGGTTATGCGATGCAGAAATCACAACACCTGCTTGCAACCTCAGCGCGCGAGTCAGATAAGCAACTGCAGGAGTCGGCATTGGGCCAGTCAGCAAGGCATCTACGCCTGCCGCAGTTAAACCCGCTTCTAGCGCCGCTTCTAGCATATAGCCTGATATACGTGGGTCTTTACCAATTAATACTGTTGGGCGAGCGCCTTTTGGTAAATTAGTACCCTTAGTTGCCAGTACGCGACCAGCCGCATAGCCTAAACGCATCACAAAATCGGGGGTTATGGGTGGCTCACCAACGCGACCACGAATACCGTCTGTGCCAAAATAATGTTTACTCATATTCCCCTTAATTTTTTATATCATTAATTTTTAGATATTTTTATTGTATAGCGCTAACAACTTTCAGCGCCTCAACGGTCGCCTTTACGTCATGCACACGTAGTATTTTAGCGCCTTTCATGGCAGAAATCACTGAAGCTGCAACGCTGGCGTAAAGCCGCGCATCGACATCATTTCCAGTCACCTGCCCTAATACTGATTTACGTGACAACCCAACCAGCAGCGGTCTGCCTAAATCTGCAAAGCTTTCAAGTTGTTGTATCAAAGTAATATTGTGCGCGCGGGTCTTACCAAAACCAAAACCTGGGTCTAATACAATATTTGATGCTCTGCAACCCGCATTGATACTTGCTTGCAGACGTGCTTGCAAGAAAGCTTTTACTTCACTCACCACCTCTTGATATTCAGGGTTCACCTGCATGGTTTGTGGCGTACCTTGCATATGCATTAAACATACGCCCACATTCGAACTTGCTACGATTTCTAATGCGCTTGGCTCTTGCAATGCGCGCACATCATTCACAATACTTGCGCCTGCCGAAATGGCCGCTTGCATCACTTGTGGCTTGTAAGTATCAATCGAAATGGGAATATTGATTTGACCAACCAAACCCTCAATGACAGGAATCACACGGTCTAATTCCTCTTGCAAGCTCACTGGTATAGCATTTGGGCGCGTAGATTCGCCACCGATATCGAGGATTGCCGCACCCTCTTCCACCAAGCTTAGCGCATGTTCAATAGCCAGATGACTTTTTGAAAACTTGCCACCATCGGAAAAAGAATCAGGCGTGACATTCACAATCCCCATCACGCAAGGCATTGTTAAATCGAGTTGAAATTTTCCACAATCAAATATCATGCAATGCACATTTATCAAAAAAATAAGGACTGAATTGCTTCAGTCCTTATTCTAACACTAAACACCTAGTTACTATTTTGGACTAGATTTTAGTTGCTGGTTGTGGTTTCGTTGCAGATGCGCCAGTGCCACTGCCTGAACTGGTAGGCTTAATAGGAGTTTGACGCGGTTTTGGTTCACGCACAGGTAAGCCTGCCATAATATCGTTAATTTGGTCAGCATCTATCGTCTCATATTCCATCAAAGCTGCTGCCATTGCTTCAACCTTATCGCGATTATCTTCTAACAACTTGCGCGCTATCGCATATTGCTCATCCAAAATACGACGGATTTCGGCATCCACTTTTTGTTGTGTCGCCTCAGATACCGTTTTGCTACTCATGCTTCCAAACCATGAGTCTTGTTCGTCGCCCGCATACACCATAGTACCCAGTGCATCGCTCATGCCGTACTTAGTGACCATGCCACGTGCCAATTTGGTTGCACGTTCAAAGTCATTACTTGCGCCTGTAGACATTTGGTTCATAAAGATTTCTTCGGCGATACGTCCACCAAATAAAATTGAAATCTCTTCCAGCATTTTGTCTTTGTAGTTGCTGATGCGGTCAAACTCTGGCAATTGCCAAGTCAAACCAAGTGCCCAGCCACGCGGCATAATCGTTACTTTATGGACAGGGTCTGCTTTTGGTAGCAATTTTGCAACCACCGCATGACCAGATTCATGATAAGCCGTATTCAAGCGCTCTTCTTCGCGCATGACCATGGATTTACGCTCAGGACCCATATAGATTTTATCTTTGGCATCCTCAAAGTCTTCCATATCCACTGTGCGTTTATTACGACGCGCAGCAAACAAAGCGGCTTCATTCACCAAGTTCGCCAAATCAGCACCGCTAAAGCCAGGCGTACCACGTGCAAGAATATCTGCTTTAACATCAGGATCCGCTGGAATTTTGCGCATATGTACCATTAAAATTTGCTCACGACCTTTAATGTCAGGCAAGCCTACCATCACTTGGCGGTCAAAACGGCCTGGACGTAACAGTGCTTTGTCTAGAACGTCTGCTCTATTAGTTGCAGCAATAATAATCACGCCAGAGCTTGCTTCAAAACCATCCATTTCAACCAATAATTGGTTTAAGGTTTGTTCGCGCTCATCGTTACCACCACCAGTGCCTGCGCCACGACTGCGTCCAACCGCATCAATTTCATCAATAAAGATAATGCAAGGCGAGTTCTTTTTGGCAGTTTCAAACATATCGCGTACTCGAGCAGCGCCAACGCCGACAAACATTTCAACGAAGTCAGAGCCCGAAATGCTAAAGAATGGTACTTTTGCCTCACCAGCAATGGCACGTGCTAACAAGGTTTTACCAGTACCTGGAGGACCAACAAGCAGTACGCCTCGTGGAATGCGGCCACCAAGTTTTTGGAATTTGCTTGGCTCTTTTAAAAAGTCGACTAATTCAGTCACTTCTTCTTTCGCTTCATCACATCCTGCCACATCAGCAAAAGTGGTTTGATTGGCACTTTCATCTAACTGGCGCGCTTTACTTTTACCAAACGAAAACGGACCGCCACCTTTGCCACCACCTTGCATTTGGCGCATAAAGAAAATCCATACACCAATCAACAATATCATGGGGAACCAAGACATGAAAATCTCGAGCAAGACAGAACGTTGTTGTTCTGGCTTAGCTTCAACTTGCACACTGTATTTAAGTAAATCGTTCACCATCCACAAATCGTTTGGCGCATAAGTGCTGTAATCTTTGCCATCTTGCATTTTGCCGCGCACCACCCGTCCGTCAATTTGCGCAGTCGCAATACGACCATCTTTGACTTGTTGCATAAAGTCTGAGTATTTAATCTGTAAATCTGTTTTACTTTGGCCGCTGAATTGATTAAAGACCGTCATCAATACAAGTGCGACGACTAGCCAGATTGCAATACTTTTTGCGATGTTGTTCAATGTATTTCCTTTTACTTTTTTACTCGATGAGTAATCTCATTTTAAACCTAATTTAGTGCTTATTGTGCGTTAAACAAAGCTATCAAACTGCATTTGTTTATACTTTATTTAAACTTATTGCTAATTACACCAAAATTTCTCCAAAACTTTACTTTATTTGGTCTGCTAAGGCTTACGTTTAAGCCCTAATAAATAGACTTCACTACTACGATCACGCGATGCTTTTGGTTTGCGTGTCACCACTTTTTCGAACTGCAAGCGCATAGACTTCATGATTTCTTCAAATCCAGAACCTATAAACACCTTGACTAAGAAATTGCCATTTGGTTTCAGCCATTGTTGGCTAAATTCAAGTGCCAACTCAGTTAAGTAGGCCGCCCCTGCTTGGTCTACATCCTTCACACCACTAATATTGGGGGCCATATCCGCAATTACAAGGTCGACTGGTTGATTATTAATGGCTTTCTCAAGCTGACTTAACACACTTTGCTCACGAAAATCGCCTTGAATAAAGGTCACGCCAGCAATCGGATGCATATCCAAAATATCCAACGCAATGACTTTGCCTTGTCCTTTAAGCCGCTGAACAGCAACTTGCGACCAACTGCCTGGCGTTGATCCTAAATCAACAATTGTCATACCAGGTTTGATGAGTTTATCTTTGTCGTCTATTTCGATGAGTTTATAAGCGGCACGAGCGCGATAACCGTCTTTTTGAGCACGTTTAACAAACTCGTCATTCAGATGCTCTTGCATCCAAGCTTTACTGGTTCGGGATGGTTTCATGTGGAAAACGCGTAAAATCTAAAATCACATTTTACACTGAATGCAGCTTGCTTTAAGACTATCAAGCACTTAGCCATGATTTACAAACAATTTTAGGTCATTTTAACCGTTAAGTCAGGCATGACTTAACACTAAAATAAACTTAAAAATTAACTTTTATGTACCCTTTGAGTAGATGCAATTATCCACCAATAGGTTTGTGTTAAAATGAAGCCTGCAAAAAAGGAAGTCAATGAAACTCACCACCAAACAAATCGCCCATTTGCGCGGCTTAGCGCATAACTTAAACCCTGTTGTGATGATAGGCAATAATGGTTTAACCGAGAATGTGCTTAAAGAAATTGAGCTGAATTTAAACGCGCATGAATTGATTAAAATTCAAGTGGCTGGGGATGACCGTGATGCACGCAAAGCCTTGTATTTGGAAATTTGTGCTAAAACCAATGCGACAGCTGTGCATCACATTGGTAAACAGTTAGTATTTTATCGCGCGAGTGAAACGGTGAAAGAAAAAGCAAAAGTAGTCATTCCAAAGTTTTAACTTAATTCAGCGCTGCACTGCGTTAAGTTTTAAAAATCTGCTTTTAGCGTACTTTTAAAACGAGTACAAAACCTAGTAAGCATTCCACCAAATACGCAATACTCGCCACACCGTGCCAGTTTCTAAAGCGCTCGGCAAATACGCTTTGCATCACATCATTTGGGAGTGCGTCTGCTTTAAGCTGCGCTATGAGTGGTTGAATGCCAAAATGCCCAGCCAGTACCAATAGCAACATCACTAACACCGCCCAAAAGAAACCTTGCTTTAACGCGCCTGTGCCATATTCATATAGTCGATGAATGAGTAAATAAAATGCACTCGCCATACCGATATAACTGACTAGCGTAAACAACTTTCCAGCCAAACCACCCGCCAATTGTTTATCATGCATGATGTCGAAAAGCATATAGGCAGTGATGCCTGTCATCCATAATGCGCCAACCCAAAGGGTCACAATAATGAGTGCGATGCGGTGTGCCATACTAAATGTACATGACTTTTAAAATTTCGAACTCTTTAATGCCACCAGGTGCGGTCATTTCGGCGATTTCACCCTCTGACTTGCCAATCAATGCACGCGCAATCGGCGAGCTAATTGAAATCTTTCCACCTTTAATATCGGCTTCATCATCACCAACAATTTGATAGGTCTTGTTTTCACCAGAATCTAAGTCTTCAATATTGACCGTTGCGCCAAATACCACACGACCATCAGCATTCAGTGTCGTTGGGTCGATAATTTGTAAGTTAGATAATTTTGACTCTAACTCTGCAATACGCCCTTCAATAAAGCTTTGACGCTCTTTAGCTGACTCGTATTCTGCGTTTTCTGACAAATCCCCTTGTGCACGCGCCTCAGCAATTGCCTGAATAATATTAGGACGATCAACAGCGCGCAGGCGTTGTAGCTCTTCTTTGAGCATTTCTGCGCCACGGACTGTCACTGGAATTTGATTTGCCGCCATAGTTTTATTACCAATCTATATTAAATCTCTACCAAAAAAATAAACCACACCTTTTGGAGCGTGGTTTTAAAAAATCTAAACAAAAGTGTATTTTAATTCAGTTGTTTATGCAAGTCTTGAATGGAGTGAACTTCCATTTCCTTGGTTTGCGACATGCCGATACAAGCGGCACGTGCACCTGCTAAAGTCGTGTAATAAGTCACTTTATTTTGCAGTGCGCTACGGCGAATTTCATAAGAATCTGCAACTGCCTTTTTATCTTCTGTCACATTCACAATAAAATCAATTTCATTGTTCTTAATCATATCAACTACATGTGGACGACCTTCTGCCACTTTATTGACGGCTGTAACGGTTAAACCATTTTCTTTCAATGCTCTTGCCGTGCCTTTAGTGGCCACCAGTGTGAACCCTAGTTTTACTAAATCCTGTGCAATATCAACGACCTTTTGATGGTCTTCATTACGCACACTGATAAATGCTCGGCCGTCTTTTGGTAATTTTGCAGAGGCAGCGAGTTGTGATTTTACAAAGGCTTCAGCAAACGTAGCGCCTACCCCCATCACTTCTCCAGTGGATTTCATCTCAGGCCCTAAGATGGTATCGACACCAGGGAATTTAATGAACGGGAACACTGCTTCTTTTACCGAGAAATAAGGCGGAATCACTTCTTTTGTAACGCCTTGTGATTTTAAGGTTTGACCCGCCATGCAACGTGCAGCAATTTTAGCAAGTTGCAATCCGCAAGCTTTAGATACAAACGGTACAGTACGTGAGGCACGTGGATTGACCTCTAGCACAAAGACTGTTTCACCTTGAATGGCAAATTGCACATTCATTAAACCTTTTACCCCCAATGCTTTGGCCATTTGTATAGTTTGACGGCGCAATTCATCTTGTAAATGATTGCTTAAGCTGTAGGGTGGCAACGAGCAAGCTGAGTCGCCTGAATGGACGCCTGCTTGCTCGACGTGCTGCATAATGCCACCGATGAGCACCTCTTCGCCATCACAAATCGCGTCTACATCTATCTCTAATGCATCATTTAAAAAGCGGTCCAACAATACAGGCGAATCGTTAGAAACCTTCACTGCTTCGCGCATATAACGCTCTAGCTGGCTACGCTCATGTACAATTTCCATTGCACGACCACCCAACACATAAGATGGTCGCACGACTAAGGGATAACCAATTTCGTCAGCAGCAATCAGCGCCGCTTCTGGAGTGCGGGCAGTACGGTTAGGCGGCTGTTTTAAGCCTAATTCATGCAGCATTTTCTGGAAGCGCTCACGATCTTCAGCACAGTCAATCGCATCTGGTGTAGTCCCTATAATCGGCACGCCAGCTTTTTCTAAGCCTCTTGCCAACTTAAGTGGCGTTTGACCGCCATATTGCACAATCACACCAACTGGTTTTTCAATATGGACAATTTCTAACACATCTTCTAGAGTGACTGGTTCAAAATACAAACGGTCAGAAGTATCATAATCAGTTGAAACCGTTTCTGGGTTACAGTTCACCATGATGGTTTCATAACCATCATCGCGCATGGCAAAGGCTGCATGCACGCAACAATAATCAAACTCAATGCCTTGACCAATGCTGTTAGGCCCACCACCTAGCACCATGATTTTCTTTTTGTCCGTAGGTTGCGACTCACAGTATTCTTCATAAGTGGAATACATATAAGCAGTATTAGTGGCAAATTCTGCTGCGCAAGTATCTACACGTTTATACACTGGTCGAATGTTGTGAGCTTGACGATAAGCGCGAATCGCGTGCTGATCTGTATCCAAAAGTTTTGCCAAACGTCTATCAGAGAAACCGCAACGTTTAAGCTGGAATAAAGTGTCTTTATCTAAATCGGCAATATGTTTGCCTTTGAGCGCATCTTCGCGGTCGACAATATCTTTAATTTGCGCCAAGAACCATGGATCAATTTTACTAACATTAAATACTTTCTCAATGGACATGCCTGTTCTAAATGCATCTGCTACATACCAAATACGTTCTGGGCCTGGCTCGCCCATTTCTTTTGTTATTTTATCCACATCTGCGGTAATCTCATCCAAGCCATCAACACCCACTTCAAGACCACGTAGCGCCTTTTGAAAAGATTCTTGGAAAGTACGGCCAATCGCCATCACTTCTCCCACAGACTTCATTTGCGTGGTTAAGCGTGAATCTGCTTGTGGGAATTTCTCAAAAGCAAAACGCGGCACTTTGGTGACCACGTAGTCTATGCTTGGCTCAAACGAGGCTGGTGTTGCGCCACCTGTAATTTCGTTACGCAACTCGTCCAAGGTAAAGCCTACCGCTAATTTTGCTGCAACTTTTGCAATTGGAAAGCCTGTAGCCTTAGATGCAAGGGCAGAAGAACGCGACACCCGTGGATTCATTTCAATCACAATCATGCGACCATCTTCTGGATTGATTGAAAACTGCACATTGGAACCACCCGTTTCGACACCTATTTCACGCAATATCGCCAATGAGGCGTTACGCATAATTTGATACTCTTTATCCGTTAAGGTTTGCGCAGGCGCAACGGTAATCGAGTCGCCAGTATGTACCCCCATAGGGTCTAAGTTTTCAATTGAGCAAATAATGATGCAGTTGTCCGCTTTGTCGCGCACCACTTCCATCTCATACTCTTTCCAACCAAGCATTGATTCTTCAATTAATAACTCTTTGGTTGGCGAAGCATCTAAGCCGCGCTCACAAATTGCGATAAACTCTTCACGGTTATAAGCAATGCCACCACCACTGCCGCCCATGGTGAAAGATGGACGAATAATCGCAGGATAACCAATATTGGCTTGCACTTGCAAGGCTTCTTCCAAGCTATGCGCGATAGCAGATTTTGCAGAACCCAAACCAATTTTGGTCATGGCTTCTTTAAACTTTTGACGGTCTTCGGCTTTATCAATCGCTTCTTTGGTTGCGCCTATCATTTCTACATTGTATTTTTTTAATACGCCGTGTTTATCTAAATCGAGCGCGCAGTTCAATGCCGTTTGTCCGCCCATCGTGGGGAGTAAAGCATCAGGTCGCTCTTTAGCGATGATTTTTTCTACTACTTTCCAAGTAATGGGCTCAATATATGTCGCATCAGCCATTTCTGGGTCGGTCATGATAGTGGCTGGATTCGAGTTCACTAAAATGACACGGTAACCTTCTTCGCGCAAAGCCTTACATGCTTGTGCCCCAGAATAGTCAAACTCACAAGCCTGACCAATGACTATCGGGCCTGCGCCAATGATAAGAATACTTTTGATGTCGGTGCGCTTTGCCATTAGACTGACTTTCTTTCTTGCATTAAATCGATAAATTGGTCAAATAAATAACTCATTTCAGTTGGACCAGGGCTAGCCTCTGGGTGACCTTGAAAACTAAACGCTGGCTTATCTGTGTACGCAATCCCTTGTAAGCTTCCATCAAACAAGGACACATGCGTGACTTTCACATTAGCTGGCAAGGTAGCAGGATCTGCGGCAAAACCATGGTTTTGGCTAGTGATATAGACTTTCTTGCTGGCAACATCTTGCACAGGATGGTTGGCACCATGATGACCAAATTTCATCTTGAGCGTTTTAGCGCCACTGGCGAGCGCTAACAACTGATGCCCCAAACAAATACCAAACGTAGGAATACCAGTATCCACTAGTGTTTTAATCGCTTTAATCGCATAGTCACATGGCTCAGGGTCGCCTGGCCCATTGGACAAAAATATCCCATCTGGTTGATAACTTAACGCCTCTTCAGCACTAGATTTCGCTGGTAACACTGTCACCTTGCAACCACGCGACACTAGCATACGTAGAATATTGCGCTTAACCCCATAGTCAAAAGCGACGACATGAAATTGTTTATCTTTTACCTTACTATAACCTTTACCAAGCTGCCACTCACCTTCTGTAAATTCGTAGGGCTGTTGGCAAGTCACTACTTGAGCTAAATCCATGCCAGCCAAACCAGGGAAGCCTTTAGCCAATTGTAGCGCTTTAGCTTCATCCACATTCTCGCCCGCCATGATACAACCTGCTTGAGCGCCTTTTTCACGCAAAATACGCGTCAGAGCACGCGTGTCGATATCTGCGATTGCTACGATATTGTTGGCTGTAAGATATTCACTCAGGCTTTGATTGCTACGAAAGTTACTATGAAGCAAAGGCAAATTGCGAATGATTAAGCCCGATGCGTAAACTTTGCCAGATTCCACATCTTCAACATTAGTACCGTAGTTGCCAATATGCGGATATGTAAGTGTAACGATTTGCTCGGTGTATGATGGGTCTGTAAGGATTTCTTGGTAACCAGCCATTGAAGTATTAAAAACCACTTCACCAACGGTATGCCCTGTGGCGCCTATTGCAATGCCTTTAAAAACAGTCCCATCTGCTAACACTAATATGGCTGGAATTGTTTTTGACACCTTGCGCTCCTTTATTTTTTGACACGACACACACCCTAAGTAGATGTGCAAAACGGGAAAAGTTTTTTGGACTCTTCCCGTTTCAGAATTGACGAATTATAGTGGAATTTGACTAATATTTCAAGCGTGTCAAACTCACCTGAAGACCTAAAGTTAGTTTTTATAAAACATTTTTTCCATGCTTGCGTCATACAATGAGTAGCGACCACGGCCCTGACGCTTAGCATAATACATGGCAATATCCGCAAAATGTATTAAGTGATGTGGGCTTGTTTCTTGCGTTGGATATATCGCAACTCCCACACTTGCACCTAATTGCAACACTTTATCTACCACATTAAAAGGGACTTTCATGCCATCAACAATTTTTTGAGCCATCACCAAAGCTTGTGTATTAGTTGCAATCTCGGTAAGTAGAATGATAAATTCATCACCACCAATCCGAACAACAGTATCCTGATCACGCATCAGCGAAACAAGACGGTCTGCCGCTCTCTTTAATAATTGATCGCCGACAGCATGACCAAAGCCATCATTAATTTCTTTAAAGTAATCCAAATCCACATAAAGCACTGCAACTAAATTTGTAGCACTATCAGCCGCTTTAAACGCCTGTGTCATTCTGTCAGCTAAAATATTTCGATTTGGCAGCCCTGTCAGCTGATCAATATTTGCCATTTGAGCAAGCTCAGATGAAGAGTGAGAAAGCTGATTGAGTCGCCATTCTTTATTCGCATTTTGATAAATTAGACCTAGTAACATCGCGACAAAAACCAAAGAAATCGCAATCGGTACAGCAACCTTTTGTATCACATGTTTTTTCCATCCCGCAATACCAACATCTACACCCAGCATCACGAAATGTTTAGTGTTTAAGGTGCTAGTCACTGGTACTAGCGAGCTTACCCATGTACCCCAATGATCAGTCACTGGTCCTTCAACGTAGGGCTTTTGCGTTTTGATTGCACTTCTTAACATGTCACTGGCATCATAAAAAACCTCGCCCATTTGAGATATTTCTGAGGCTGGCTGATCGCTCGCATCCAACAAAAATTTAATTTGCTGAGTTTGTCCGTTGTCCTCACCATAAACCAAATAAATAAAATGACATTTTGGATTAGCTTTGCAGGCATTGCGCATCTGCATTTTAATTTCAGCCAAATCATCAGGATTGATTTTTTCTGGTATTTCACTCTGACTCAAGGCAGTGTTAAGTGCGCGCCAGTGAATGGATTGTTCTATCGTTTTGGCATAGGTCGTTAAATTATCTCGCATTTCAGCATCTTGCGACTGATAGACATATACCGCAAAACCAATGCCAGTTAATAATGCAAGCAACATAGCCACAATGTGCCATGTCTTAAAATGACTAAAATAATCTTTTAACTTAAACTGCATGGAAATTTAAAACTTATCGAGAAATACATAAAAACTTAAGGAACCCCGCCTAAATTAAAGAAAAACTAGATACAACTGTCTATTAGCGAGGCTAAGCCTTTAAACCTAATACGTCTTGCATATCAAACAAACCAACTTTTTTATCACCTAAGAACTTTGCTGCACGTAGTGCACCTTGCGCAAAAGTGGCGCGACTGCTAGCTTTATGCGTAATTTCCACACGTTCACCAATGCCTGCGAAAACAACTGTATGGTCACCAACTACATCACCACCACGTAAGGTAGCAAACCCAATTTTGCCAGCCTCGCGTTCACCTGTCACGCCTTCACGCGCGTAAATTGCACAGTCACTTAACTCTTGTCCCAAACCTTTAGCGGCCGCTTCACCCAAACGCAAAGCAGTCCCTGATGGCGCATCTACTTTATGACGATGATGCATTTCGACTACTTCAATATCGTAGCCATCATTGAGCACTTTTGCAGCCTGCTCGACCAAATTAATTAACAATGTCACCCCCACGCTCATATTTGGCGCAAACACAAGTGCTATTTTTTTTGAAGCTGCTTGGATTTTTGCTTTTTGCTCGACTGTAAACCCCGTGGTACCAATCACATGTTTCACTTGATGACGCTGGCATATTTCCAAATAATTTAAGCTCGCTTCAGGTCGAGTAAAATCAATCAATACATCGGCGCCTTGCAAAGTTTGATCGGCATCGTCACTGACATAAACTCCCGTGCTTTTACCAAACAATTCGCCTGCATCACGCCCAATTGATGCGCTACCAGTGCGATCAATCGCACCATAAAGCTCAAAGCTTTCATCCTCAAAAACACCTTGCAAAAGTGCATGTCCCATGCGGCCTGATGCGCCTGCTATTACAATTTTAGTCATCATATCTACTTAAAAACCAATCTTCTCTAATATACGCTCAAAATAGCCCGGTTCTTCTAAGGGCTCTGGTGGTGGTACATCCGCTTTTTTAGTCTTGTCTTTGATAATTTCTGCTTTAGCAGGAGAATTTTCAAGATTTTTCAGGTTAAGTTTTTTGTCCATTCTAAATATAAATGGCTCGTCTTTATCCATTTTAGTTGCTGGTTCAGATGCTGGCGCAGAGTCTACCACAGCCTCTACAGCAGGCGCTGCAACCACTGGCGCCACTACTACGGGTGCCACCACTTCTGGCGCTAAAGTTTCAACCTTAGGAGCTTCAACCTTGGCAGCCTCAACCTTCGGAGCTTCGACCTTTGGCGTTTCAACTTGTGGCGCTTCCACTTTTGGCATTTCCGCGACAGGTTCAGCGACTTTCACTTCAGGTGCAGCCGGCTCAGGCGTAGCAATCACTGGCGCAGCTACAATCGATTTTTCTGTAGAAGATTCAGCTGCCGGCGCTTCAACTTTTGGTGTTTCTACTGGTGGCACACCTGCGACAGGTACTGCAAGCAATGAAGGTGTCTCTTCCGTGGCTAAATCAGCGCTCGCTTCCACTGCTTTTGAAGGCGCTACAACCACAGCGGCGGCATCTTTGGCTTCATCAGCTTCATCTTTTTCCCAAAACTTGAATGTATCAAATAAATCTTTTTCTTTTTTAGGTTTGACTCCGTTAACCGCTTGCTTTTCATCACTTTTCCAAAATTTAAGCTTTTCCATAATGCCTACTTGTTTTACAGGCGTTGGATTGACAGACTTTGCGGATGCCAGCGTATTGCCATCTTGAGCAGGCTCTGCTCCGGGCGTACCTTGTGGCACCACATCACCACGCACTCTCACTAGCAATTCTTTTTCAAAATCTAATATCACACGGCGCTGCTCTATTACTTTGCCAGATTGACGCATTTGATAAAAATAATCCCAGCGATTGCTGTGGAAGCTATCAACAATCAGCGGCGTACCCATAATAAATTTCACTTGAGATTTAGTCATGCCGGGGCGCAATTGCAGCAACATTTTAGAAGTCACCACATTGCCTTGCTGAATTTCCATCTTGAAAGGCTTCATTTTGGGTACAGCAGAACCGCATGCCGAAAGCAAAATGCTAATAACTATTAAAGGTATAATGAATAAATTGCGCATGTTTATTGTTGATAATTTAGAGACATAATATCGAATTGACGCTAATATACCACGATGGGTTCTACCCTAAAAACACATTTGTGAATTGAAAGCCATTTTATGATGCATGATCAGAAAGATTTAAAAAACGCTGGCCTTAAGGCTACACTGCCTAGATTAAAGATACTAGAGCTGTTTGAAAACAGCGCAGAGCGCCATTTATCAGCCGAAGATATTTATAAAATACTCATCAATGCAGGAGAAGATGTGGGCTTGGCAACGGTGTATCGCGTACTTACACAATTTGAGCAAGCGGGTCTTTTATTACGCCATCATTTTGAAACTGGCAAAGCAGTATTTGAACTGAATGAAGGCAGCCATCATGACCACATTGTATGTATGCAATGCGGGCATGTTGAAGAATTTTGCGATGAAGAAATTGAAAAACTGCAACATAAAGCGGCGAATGAACGCGGGTTTAAAATCCACGAGCATTCCTTATATATTTATGCAGATTGCACGAAAAAACCATGCCCAAATAAGAGTTAAGTCTTTGTAACTTAAAATAAACAATCTTGATGTATTCTTGCTATCAACTAAATGCGTTAATGTAAAAACAACTGATTTATAACAACAACATTAATCTTAAATTTTGGGGAGTTTAATATGTTAAGTACACGCACCATACAAAAATGGTCGAACGCTTTCATCGCCCTTATCATCGGGTTCACCATCACCGCCTGCGGCACCAACCCCGTCACCAAGAAAAAAGAATTTCAGTTTGTTTCGCAAGAAAAAGAAATTGCGATTGGAAAAGAAAATTACTCCCCTGCCCGCCAATCACAAGGCGGTGATTACATTATCGACCCCGAACTCACTGCCTACGTACAAAGCGTTGGCAAGCGCTTAGCCGCTGTATCAGATCGCCCTGAGTTACCTTATGAATTTGTAGTGATTAACGACTCTACCCCCAACGCTTGGGCGATGCCTGGTGGCAAAATCGCGTTTAATCGCGGCCTGATGTACGAGCTGAATAGCGAGGCTGAACTTGCCGCAGTGATGGGTCACGAGATTGTGCATGCGGCGGCACGTCATGGCGCAAAAAGCATGGAGCGCGGCATCTTTATTCAAGGCGCGATGATTGCTGTTGGCATCGGCACACAAAATACCGATTACGCCAATTTGGCGGTTGGCGCTTCGCAATTGGGTGCACAATTAATTAGCAGCAAATATGGTCGCGATGCAGAAAGTGAGTCTGACTATTACGGCATGCTCTACATGAAAAAAGCGGGGTACGACCCTGCCGCTGCGGTCACGCTACAAGAAACATTTGTGCGCCTTAGCCAAGGCCGCGAAAGCAACTTTATAACCGGCTTATTTGCAAGCCACCCGCCCTCACCCGAGCGCGTTGCGGCTAACAAAGTTACCCTCGCTAAATTAGGTGCAGGCGGAGAGATGGGCGTTGAAACTTATGCGCAAAAAGTCGGCAAGTTAAAAGCTACTCAACCCGCTTACAAAGCGTATGACGAAGCGATTGCAGCACTCAAGAAAAACGATGTAGCAACCGCCACCACATTGGCACAAAAAGCCATTGCGGGCGAGCCACGTGAGCCGCGCTTTCAAGAACTGTTAGGCGACATTGCGCTGAGCCAAAAGAAAAATACCGAGGCGCTTAGCTATTACGACAAAGCCATTAAAATGCAGCCCGATTACTTTAAACCCCACGTGCAAAGCGGCATTGCCCTTTACAACATGGGTAAAAAGAAAGAAGCTGAGCCATTTTTAGTGCGCGCTAACCAACTCTTACCTACTGTGCCAGGCCATGCGCTGTTGGGCGATATTGCCGAAGAACGTGGTGACATTGACGCCGCGCTTAAGCACTACCAAGTCGCGGGCAGCAATAACTCAGAAATGGGTAAAGAAGCGGCTGGCCGTGCGGTGAAGATTGATTTACCGCGCAACCCTGCCAAATATATCCGCAGTGGTGCCATTGCAGATAATGGCGG
>CAYXHH010000029.1:0-16652 GCA_964464725.1 uncultured Methylotenera sp. | reverse complement strand
GTGCTTATCATGCAAAAGATTTAACGGAAGCCCGTGAAAAACTATTTATGTTTCTAACTGGTTGGACTGGTGGACCGCAACTTTATATCGAACGGTATGGACATCCCAGACTAAGAGCACGCCATATGCCTTTCCCAATCGGAGAATCTGAGCGCGACCAATGGATGTACTGCATGATACAAGCGATGCACCGGATCAATATGGAAGAATCACTGATGCAAAAACTTGCAACACAGCTTTATGGCGTTGCGGATTTTATGCGTAACCGCGAATAGCAAATTATCTCAACTTTATGGAGCAATACTTTAGACATTTTAGTTTATAAAATGCTATAGTGCCCGTAAGAATAACAAGTCAATGCGATAGCGGGAGTAGTGCTTGAAAAAGAGCAATACTTTTTACCATCTACTAGCAAATTTTCTTTTAGCATGTATTTTCCTCATCATGCAAAAGCCCTGTTTTGCCGAAGATATACTCACTCCAAAAGAACGTGCTTGGCTGAAAAGTCAACCAGAAATTCGTGTTGCGATATCTCCAGACTATGCCCCCGTTAACTTTTTAAATGAGCACGGCAAACTCGTTGGCTTGGGCAGTGACTACCTGCAATTAATTGAAAAGCGCCTTGGCGTTAAATTTAAACAAGTAGTTTTGACAACTGCGCAGATGGCAGCTAAAACCCCTGAAGAAAAACAGGTGGATATGATTATGACGTTTGCAATCACCGACGAGCGATTGCAATACTGGAATTTTACAAAAACTTACTTAGATTTTCCTGTTTATATTATTGCGCGCAAAAATGCGCCGATTAACTTCTCACTAGAAAGTGCACCGCAGGCGGTGTCGGTAGTTGGACATTATGCTGTATATGATTATTTATTAAAGCAATATCCAAATACGCTTGTCGATAAAGTACAAGACACATGTATTGGTTTGCTTAACGTTTCTTTTGGTGTTTCTGCAGCTATCTTAAGTGATTTACCAGTCGCAAATTGGTGTGCTATTAAACATGATCTTAAAAATCTAAAAATCGTCAATGTGCTGGATTTTAATTACAAAATGAGCATTGCTTCTAGAAAAGATTGGCCAATATTGGCAGATATTTTAGAAAAGGGTTTGAACACAATTACCAAAAATGAGCGCGATGCAATCTATTCACGTTGGAACAAAAATGGAATAGAACAAAGCAAGTTTGAACAGTATAAAAATTGGATTTTATTCTTCATATCATGCATGGCTTTTTTCTTGATTTACAGATTGTTTCAATGGGATAAGCGCCTTAAATCATCATTAGATAAACGTTTAAACAGTACAAACATCACTGATACCGACTTGGTGCATCGCGAAATTCTCTCTAAAAAGGTCATGTATTCAAATAGGTTGGCGTATGTAGGATTATTAGTCATCATTTTTATAATTTTAGGGTTTAGTTATCATTATTTTCAAAAAGGTCATCATCTCACATTGAGCATCATTGAGTTCTTAGCCATATGTTTAGGTTTGGCTGTCAGTTATATGTTGGGAAGTATGCAAAGAAGATTTGAGGCTGACGGATATTTGAGTCAATTTCTCAATCAGATAACTAAACGTAAAGTTGTAGAAAATAAAATAGATGCAAGTGAAGATCGACTTGAAAAACAACAGCAAGCCTTAACAACGCTGACGCAACATCAACTCATCGATTGGCAAAACATCGATGAGTTTTTTAAAGAAATCGTTGAGGTGTCTGCTGAAACACTCAAGGTAGAACGTGTAAGCCTATGGCTTATTAGCGACGACGGTGAGCAACTAGAGTGTAGGACCTTGTACTCGAGATCTCAAAATGTGCATAAGATTGAAAAACCATTAATTGCTAAACAATTACCAGAGTATTTTAAACAACTCTCCCTTAATCGAGTGATTGTTGTAGATGATGCAATGCAACACCCTGCAACAAAAGAGCTTGCAGGTGACTACTTGCAACAAGCGAATATAGGAGCCATGTTAGAAGGCACCATTTGGCTAAATCATCAGGTGATTGGCGTTATCTGCCATGAGCATGTGGGTGGTACTCGTGATTGGACATTAGACGAGCAAAATTTTGTTGGGTCACTAGCTGATTTAGCGAGATTATCCATAGAGACCTACAGACGTCGAGATGCGGAACAAAAGTTACATAAATACACAGAAGAGTTAGAGCAAATAGTTAACGCCAGAACAAAATCTTTGCAGGAGAGTGAACAGCGCTTTTCTTCTTTACTTAAGTATGCGGCGATACCAATTAGTAGTCTCAATATGAATGGTGAAATTGTTGAGTTCAATCCAGAATCGGAACGCGTGACTGGTTACAAAAGAAGTGAGGTGTTAGGTAAAAGTTTTATTGATTTATTTGTGGTTAAAGAATCATTGAAAAAAGCTTTACTCATTGCCAAAAACGCTCAAAAAGGCAAAGATACGCGAGATATTGAATTGCTGTTTCGTTGCGCAGACGGACGTCAAGTAGAGTTCTTGTGCAATATTGTCAGCGCTAGGCAGGCTAACAACTCGGACGAGCAGCGCTTAATCGCGGTAGCACAAGACATTTCACAACAAAAGGCGCTACAAGCTTCGCTTATCCGTGCACGCGAGGCCGCTGAATCGGCTGACCGCATAAAGTCTATGTTTGTTGCTTCAATGTCACATGAGTTGCGAACACCATTAAACTCAATCATAGGCTTTTTGGGTGTGGTCCTTCAGGGGATGTCGGGAGACTTAAATGTAAAGCAAAAAGATCAGTTAGGACGCGCTTATCACTCAGCCAAACATTTATTATCCCTGATATCAGATGTGATTGATATCTCAAAGATAGAAGCAGGTTTTCTGAATGTCTATGCTGAAAAATTTGAGTTATTGCCATTGTTGAATGATGTAGAGCATGCGGTAGATCATTTGTTGGCTGAAAAGCATTTAGATTTAAGAATAAACGTTGAGGGTGAAATTAAGTTAGAAACTGATCGCAAGCGTTTATACCAAGTGGTGTTAAATGTGGTCAGTAATGCAGTTAAGTATACGGAAAAAGGTACTATTCAAGTGCATGCTAAGGTTAAAAGAAAACAACTTATCATTAAAGTGATAGATACTGGAATTGGCATTGATGAAGCTGGTCTGGCCAAACTCTTTAAGCCGTTTGAGCGAGTTGAGTCTAGATTAAAAATTAAAACGTTAGGGACGGGCTTAGGTTTATATCTTACCCATAAAATTTTAACGCAATTATTAGGTGGTAATATTGAGGTTGAGAGCAAATTAGATATTGGCAGTACGTTTACGATTACTGTGCCAGTCAAACTGCCAGAATCAATTTTAAAAACCAATGGCGCACATCTGGAAGCATCTCATTTAGAAGAAATTTAACGATGAAAACTGCATTAATTATCGAAGATAACGAGAATAATTTAGAACTCATTCGATTTATACTTGAAAAGGCTGAATATAAGACGCGTTTTTCCATGACAGGTTTAGAAGGTGTGACACAAGCGCTCACAATTCCTCCCGATTTTATTATTTTAGATATACAATTACCTGATATAAATGGACTAGAAGTATTAAAGCGCATCCGTAATCATCCAGTAGGGAAATCGATACCAATTATTGCCATGACCTCATATGCGATGTCTGGTGATAAGGAAAAACTGTTGGCGGCGGGATGTACTGCATATATAGAAAAGCCGATAGATCCAATGCTAGTCGTTGGTCAAATACAACAAGCACTTAAAGGGGAAGGTGTTTAATGAAAATATTAATCGCAGAAGATGATGAAAACTCTAGGCAATTACTAGAGACTTTATTGTCTGCCGAAGGATTTGAAATTGTCAGCTTTGACAATGGATTAAAATCTTTAGGTTATTTGCAAACTGATCAAGTTGACTTAATCATTTCTGACATATTGATGCCAGAAATGGACGGCTATGGGCTCTGTCGCGCGCTTAAGCAAAATATACAACTTCAACATATCCCATTCATTTTTTACACCGCAACTTATACTTCCCAGCAAGATGAACGATTTGCCTTATCGCTTGGTGCAGACAAGTTTTTGATTAAGCCGATGGACATTAACGAATTATTAAAAGTCATTAATGATTTGCTTGAATCCAATCATCAATCTAAAGGCCCGAAAAATCGGGGTTTATATAGAGGTAGCCCACTAAAATTAGATAAACAGCATGCCGATCGCTTGCGCTCAAAACTAGATAAAAAGTTAGTTGAGCTAGATGAAGAAAAGCAAAGATTGATGGAAAGTGAAGCAAGATTCAGAGACTTTGCAGAAGCCTCTGCCGACTGGTTTTGGGAGTCAGACGACCAACTAAAAATTCATGGATTAATTGGTGGACCAAAAGGGTTAGACTTTTACAGTTTGACGGATTTAGCGGAAGCTTGTCACAGCCATACTTCTAACGAAATGCTAAAAACGGTTCAAACACATCAGCGTTTTGCAGACTTTGTTGTTCACTTTACTGATGAGACAGGCCAACTTGTTTATTTGCGTGTGTCAGGTAAGCCAATATTCACTCCTAGTGGCACTTTTACAGGATATCGGGGCGTAGGGCGTGATGTCAGCGAAACGGTAGCACTAAATCGCAAGGTCGAGTATTTGGCTGCGCATGACGAGTTAACTGGTTTGCCCAATCGTAATCAATTCAGACAGCGCTTGGAGCATGCAATCAGTAAAGCTGAACGTGCAGGCAGTCAGGTACTCTTGCTGTTTTTTGATTTAGATCATTTCAAATTGGTGAATGACACCTTAGGCCATGAAGCAGGTGACCAGTTATTGATGATGGCAACGAAACGCATCAAAGAGAAAGCGCGATCAACTGATATTTTATGTCGCATGGGTGGTGATGAGTTTGTGATGGTGATGGAGGGCGCTTCCCCACAAGATGGACATCGATTAGTACGTGACATCATTACTTCATTTGCCGTACCTTTTGAAATTAAACAGCAAAAAGTATATTGTACGGCCAGTATTGGTGTGAGCGTCTATCCAGATGACTCAACGGACCCACAAACGCTGGTGGTGTATGCAGATTTAGCGATGTACCGCGCTAAACAAAATGGTCGCAATGATTTTGAATTCTATACCAGCAATTTAAATTTTATTGCGCACCAATGGTTAGATATGGAAAACGGTATTCGGCAAGCACTTAAAGAGGGTCAATTCTTTCTTGCTTACCAACCACAAGTCGAGATTGAAAAAGGCAAACTCACTGGGTTGGAAGTTTTGTTACGTTGGCGACATCCAGAACGCGGTTTAATACCACCATTAGAGTTTGTAAAAATTGCTGAGCAGTCTTCGCTGATTAACCAAATTGGCGATTGGGTCATTGATCAAACCTGTAAGCAATTAGAAACATGGATAGCTAAAGGCTATCAGTTGCCTCGTGTTTCAGTGAATATTTCTCCTCGACATTTACGTTCAGATTCATTGGTCAAAATGCTGAGTAGCGTGACTACAAAATATGGTATTTCACCTAAAATGATTTGTATCGAAATTACTGAACATGCTTTGCTTGAAGAGGGTGATACTGTTAAGAAAAATATGCGCCAAATCAAAGACTTGGGGTTTGTCATTTCTTTAGATGATTTTGGTATGGGACATTCATCACTACTTTATCTCAAACGCTGGGCAGTGGACGAAGTGAAAATTGACCATACTTTTGTTGATGGTCTAGTCAATAGCGCTGAAGACAGAGTCATTGTCAAAGCAATCGTCGCGTTAGCAGATGCGCTTGGATTAGATTTAGTGGGTGAAGGTGTAGAGAACCAGTTACAGGTGGATATTTTATCTGAAAGTGGCTGTAAAAATGTACAGGGCTATTTTTACTCGCCACCGATAGAAGCCAAAGAAATGGAAACTTGGTTTAAAAAATAAAACAGTAAAATTCGTTAGTTTTTAACGCGATTATTTAAGCCACCTAAAAGTGCTGCAACTGGTATTTTTCGACTGCTAGATTGGTTAAGTGGCTTAGTACTTAAATTGGATATAGTCGGCTCGTATGGTTTGTCAAACCAAGGATCTGTAGAAGGTTTGCGCAAGTGTTGGCGTGGTTTTGCATGTGTGGTTCTATTCGAGTTGATTGCATCTTCAAGATGAGTATGCTCACGACTTCCATTGCTATTGGGTTTGCGAGCATCTTTTTTTAAGTCCGCTTTTTCTTTATCAATTTTACGTTTAATCAGTTTTTCAATTTCAGCTAGGTATTTTTCTTCTTCTTCACACACAAAAGAAATTGCAATACCGCTTGCACCAGCACGTCCAGTACGGCCGATGCGGTGTACATAATCTTCTGGTGCACTTGGCATTTCATAATTAATCACCATAGGCAAATCAGAAATATCTAGCCCACGCGCTGCGACATCTGTGGCTACCAAAGCTGTCACTTTGCCGACTTTAAAAGCCTCAAGCGCTTCCATCCGCTCTTTTTGATTTTTGTCACCATGAATTGCATCCGCTGCGATTCCTTCTTTTTGAAGTGCTCGACTTAAACGACTAGCAGTTACTTTAGTTTTGGTGAAAATAATGACTTGTTTATTGGCTTCAGCCAGTAAGAGTTGAGATAAAAGCGCTTGTTTGCTTGCTTGTTCAACCAAGTATACTTTTTGTGTCACATTCTCAGCTGTTGCATTGCTTCGTGCCACTTCGATGAGTGTCGGATTAGTTAGAAAGTCATCTGCCAACTTTTTAATATCATTAGAAAAGGTAGCTGAGAACATCAGGTTTTGCCGCTGCTTAGGCAATAAAGCTAAAATGCGTTTTAAATCAGGCATAAAGCCCATGTCCAGCATTCTGTCGGCTTCGTCTAACACTAACATTTGAACTTGACCAAGCGTGAGCGTTTTTTGTTCTACATGATCTAGAAGCCTACCAGGCGTAGCCACTAAAATTTCAACGCCAGTTTTAAGATGCGGTGTTTGCGATTTAATATCTACGCCGCCAAATACTACTAAACTACGTAAATTAGTATATTTTGCATATGCCTTAACGCTTTCTTCAACTTGAATTGCAAGCTCTCGCGTTGGTGTTAAAATCAACGCACGAATTGGATGTTTTGCTGGCGAAGTACTCGTGCTAGCAAGTGGCAACAACTTCTGCAAAAGCGGCAAAGCAAATGCAGCTGTTTTGCCAGTGCCTGTTTGCGCACCAGCCATTAAATCTAAACCCTGTAGAGCCAGCGGAATCGCTTTTGCTTGTATCGGGGTTGGCTTTGTATAGCCTGTTTCGATTATAGCTTTTAAAAGCGGTTCAGCTAGTCCTAAAGCATCAAACTTAATTTCAACATCAGTTGACATGATTTCCATTATGCAAAGTTACGTGGTCTACGTGGAGCACTGTCACCACCCGCACGTGCAGGACGGTCACCATTAGGGCGAGGGCGCGGATTGCCAAATTTTTCACCGAAGTTAGTCTTCGGTTGTGCTCTAGCTCCATCAGTTCGAGCAGTTGCGCGAGCGCCTTCTGGTTTACGGCCAAATGCTTTTTCACCGTGACTAGATTTTCTGCCAACAAATTCTTGGCTTAATTGTTTTGCAAATTGCAAATCGGTGTCTTTATTATAATTGCGGCTGTTGCCGTTTACTTCACCAGCGCTATCGCGCGGTATTTGAACATTTTCATTTCTAGTAAAACGCTCAGCATTTCGTGCAGGACGCGCGCCATCGTGAGTACGAGTTTTGTTGCGGTCATTAAAACCACCGCTTCTTGGGCCGTAGCTTTTTTCAGCTAATGGTTTTTCTCCCATGACTCTATCACCAAAGCTTGCGCGGTTATTGTCGCGCGGTTGGTAGCCACCGCGGCCACCTGGAACATGAGAACGCTCGTTTCGATTTGATCTTTCTGCGCCACGACTATTGCTGTTGCGTTTGCCATTTGGGCCATCCATTTTCATTGCACGTTTTGGCTCAAAGCCTTCCACAACTGCAGCATCTAATTTTTGACCTGTATACTGCTCGATTTTGCGCAAGATATGTCTATCCATATTGGATGCAAAAGATATCGCTACGCCAGTATTATTTGCGCGACCAGTACGACCAATACGGTGTACATAATCTTCTGCAAATTTAGGCAAATCATAGTTAATCACATGACTAATGCCTTGAATATCAATACCGCGTGCTGCAACATCGGTTGCAACTAACACTTTTACATCACCATGACGTAATTTAGTCAATGTACGGTTACGTGCACCTTGTGTCATATCGCCATGAAGCGCGGCTGTTTTATGGCCAGCTGCATATAAATCTTCTGCGAGTAAGTCTGCATGACGTTTTGTGCTGGTAAAAATAATGGTTTGATTTACATCTTCGCCAATGAGCAGATGCTCGAGCAGTTTATTTTTATGTGTCATGTCATCAACAAAGTGCAGACGTTGCTCGATATTGGCATGTTTTTCTTTTTGGCTAGCGACTTGAATCGTAATTGGGTTACGCAAAAATTGTTTAGCGATATGGCCAATGCCATCTAAAGTCGCAGAGAATAATAAGGTTTGGCGCTCCGCAGGTAATGCTTGGCAAATACGCTCAACATCCGGCATAAAGCCCATGTCTAGCATACGGTCAGCTTCATCTAATACCAACATTTGTAAGCGGCTTAAATCTATGCGACCACGCTCCATATGATCGATAAAACGACCTGGTGTTGCCACCAAAATATCAAGCGGTTGTGATAATAATTTGTTTTGTAGTGGGTATGGCATGCCACCGACAATGCTCACTGTACGTGCACGAATATACTTACCATATTTTCGTGCGGCTTCATTAACTTGAGCAGCTAATTCGCGGGTTGGGGTAAGTACTAAAATGCGTGGGCCACGGCTATTTGAAGCATGTGGTGTTGCAAGCAAGTTAAGTGCTGGTAATGTGAATGCGGCAGTTTTGCCTGTACCTGTTTGGGCAGATGCTAGAATATCGCGACCCTCTAATGCAGGTGGAATGGCTTGCGCTTGTACGCCAGTAGGAGTGTCGTAGCCTGCTTCAGCGACAGCACGTAAAATAGTTGGGTGTAAATTTAATGATTCAAAAGACAAAATATGTCCCTTTCTTAAGTTAAAACTCACTTCAAGCATCAAAAGCAAAGAAGCAAACAAAAAAGGGCGCTAAGTAAATAATATTTATTTTTAAATGCTGAAAGTCGAAAAACTCAACAATACACACGAAAACGATATTAAAAATGCATTTTTACCAGCGCACGGGCATAGCCGCTAACCAGTAAAAGATAGATTAATCAATAATCTACGAGATAATCACTACAAAATTTCACGAGTGATTGAGGGTCAGGGCGATGAATCTAAAACTTTTAAAAATCAATCAAAAGCTTCAAGTTGTGCGCATTATAAGCATAAATTCAGCTTTGTCAAAGGTTTATTGCATCGAGATGTGTTAAACTCTCGCCCTTTCAAACAATTGGCAGTTTTCATGACACGTAATTTAAGAAATATCGCAATTATCGCCCACGTTGACCACGGTAAAACCACTATGGTCGATAAACTTTTACAGCAATCTGGTACATTCGCATCGCATCAAGCCGTGACCGAACGGGTGATGGATAGCAATGACCTTGAAAAAGAACGTGGCATTACTATTCTTGCAAAAAATACCGCAGTAAATTATGAGGGTACGCATATCAATATTGTGGATACACCAGGCCATGCTGACTTTGGTGGCGAGGTAGAGCGCGTATTAGGTATGGTGGATGGTGTGGTGCTGTTGGTGGATGCGGTTGAAGGCCCGATGCCTCAAACACGTTTTGTGACCAAAAAAGCATTAGCACTTGGCTTAAAACCGATTGTGGTGATTAACAAAGTGGACCGCCCAGGTGCGCGTCCAGACTGGGTGATTAATCATACTTTTGATTTATTTGCTAACCTTGGTGCTACCGATGAGCAATTAGACTTCCCAGTAGTCTATGCCTCAGCATTAAATGGTTTCGCAACGCTAGACATTAAAAAACCTAGCGACAATATGCGTCCGCTATTTGAAACAATCTTAAAACATGTAGAACCACCAGTAGGTGATTCAAATGCGCCCTTGCAATTACAAATTTCCGCACTCGATTATTCAACTTATACCGGTCGTTTAGGTGTAGGCCGCGTCCGCAATGGCAGAATCAAACCAGGCCAAGTGGTGGCTGTGATGCGTGAAGACGAACAAATTGCGCAAGGACGAATTAATCAGGTATTAGGCTTTCAAGGCTTAGAGCGCGTGCCGGTTGAAGAGGCTGAAGCAGGTGATATTGTGATTATCTCAGGCCTAGATGAAATCGGTATTGGTTTTACCATTTGCGACCGTGATAATCCAATCGGTCTGCCTCATCTTGGCGTGGATGAACCAACATTGACTATGGACTTTATGGTCAATACCTCTCCATTAGCAGGTACAGAAGGCAAATTTGTAACATCGCGTCAAATTAGAGACCGCCTGACCAAAGAGTTGTTAGTAAACGTTGCTTTACGTGTAGAAGATACAGAAGATACAGATGTGTTCCGAGTTTCAGGTCGTGGTGAATTACACTTAACAATCTTATTAGAGAATATGCGCCGTGAGGGTTTTGAAATCGCAGTGGGTAAACCGCGTGTGGTGTTCCGCGAGATTAACGGCGAAAAATGTGAGCCTTATGAAATCTTAACGGTGGACGTTGAGGACGAAAATCAAGGCGCGGTGATGGAAGAACTTGGTCGTCGCCGTGGTGAAATGCAAAATATGGAGTCAGACGGTAATGGCCGTACGCGCTTGGAATATAAAATCCCAGCACGTGGTTTAATTGGCTTTCAAGGCGAGTTTTTAACACTCACACGTGGTACTGGATTAATGGCCCACATTTTTGATGAATATGCGCCTGTTAAAGCCGATATGCCAAGCCGTCGCAATGGCGTGTTGATATCTGCTGAGCATGGCGAAGCTGTGGCTTATGCGCTCTGGAAATTGCAAGATCGCGGCAAAATGTTTTCAAGCCCAGGCGATAAGCTGTATGAAGGTATGGTGATTGGTATTCACAGCCGTGATAACGATTTGATTGTGAACCCCATTAAAGGTAAACAGCTCACTAACGTGCGTGCATCGGGCACTGATGAAGCAGTGCGTTTGATTACACCAATAGCGCTCACTTTAGAAAGTGCTGTTGAGTTTATTGATGATGATGAGTTGGTGGAAATTACACCAAAAACAATACGTATTCGTAAACGTTTCTTGTTAGAGCACGAACGTAAACGTGCACAAAAAGAGTAATTAAAAAGCCGCTGAAAAGCGGCTTTTTTGTGATATCAACATACCAAATCATTTTAGATGCTCTGCGAGCCAATTTCTATGCGGTTTACAGAGCTTTCATTTTTTCTCGTAATAATTTAGTTTTAAATTTATACCTCAACGTTGGTTTTACTCAACACCCTGGCTGGCCAAATAATCTTCGTAATTACCACTGAAATCGACAATGCCATCAGCTTTGATTTCGATAATCCTTGTCGCAATCGAACTCACAAATTCACGGTCATGACTAACAAAAAATAGTGTCCCTTTGTATTTGTCGAGTGCTGTGTTAAGGGCTTCAATCGATTCCATGTCCATATGGTTAGTAGGCTCGTCCATGAGCAAAACATTAGTTTTTGCCAACATCAATTTGCCGTAAAGCATGCGTCCTTTTTCACCGCCAGACAGCACCTTAACGGATTTTTTAGTGGCTTCTGTTGGGAAAAGCAAGCGCCCCAACATACTACGTACGGTATTGTCGTCATCACCTTGTTGGCGCTGTTTGGTCATCCACTCAAACAAGTCTTCACCTTGTTCAAACTCATATTCGTGGTCTTGCGCAAAATAACCTAAATTGGCCTTCTCTGCCCATTTGACTTCGCCATGCTTAGGTTTTAAATCACCCGCTAAACAACGTAAGAATGTGGTTTTACCGATCCCGTTTTCACCAATAATTGCTACCTTTTCACCTGCTTCAAACATTAACTCCACATCGTTAAATAAGATTTTATCGAAGCCATGGCTCAGTTTTTTAAGTTCAACCGCGTTGCGATGTAGCTTATCTCGCTCATCAAACTCAAAGCGAATAAACGGATATTGGCGTGAAGAGGGTTTAAATTCTTCGATTTTAATCTTTTCAATCTGCTTTGCTCTAGAAGTGGCTTGCTTGGCTTTCGAAGCATTCGCAGAGAAACGGCGCACAAAGTCTTGCAAATCAGCGATTTGTTGTTTGGCTTTAGCATTGTCGCGCGCTTGTTGATTGCGTGCTGCGATACTGGCTTCCATGTAATCGTCGTAATTTCCAGGGTAAACCGTGAGCTTGCCGTAATCCATATCGCAAGTGTGCGTGCACACTTGATTTAAAAAATGGCGGTCATGCGAGATAATCACCATGGTGCAATCACGATTGTTTAATACATCCTCTAACCAACGAATCGTGTTAATGTCCAAGTTGTTGGTGGGCTCATCGAGCAACAATACATCTGGATTTGCGAATAAGGCTTGCACGAGCAATACGCGCAATTTCCAACCTGGCGCAACAGCTGACATCGGGCCGTTATGTTGTTCAATCGGAATGCCAACGCCGAGTAGCAACTCGCCTGCGCGCGCTTCCGCGGTGTAGCCATCATATTCTGCAAACACGCCTTCCAGCTCTGCGGCACGCATATAGTCGTCTTCGGTAGCTTCTAAGTTGGCATAAATAGCGTCACGCTCTTGCATGGCTTTCCACATTTCTTCGTGACCCATCATGACAACATCCAGCACGCGCTGATCTTCATAGGCAAATTGGTCTTGGCGCAAGAACGCCATGCGCTCGTTACTATCGAGCGAAATATTGCCAGACGTAGGTTCTAAAACACCTGCCAAGATTTTCATGTAAGTAGATTTACCGCAACCATTGGCACCAATCAGACCATAACGATTACCATCGCCAAACTTAACAGAGACGTTTTCGAACAATGGCTTAGCGCCAAACTGCATCGTAATATTGTTACTAATTAACACGGGAATACCTTAAAAAAATTAAAATTTGTTATAGATGACAACTTCATCGATGTTTAATTGACCAGACCTTGCGCGCGCTGGTGCCAGCGCTTTACCTACAACGACAAACATCACTGGAGTATGGTCAGCAGGTAAATTGATCAATTTAGCGACGGCATCAAAGTCAAAACCATCCATAGGACAAGTGTCGTAACCCATTTCTTTGGCTGCCAACATAATGGTTTGTGCCGCCATGCCGCATGAGCGCATGCCTTCATCACGTTGTGCCTGCTCATTGCCTTGGTAATAAGCGCCAATGGCTGGCACTAAATAATCTTGGGCAGCTTGTGGTGCATTCGCCCAATAACGCGCAGGATTTTTCTCCCACGCCTTTAAATCTGCTGTTAATACGATGAGCAGTGATGCCTCTTCCACTTGCGCTTGGTTCCAGCTTACAGCGCGGATTTGTTGGCGTAACACAGGATCTGTCACCAATACAAATCGCCAATGTTGGATATTAAACGCAGTGGGTGACAACATTGCCAGTGACATGAGTTGAGCAATTTCTTGCTCAGTCATTCTGTGTGTTGGGTCGAACGATTTGATAGAGCGACGTTCGATAATTGCTTCAGAAACATTCATACATACTTTCAATTAAAAAATTTAATATTGAATACTTACAATTTCTAATACGGTATTGCCAATCGGCCTTTGCCAAACAACGCTATCACCTACTTTTTGGCCTATTAGCGCTTTCGCGAGTGGTGAAGTCCAGCTGATTTTGTTGGATTTGATATCAGCCTCATCTTCGCCAACGATTGTATAACGATGGCACTCACCATTTTCGTCCTCTACGGTGACATTTGTACCAAATACAACCTGCTCGGCAGTTGTACCGATTCTTGTCTCAACGATTTGTGCGCTTTCAATACGCGCAGCAATATAACGTAAATCACGATTTAAAACAGCCAATTTTTGAACAACTTCAGCACTTTCTTTTTTTGCAGATAACTGCTTGATGTCTTCTTCTAACTCTTCTGCAAGCTTTTGCAATTGTGCATAACCATGCGTCGTCACATAATTTGGGCTAGTACTTATCGGGCGCTCAGGTACATCGGTACCAGCGTGCTCTAGATCATCTTCTTTAACAAAACCGCGGCTCATGAGGTATTTAAAAAATAAAGCCGAGCCTTGATATTGGCTCGGCCTAGACTCAATCGATAATCAGTTTGGATTATCAATAAACTCAAGCGTAACACCACTTACGCTTGCTAAATCAGCTAGATTTTTTTGATGTTCTTTATTTCCCACAACAATCACTTTTGCACCGTTGATTTTGTCTATTCCTTTAGACAGTGCTTTTGATAAGGTTGCATTTGTCAGCGCATCATCTTCACCCGCAATTATCACGGTGCTGGTTTTAAGTGCGAGCGAGCTAATGATCGCAGTCACATCACCCGCGTCCACATCCTTTTCCACCTCCCAAACAGCTTGGTGTGGTGCAATATAACCTTCTGGCGCATCAATAAAAATGAGCGTGTTTCTCTCTGATGGATATTTTGAATTGACAGCTTCAAAAACTTTTTGTGGGTAAATTGCGCCAGCATGCTTATCGCTCATGCAACCAGCCAATAACAACAGCGTGCCTATGATTAAATAACTCAATAATTGTTGCATATACACCTCATGTGGTTGATTTGCAGGGTAAATTTTAATAAACCAATATTAACATACTGATTGCTTTAAATACTATTCCCACTCTATTGTCGCAGGTGGCTTGCCCGAAATATCATACACCACGCGGTTGATGCCACGTACTTCGTTGATGATTCTGTTAGACACTCTGCCAAGCAAACTGTATGGTAATTCTGCCCAATGCGCGGTCATAAAGTCACTGGTGACCACGGCGCGCAAGGCAACCACATAATCATAAGTACGTCCGTCACCCATCACACCAACAGACTTAACGGGTAAAAACACTGAAAAAGCTTGGCTGGTCAAATCGTACCAAGTTTTACCAGTTTTCTCGTCCACGGTATTGCGCAATTCTTCGATAAAAATAGCATCCGCACGTTGCAAGAGCAATGCGTATTCGCGTTTCACTTCACCCAAAATGCGCACGCCCAAGCCTGGACCTGGGAAGGGGTGGCGATATACCATGTCTCTTGGCAAACCTAAAGCCACGCCGAGTTCACGCACCTCATCCTTGAATAAGTCGCGTAAAGGTTCAAGTAGCTTCAAACCTAATTGCTCTGGTAAACCACCGACATTATGATGACTTTTAATGGTGACAGCCTTTTTAGATTTTGCGCCACCTGATTCAATCACATCGGGGTAAATGGTACCTTGCGCTAAGAATGTTGCACCTTTATGACCTTGCCCACTGGCTTTAAGTTTTGCGGCTTCGGCTTTAAACACTTCTACAAACTCACCGCCTATGATTTTACGTTTCGCTTCTGGGTCGCTCACGCCTGCGAGTTTGCCCATAAATTGTTCAGTAGCATCCACACGAATAACTTTGGCATGCAAGCGACCTGCAAACATGTCCATGACCATATCGCCTTCGTTCAAGCGTAACAAGCCGTGGTCTACAAATACACAAGTGAGTTGGTCGCCAATGGCACGGTGAATGAGGGCGGCAGCAACGCTAGAATCCACGCCACCAGATAGGCCTAAAATCACTTCTTCATCGCCGACTTGCGCTTTGATTTTCGCAACCGCTTCGGTGATGTAATCGCCCATAATCCAATCTGGTTTGGCTTGGCAAATTTCTAATACAAAGCGTTCAAGCATGGCTTGACCTTGTTTAGTATGGGTCACCTCTGGGTGAAATTGTACCGCGTAGAATTTGCGAGTCTCGTCTGCCATGGCGGCAATCGGCGTGGTGTCGTTGCTGGCAATGACTTTGAAGCCTGTTGGTAATTCAGTCACTTTATCACCGTGGCTCATCCAAACATCAATCAAGCCATGACCTTGTTCATTAGTCGCATCTTGAATATCGCGGAACAGGGCAGAGTGACCACGTGCACGTACTTGTGCGTAGCCAAATTCGCGTTTGGCACCAGCTTCCACCTTGCCACCGAGTTGTTGCGCCATGGTTTGCATGCCATAACAAATGCCTAGCACAGGCACGCCTAATTCAAACACTGCTTGCGGTGCTTTGTCGGTCTCTGCCTCATAAACACTGGCGTGGCTACCACTTAAGATAATGCCATCTGCACCAAACTGATTAACAAAGTCATCAGACACATCACATGGATGGATTTCGCAATAGACATGGGCTTCACGCACACGTCTTGCAATTAGTTGGGTGACTTGTGAGCCAAAATCTAAAATCAGAATTTTTGAATGGGACATATTTTTACTTGATAATAAACACGTATATTGATGACCTAACTGGCTATCGAATTTTTATTTTTTCATGCCAAATAGGCGTTAAGTATTCTAAATGCCTAGCTAGTCAATACGATAATTTGGTGCTTCTTTGGTAATTTGTACATCGTGCACATGGCTTTCACGCATCCCCGCGCTTGTGATTTGTACAAATTCCGCTTTGTTGCGCATTTCGTCAATATCTTTAGCGCCTACATATCCCATTGATGCTTGTAAACCACCCATTAGTTGATGTATCACGGCGAGTACGCTACCTTTGTAAGGTACACGTCCTTCGATGCCCTCAGGTACTAATTTATCTGGATTGC
>CAYXHH010000028.1:0-16693 GCA_964464725.1 uncultured Methylotenera sp. | reverse complement strand
TGGATATTTCTGCCACGCGCATTCGCGAAGACTACAAAAAAGGCCATAGCGCGCGCTATTTAGTGCCTTACAACGTGATTGAGTATATTGCTGCGCATAAGCTGTATCAAGAATAAGCATTAATAGTAGAGTTCATAATGAATAAGAACATCAAATTTGCCATAGTAATTTTTTTAAGCGTAATTTCCACATTTTTAGTTACGGCATACTTCGCAACAAATAATTTAAAAGCGGCTTTTGTTTCCGTATCGATAGATACTGAGGCTTTTAATGAGCTTCACAGAGTGAGATCTTGGGATAGTTTGGAACAACTTTTAATCAAAGGATGTAATAAGGAGGCTTTAGAATATGTGCGAATGGAGCAATCATTAGGACTGCTTCATCTTCAAGATAATTTAAAAAATGGAGCCGAATTAGAAAAGTCTCTTGAAAAAGAGTACTCAGGAATTCTGGAAAGAGCAAAATCAATTAAAAACAAAGGCAAATACATAATTCCATCATGCAATTAACATCTAGCGCTTAACTAAAGTGTTAACTTAACCAACTAGATTCAAACATTGGTGCCAATTTAAGTTGTTCTGTAATCGTTTCAATATTCTCTTTTCGCATTGCCATATTGGGGTCAATATGATTCGCGACCCAGCCATGCAACGTTAAGCCACGCGCTTTAATCGCCTCTGCCGTCAGCAAGCTATGGTTAATGCAACCCAGCTTCATCCCCACCACTAAAATTATTGGTAGCCCAAGCGCTTCGGCTAAATCTGCCAAGCTTTCTTTTTCATTTAATGGCACTAAAAAGCCACCAGCGCCTTCTACAATCACCACATCAGCCATGTTGGTGAGTTGCTGGTAAGCCTTCTTAATTTTATCGATTTTAATGTCTATCCCCGCCATATTTGCCGCTAAGTGTGGGGCAATGGGTTCATTAAAGCAGTAAGGGTTCACTAGCTCACGCGGCGCCTTTACGTTGCTGGCAGCGGTTAACTTTTGTACGTCTCCATTTACCCACTCGCCATTCACAAGCTCGCAACCTGCGGCAACTGGTTTCATGCCAACCACCTTTAGCCCTTGCGCAGAATATTGCGTAATAAGCTGACAAGCAACATGCGTTTTGCCCGCGTCGGTGTCTGTTCCTGTGACAAAAAAGGCTGTAGTCATTGTCGTTTCTTAAAGGTGATGGGCGATACGCCATCTTCAAAATGCGGCTTCGGCGTTGGCTTCCAAGCGTGTCCATACACCACCTCAAAAGTAGCAGGCAATTTGCCATTTACTCTAAATTTTTCGTACTGTTGCGTTAAGTGTTGTAAAAAACCACGCCCTTGCAAGCCACGCGCACGGCCCTCTGTTGCATTGTGCGCACCGATACTTTTTAAATCACGCATCACAGCTTTGACATCATCGTAGGTGAGCGTATAGCGCTCTACATCTAACACAGGCGTGCTAAAACCTGCACGAATTAAGGCATCTCCAATATCATGCATATCGATAAATCGACTCACATGCGTGTGGCCATTGCTGCTAGCAGCACGCAGTTCTTTTAAGGTGTCTGGCCCAAACGTACTAAAGTAAAATAATGATTCTGGCTGCAGCACCCGCGCAACCTCGGTAAAGGCTTTGTCTAAATCGTTACACCATTGCAAGGCAAGGCTAGACCACACCATACCAAAGCTGTTATCAGCAATCGGCAGATTTTCAATATCGCCACAGATTAATTGGGCTGATGTTGTTGTGGGTGAAAATATATGTAGCAGCTTTTGCATGGGCGATTGCAGTGCTTTTTGTTTTTCTAACTCGGCTTTTTGCAACATTAAAAGCGCAATATCGAGTGAGTAAACAGATGCATTTTTAAAACGTTTCTGCAGACCAATACTGGCATGACCTGTACCACAACCCGCATCCAATATGGCTGCTGGCGTAATCTTCATTAAGTCTAGACGACTTAACATCTCCTCGCGTACTAATTTTTGTAGTACAGCGGCTGCGTCATAGGTATTGGCGGCACGATTAAACGAGGCGCGAACGCGCGCTTTATCGAGTAAATAATCATCTACTGTCACTGTCATGCTGGATTCTTTTTACACTTGAGGTTCAAGAAACTGATTCAGCGTCTCGATAAATTGATCAGAATGCGATAAAAATGGTGCATGCGCAGCACCAGAAATCACACGTAAATAGCCCATCGGCAGTTGCTGCATCATCCAATGCGCTGCTTGTACGGGGGTTAGCGTGTCGCGGTCACCATGAATAAGCAAGGTTGGTTTTCGAATATTAGAAACCTCTTCACGCAAATCAGAATCGAGCAAAATATGTAAAGCACGATTTAAGGTGGATTGCGTTGGTGTCGGTTTGGTTTCAAACGTCTGGCGCAGTTGCTTAATGGTACTGCGCGCATCTTTGGCTTTCATGCATTGCAGAGTCAAAAATTGCATGATGGCGTGTTTGTAATCGTGGTTTACATTATTCGCAAAGGTATTAAAATTAGTGGGGTCCACACCTGCTTGCCAATCTGGGCTCGTCACAAATTTTGGGGTAGAACTCACCAAAATTAAACGCCGTATGCGGTCTGGTTGATTTAGCGCGATACGTTGCGCCACCAAGCCGCCCAAAGACCAGCCGACAACATCGCTCACCCCTGGAATCACCTGCGCAACCTCATCTGCAAGCGCATGCAGATGATAGGGCTCGACTGGGCGACTACGCCCCATGCCAGGCAAATCGATTAGATACAAAATATAATGCTCTGATAAGCGCTTCACTAAAGGATGCCACACGCCACTGTGCATGCCCCAGCCATGAATCATGACAAGCGGTTGACCTTGCCCGACAATTTCCACATTGCAATTCATGGTTGCATATTCCTTTCTGCTTCGTTTAGCGCATAGGCTAATTTTAATACATCTTCCTGCGTATGCGCTGCAGAGAGTGAAATGCGAAGTCGCGCTGTATTTACTGGCACTGTTGGTGGACGAATCGCTGGCACTAAAATTCCTTGCTTTTGTAAGTGCTCACTTAGGCGGACTACCTCATGATTATTACCAACTAGCAAAGGCTGCACTGCTGTAACGCTTGGCATTAATTTCCATTTTTTTAATTGTAAATTGTCTTTAAGAGTTTTGATTAAACCTTGCAAATGCGCACGTAAATCGTCGCCCTGCTCAATCAAATTGACCGATTCTGTCAGCGTGGCAGAAAGTGCTGGTGGCGCTGGTGTGCTATACACATAGCTCTTTGCGGTTTGGATTAAATAATCAATCACCACTTGCTCGCCTGCCACAAATGCGCCCGCGACACCTGCCGCTTTACCTAAAGTAGCCATCATGATGATGCGTGGTGATGAGATTTTAAAATGGCTTAAGCTTCCTGCACCATGCTCACCCAGCACTCCAAAACCGTGCGCATCATCCAAATAAAGATATGCATCATATTGTTCGCATAATGCAAGGTATTCTGGAATCGGGGCTATATCACCATCCATACTAAACACCGCATCTGCGGCAATCAGTTTGTGTTTTGCGGTGCTGGCTTTGAGTAACTTTTCGAGCGCCGCTACATCGTTATGCGGATAACGATGAAACTCGGCCAGCGAATAATAACTACCTTCATTTAAGCAAGCATGATTGAGCTTATCTGCGAAAATTGCATCGCCACGCCCCACTAAAGCGCCTAGTACGCCAATATTTGCCATATACCCTGTACTAAATACCAAAGCGGCTGGCATGCTCACAAATTTAGCCAAGCGCTTTTCTAAGGTATCGTGATAGCGATGATGTCCAGTAATGAGATTAGATGCGCCACTGCCTACGCCAGAATCGCCCGCCGCGGCTTGCATAGTCGCAATGAGTTTGGGGTGGTTCGCCAGTCCTAAGTAATCATTGCTACAAAATGACAAGAAGTGTTGATCATTTGCCACAATATGCTCAGCTTGCGGAGAGTCTAACAACCTACGCTGACGCAACAAACCATCCGTTTTGCGCTTATCTAATTCTGTTTGCAATCCTGCAAGCAAGCTTAGTTCTTGTTTTACCGCCTGCAACATACTAGATTTTTTTGATCCCTAGTTTGTTGAATAAGGCCTTATCAGTTTCCGCTTCTGGGTTACCTGTAGTGAGTAATTTTTCACCATAAAAAATGGAGTTTGCCCCTGCAATAAAACACAGCGCTTGAATGCCCTCATGCATACTTTGGCGGCCAGCAGAAAGGCGCACAAAGCTTTTTGGCATAGTAATGCGCGCAGCGGCAATGGTGCGCACAAACTCAATTGGGTCAAGCTCCTCTGTGCCGTGAAGCGGCGTGCCTTCTACTTGGGTGAGTAAATTAATCGGCACGCTTTCTGGTGGTTGTTCCATGTTCGCAAGTTGTGCCAATAAACCAGCGCGTTGATTGCGTGATTCGCCCATGCCAATAATGCCGCCGCAACACACGTTAATATCCACGCTACGCACACGGTCTAGCGTTTCTAAGCGATCTTGATAGGTACGTGTCGTAATCACATCGCCATAAAACTCTGGCGCTGTATCTAAATTGTGATTGTAATAATCTAAGCCAGCCTCTTTTAACTGCTCTGCTTGGCCTTCTTTTAGCATGCCCAAAGTCGCGCAAGTCTCTAAACCCATGGCTTTAACTTCTGCAATCATTTTAAGCACTGGTTCTAAATCGCGCTGTTTTGGTCCACGCCATGCGGCGCCCATGCAGAAGCGGCTTGCACCATTTTCTTTGGCTTCTTGTGCCGCTTTTAACACCTCATCCAATTGCATTAAGGGTTCATTTTCTACATCAGTATGGTAGCGCGCTGCTTGTGGGCAATAGCCACAGTCTTCACTACAACCACCTGTTTTAATGGATAAAAGCGTACTGACTTGCACCGCATTCGGGTCAAAATTTTCACGATGTACAGTTTGCGCGCGATGAATTAAATCGCTAAACGGCAGTTCAAACAAAGCCACAATTTCATCCACACTCCAGCGATTGACTGTTTTAGTCTCGCAAGTACCGCGTTTAAGTGAATCTGTGTTTATAATGGATTCTTGTTTTGGGTTTTGTAGTGTGTCGAGCATAGCGCGCCTCTTTTATAAAATAGTTTGCACATGTTGCGCAAATTATTGAGTTAAATCACGTGGTTGTTGGTTTAATTTAAACAAATTATACGCTGTAAAGGCAAAATGAAGCAAATTCTAAACAACTGCTTAAAAAATAATCATTTGTCAAAATTGCATGTTTTGACGGATATTATTTTTAAACAAAATTGCTTACTTTGCGAGGGCAAAATAGATGGTCTGCACCCCAATAACCATGCGGTCTGCAGGGCATGCCTAAACGATTTACCTTGGCATCAAAATAGCGCTTGCCCACAATGCGGTTTAGCGTCAGATGGCAGTATTTGCGGTAGTTGTTTAAGCAACCCACCAGACTTTGACGCAACGCAAGCGGTATTTTTATATGACTTCCCGATTGACGCCATGATGGTGCGTTATAAATATGGCAACATGATGCACTTAAGTCATCTTTTTGGGCAATTTTTAAGGGATAAAACAGCGTTAAGTCTTGCAGAAAATCAAATCGACTTGATTATCCCCATGCCCATGCACCCCACGCGCATCAAAGAACGTGGCTTTAACCAAGCACATGAAATCGCAAAAGTAATCACCAAGCATTGTCGCGAAAAATTAGACTTTCAATCAGCAGAACGCATCAAACTCACACCGCCACAAGCCAGCTTGCCGTTGAAAGACCGCGTGAAAAATATCAAAGGCGCATTTCAAGTGAATGGCAACTTAGGTGGTAAACGCATCGCGATTGTGGATGACGTGATGACCACAGGCGCCAGCTTAAATGAACTCGCAAAAACCTTAAAAAAAGCAGGTGCTACTCATGTAGAATGCTGGGTAATTGCAAGAACGCTTCCACATAAATAGACCAATACCAGCATGTTCCATATCGCCTTATTCGAACCAGAAATCCCACCTAACACGGGCAATATTATTCGCCTATGTGCCAACACTGGTGCGGCACTACATTTAATTGAACCACTAGGGTTCAAGCTAGAAGATAAGCAATTGAAGCGCGCAGGGCTTGATTATCATGAATATGCCAATTTAAGTATCCATAAAAATTGGGGCGATTTTAAAGCCGCCATGGCAGGCAAGCGCATGTTTGCATTGACAACAAAAGGCAGTCAAAACTATGCAAAAGTACAATTTCAAGCAGGTGATGTTTTTGTGTTTGGTCCAGAAACACGCGGCTTACCTGAAGATATCCGTAATGAATTTGCGCCAGAACATCGGCTACGCTTACCGATGTTGCCTGATAGTCGCAGTTTAAATCTCTCTAATAGCGCAGCGATACTGCTGTACGAAGCGTGGCGACAAATCGACTTTTTAAACGGGCTATAAAGGGCTATAGACTTATTTTGTTTTTTTAGGTACCCTACCAGCCCTGACAAGTTTTACTTAACTACTTGCATGCAAGAAATTTTATACATTATTGTTATCGCACTTATTTTAGTCGCATGCTTTTTTTGGTATGTGTCTGAAAAATCTATCGCCAAGCTAAAAAAGGCGCTAGATGAAGATGTCAATAACCCACTTTTTGAGTCGCCATTTAAATGTGTGACGATTAGGCCATGCACGCACCCATGTAAAAGTGCGCGTGACATGCAAGCCAAACCGATTCTCGCTAAAGATGCCCCCACACTACCTTTGCAAAGTTGCAATGCAATTACTTGCAAATGCAGCTTTGAACGCCATGAAGATAGACGCATGGGGACTGACAGAAGAGATAAGCAGGATGCAAGAAGAGCATTAATTTATGCTAACAAGCGCATCGTAAAAGATAGAAGAAGAGCTTCTATCCAAGAGTTTTTACTTCCTAAATATAGAACTTATTAATCAATTATTTTGGTGTTTAGTTAATCTAAACACAACTTCTGGCTAAACCCCTTCAGGTTTTTGTTCTCTGCCTAATAAATCAGTCACTGCTTGTTTTGCAGATTTACCATGCGTGAGCGCTTGATTGACTTCGTAGGTAATTGGCATATCAATGCCCATGGTATCGGCTCTGCGCATCACTTCTCGTGCAGTATTCACGCCTTCTGCTACATGACCCAAGCCTTTTAAAATATCTTCAAGTGCTTTACCAGAAGCGAGTTGCAAACCGACCTCGCGGTTTCGAGAATATTGTCCAGTACAAGTTAGGATTAAATCGCCTACGCCTGCCAAGCCCATAAAGGTTTCAGTTTTTGCGCCTAGCGCCATGCCAAAACGCGTAATTTCCGCCAAGCCACGAGTAATTAAAGCCGCACGGGCATTGTTGCCAAACCCCATGCCGTCACTGATGCCTGCTGCAATCGCCATGACATTTTTAAGCGCACCACCCACCGAAGCGCCAACTACATCCGTGCTATCGTACACGCGTAAATTGCCACCATGAATTAAATTGGCCGCCTCAAGCGCAAAAGTGGCATCGTTTGCGGCCAAGGTCACCGCTGTCGGCAATCCTCGCACCAACTCTGCAGCAAAGCTTGGCCCAGAAAGTGCGCCCCAGTTCTGATTGTTCCCCAACTCTTCTTGCGCAACTTCATGTGGCAATTTAGCAGTTTGAGGTTCTAAGCCTTTATGCGCCCAAATAATTGGCTGCTTAAAATTTAATGCTTTTAGGTCGTTAAGTATGCCGCGAAAACCAGCGGTAGGCACGACAGATAGTATCAAATCGGCGTCTTTAATCGCTAATCCTAAATTGTCCTCTACTTGCAGGTTGTCGTGGAATTTAAAGTCCCCCAAGTACATGGGATTAGCTCGCGCCTTACGCATACCAGACACATGGCCACTATTACGCGCCCATAATGCAACCGCATGCTGATTGCTGATGTGCATTGCAAGCGCAGTCCCCCATGCACCTGCACCTAAAACCGCTACTTTAGTCACTAATTCGCACCCCAAACATTGGTCACTTGCACAAAGCCTGTAATGCCATCGCGATGCTTTACTTTAAGCCAGCCGTTTTTAATACTTGGCGAAACCATCTCAAGTACGACATCTTTTTCTAATGTTGCAAGCATGGCCGAATTAGCCTCTTCACTGGCCTTAATGTCAGTTGTTGTGGTGGTGAGTACCATACGTTTCGTGCTTAAAGACTTGGATTCTACCCAGCTTAAGCCGCCAAGCTGGTCGCGCACTTTAAGCCAATCACCTAGATTCACGATCACTTCAACAGGGTAGCCACCGCCCAACAAATAAAGTTTGCTGGCTTCTTTTGACGGCGCATCATACGCGATCACTTTTGCTGTTGCCACAGAGCGATACTCTACAGCGCAAGCAGAAAATGAAAACACGAGACTCAATATACCCAATAACGCTTGGGTATAGCCTCGTGAGTTGAACAATGTATGTCTATTAATTTGGTTTTGCGCCTGCATTTTCGGTTTGCTGCATTTTTTGTTGCGCAAACAAAGCTTCAAAATTAATTGGGTTAAGCAATACTGGTGCAAAGCCAGCACGTGTCACCATATCTGAAACCGCTTCACGCGCATATGGGAACAAGATATTTGGGCAAGTAATACCAAGAATAATTTCTAAATTTTCATCTGGCACATTGCGAATTGCAAATACACCAGCCTGTGTCACTTCGACTAAAAATGCTGTTTTATCGCCAATTTTAGCTGTCACAGTCACTTTAATCGCGGCTTCAAAAACGCCTTCATCTAGTTTTTGCGCTGCGTTACCAAGCTCGATATTAATTTGTGGCGCACTACGTTCTGTAAAAATTTGTGGCGCGCTTGGCACTTCAATTGAAGCGTCTTTGACGTAAAGCTTTTCTATACCAAAACCAGGTTGATTGTCTTGATTCGCTTGCGCAGCTTCATTTGAAGCTTGTTTATCTTCTGCCATGTTAATCCTAAGCTATTAAATAAGTTGAAAAATATTGAGTTGATTATTAAAACAAAACGGCATTCTAACTTTATATTGGTTTTAATTCACCTATAAAATGCGTCGTTTTTGATTAAGTTTATGTGTCAGCACAGATAAGCTAGTCAGCAAGCAGCGCATCAAGTTCGCCCGCCAAGTCTAGGGCACGCAAATCATCGAAGCCACCAACATGTTTTTCGCCTATATAAATTTGCGGCACGGTGCGTCGCCCTGTCTTTTGCATCATCTCGATACGTTGCTCAGGCGCTAAATCAACACGGATTTTTTCTATCTCTTGCACGCCTTTGCTCAACAATAAGCGCTCTGCGTTAATGCAATATGGGCAGACTGCCGTTGAATACATTCGGACTTTAGTCATTGATATTCTCTGATTGGGTTAAAGAGTCTTAACTTTTAACGATGGGAAGTTTCGCTTCTATCCAGCTCTCTATTCCACCTTCTAAGTTTTGCAACTGACTGAATTGTTGTGCTCGCAAGATACTACAAGCAGCTTTTGCGCGCATACCCTTTTGACAATGCACCAGCACAGGTTTGTCTTTATATTTTTCAATTTCTTTGATGCGCGCTAACAAATCAGCCACTGGAATATGCTTTGCACCTTGAATATGCCCTGCAGCATACTCTGCCTCATCCCGCACATCTAACACTAAGGACTTTGAACGGTTCATGAGCAACACTGCTTCACTAGGACTAATATTTGGCACGCCAGCACTACGATTGAGCAAGGGCCAGAGTAAAGCAATACCTGAACCCAGCGCGAGCCCAACATAGATTGCATTTTGTTGAATGAATTCAAACATGATAATTCCAATTACTTTCTTTGATTAAATGGTGCTATTTTCATACTTTTCAATGGGATTAGCGCTAGATTCATTGCGCTTTTGCTATACGGCACTCCGAGCACCTATTATAATGGATTATTCATCAGGAAATTGAAACATTTAACCATGCAAAGTAGCTTAACTATTACCCCTGTCGTGTTACTCATATTAGATGGCTTTGGCCATCGTGAAGACGCCACTGAAAATGCCGTGCTTCAAGCACGCACGCCGCATTTAGATGCGCTCAAGAAAGCCTATCCAAATACATTAATCAATGCTTCTGAGCATTATGTCGGTTTGCCAGATGGTCAAATGGGCAACTCGGAAGTCGGGCATTTGAATATTGGCGCAGGTCGCATCGTTTTTCAAGATTTTGAACGCATTAATAACAGCATTGCTACTGGCGCGTTTTATCAAGATACTGCATTAGTTAACGCTTTGCAGCACTTAAAAAACAGTAATAAAGCTTTGCATATTTTTGGGCTTTTATCCGATGGTGGCGTACATAGCCATATAAGCCATATTTTGGCGATGCTTGAAATGGCAGCCAAACAAGGCTTAAGCAAGGTGTATTTCCATGCGTTTTTAGATGGTCGCGATACACCTCCTATCAGCGCAGTGCCTTACATTGCAGCAATTGAAGACAAAATTAAAGCACTTGGTGTAGGCAAAATTGCCAGCATTTCTGGACGATTTTATAGCATGGACAGAGACAAACGCTGGGAGCGTGTTGCCCCTGCATACCAGATGATTGTAGATGGAATTGCTGAGTTTACCGAAGCCACTGCCTCTGAAGGCTTACACAACGCCTATGCCAGAGGCGAGACTGACGAGTTTGTGAAGTGTACCGTGATACGCCAAGCAGATGAAGCGCCAACCAGATTGGAAGATGGCGACTGCGTGGTATACATGAATTTTAGAAGCGACCGCGCGCGCCAACTCACCGATGCAATTCTCAACGCTGATTTTGCTGGTTTTACGCGCAGTCGTGTACCTCAGCTCTCAAACTACTTTACGCTCACGCAGTATGATGCCAATCAAACCAAGGCCACACCGATTTTTGCGCCATTTACTGTACCCAATACATTCGGTGAGTATTTGCAAAACTTAGGCTTAACGCAATTACGTATTGCAGAAACTGAAAAGTATCCGCATGTTACTTTCTTTTTTAATGGTGGTGAAGAAACTGTATTCAAAGGTGAAGACCGCATTATGGTGCCATCACCCAAGGTCGCCACTTACGATTTACAACCCGAAATGAGCGCTGCTGAGGTCACCGATAAACTCGTAGAAGCCATTAAGAGTCAGAAATATAGTGCGATTATTTGTAACTATGCCAATGGTGATATGGTCGGCCATACAGGTATTTTGCAAGCTGCCATTAAAGCGGTCGAAACGCTTGATACTTGCATTGGTCGCGTTGTAGAAGCGGCGCAATCTGTAGGTGCTGAAGTCATTATCACCGCAGATCACGGCAACGCAGAGCAAATGTTTGACCCAACTAGCAATCAAGCACATACGCAACATACGACCAACTTAGTGCCTTTTATTTATGTTGGGCGTCCTGCCAACATGGCTAGCACAGGGGCTCTTTCAGATATCGCGCCTACATTGTTAACGATGATGGGCTTACCGCAACCGCCTGAAATGACAGGTAAAAGTTTGATTGCACTAGCCAATTAAATTATTCAACAATCATGTATTCAGATGATTAGAATTTCTATCGTGAAGTGGCTGATTTTTTGTTTGCTATGTTTTTTTACTGCAAATAGTTATGCCATCAAAAAAATTGATGCCGCCAAAGAAGACTTAAGTGATTTGCATGAAAAAATTGATGCATTAAAAAAAGAGCTCGATCAGAACCAAGAGGCGCATAAAGATGCGACTGACGCACTTAAAGAATCTGAAACTGCTATCAGTGCGGCCAACCGAAAACTACGCGAAATCACCCAGAAACAAAATCAAAACAAAAATGCGTTAAGTAGCTTAAAAAAACAATCCCTGACTATTAATGAGCGCTTAAATCAACAACAAAAGCAATTAAGCGACTTACTTAAACAACAATATATGCGTGGCAACCAAAGCTATGCACAACTTATTCTGCAAGACAAAAATCCGAGTGAAATTGCTCGCGATGTTAAATACTTTTCTTATATCGCCAAGGCACATGCAGCACTCATAGACGACATGCAGGCCAGTTTAAACAAAGTGAAGGAGTTGAATAATCAAACCGCTGCTGCATTACAAAAAGTTGCCGAACTAAAGGCGAAACAAGAAGCAGAAAAAAAGGAACTTGAAGCACAAAAAAAAGAGAAAGCTAAAGTAGTCAAATCGCTTTCAAAACAAATTTCTGCACAGCGTAGTGAAATTAAAAAACTGACACGCGATGAAAAAAACTTATCTCAATTGGTTGAACGATTAGCAAAAATAGTCCCTAAAAAACCTAAAAAATCAGTGAATAAAAAATCGAATCACAACACCAACAAACCTGCGAGTGATGATGACACGCAAAATCAAACCATCGCCAAAAATGAACAAACGCCTACAAACGCTTATGCTGGCAGTAGTTTTTCTGCGCTAAAGGGCAAGTTACGTTTACCAGTGCGCGGAGAGGTGACCAATCGTTTTGGTAGCGCTCGTCAAGACACAGGTATCTCTTGGAAAGGTCTGTTTATCCGTGCGGCAGAAGGTAGTGAAGTGAAGTCAGTAGCAAGCGGTCGCGTCATTTTTGCGGATTGGATGCGTGGCTTTGGCAACTTAATCATTATCGACCATGGCGATGGCTATATGAGCCTGTACGGCAATAACCAAGCGGTATTTAAACGCGTTGGCGATGATGTGGATGGTGGTGACTCAATCGCATCTGTAGGCAATAGCGGTGGTAACGAAAGTAACGGTTTATATTATGAATTGCGCCGTCAAAGTAAACCTTTCGACCCGCTTAGCTGGAGTGTTGTGCGATAAACAAAATAGACTCGCAATAAAAAAGCGCACAATAAAGTGCGCTTTTCTTAAATAAGCGATTTCAAATTATTTTGCTTCTGCTGCAGGTTCTGCAGCCGCTGGTGGGGCCTCACCCGGAACCGTTGGTAGCGGTATACCTGCTAGCGCTTCAGCATTAATTTTATCTTGCTCTTCTTTTGTACGCGTAATGCCTGGTACACGCTCTTCTGCTGTTGGCTCATAGCCGCCTGCAACTGGCTCAGGCGCTGGAGCGGGTGCTGGCTCCGCAGCTGGCGCTGCCTCTGCTGCTGGCGCCGCTTCTGGTGCTGGCTCAGCAGGTTTTTCACTGCATGCACTTAACAAAAATGACCCCATCAATACCGAAATGACTAAAGCTGATTTATATTGCATACTTACTCCCCCATGTTTTAAAAAAATAGTAAATCTGAAAAAAGTTTATTGTATCGACTAATAAACTTACCCCATACTGCGTAGGACAACAAAGTTAAGCTAAAGTGCAATCTCATCCCACAATTTCCCAATAAGAGCGCCTTTTGCATAAGCTTCAATTTCGTAAAGACTATTTCTGTAACCTTTTCTGCAAGACCAAATATATTTAAAAATGGTCATGCCGTGTAAAAATTGTGATACATGCGTAAGTTCATGCCCTAATAATACAAACCCTTGTTTGGTATTGGGCTGATAAGCGTAGGGTCGCAAATAAATGCGACACCCCAATACCACAGCACACATATGACTACGCAACCAAAATGGTACGCGACCATCAATCACTCGCGCATTTTCTAATACTATTTCTGCAAAATATGGCTTAAAAAATGCGCGTTCATGCATAGTCAGTGGTCTACCTTGTTCAAACATGTAGCGACTTAACGCATTTTTTAACTTAAAAATTCTACTCACCGATCAAATGCATCAGAATGTGGCGGGTGGCAGGCATGTGCCTATGTTCAAATAGAAATATCCCTTGCCATTGGCCTAAAGCTACTTTCCCATCTAACATCGGTATCGACAAACTCGTTTGTGTAAGCGCTGTTCGCACATGGGCAGGCATATCATCTGGGCCTTCGACCGTATGTATAAACAAACTATCACCGTCTGGCACAAGGCGATTAAAAAACGCTTCCATATCTACAAGCACATCGCTATCATAATTTTCGTTAATCAACAAACTGGCTGATGTATGTTGGATATAAAGCGTGAGTAGCCCAGTATTAATGTCTTGCGCATTAGCCCATGTTAGGACTTGCGGGGTAATATCGTATAGCCTGCGTCCTTGCGCTTTAACGCTAATCTGTTGAGTAAATTGCTGCATATCTTAGCTTTAAATTAAAGCAGCTATTATAAAGAAAAGTCAGTCGCTTTAGGCAGACTGCATTACCAACCCCAAAATGGATGACCAAACCCCATGCCCCAACCAAAGCGATTTCCGCGCCATAAATGCGCTCCAGGACCAATAGGTCCTATCCAAGGTCTACCGTAAAACGCACCAAAACCTGGCCCCCAAAATGGGTCATAAAATTGATTTCTGCTAAATTCACGCTCACGCCTGAGGGCTTGTTGTGCAGCACGCTTTTCTTTCTCTCGTTTATTGATTTCATCAGCAATGGCATTTTGCTTAGCTAACTCATTCGCTTGAGTAATATAATCCAATACTTTAGCATCAACACCTTGTTTATTTAAATCAAGCACTTGCGAAGATGACAACTCGTAACGTGAGTTACTTGCTTTAATTTTATTGATAATCTCATCACTGGTTTTACCAGCTTTGCTATCAGCCACAATTTCATCCAAAGTCACTGTTGCCACTGGTGGCGGTATCAACTTAGCGAGTTCTTCTGGCGTAATGCGTTCCACTTTAGCTTGCTGGGTGCCAGTGCTTGCGCAACCCGATAACATTGACAACATGACAAGCAATATGAATAAATATATTTTCATTTTTCAATCCCTCTCTTCACTAATGGTGATGCTCGTGTAATGTTCGCATCATAACCGTGCTGCTTGAGTTGATATAAGCCCATCACTTTTTTCACATAGCCACGTGTTTCTTGATAGGGTGGCACACCTTTATGTCTATCTACAGCACGCTCTCCCGCATTATAAGCAGCAACGGTCAAAGTGACATCACCACGATAATATGAGAGCAACCAACGCAAATATTTAACGCCTCCTTTTATATTTTGCGATGCGTTATATGCATTTTTTACATTAAAACGCTCTGCCGTAGCAGGGATTAATTGCATTAATCCTTGCGCATTTTTATTTGACTGTGCACTAACTTTAAAGTTTGATTCAGCTGTAATAATTGATAAAACAAGTTTAGAGTCTACTTGATACCAATCCGCAAAAGTATCGACCAAGTCAACCACCCAACGCTTATTCTTGGGTAGCTTAGCAATATAAGCATCAATGGCTGGCGAACTTTGTAATTTAGTAGTTTGATGTGTGATCGCACGTTCTGGCGCAACCGCATCCAACACACAAGGTGGTGTAATATACGTGCTAATTTCGATGGTCTCGAGCATTTTTTGCGCTTCAAAATGCCCATGACTAGAGGCAATACCAAATAGATTAGCGGCATATTCTCTGTTAGCTGGTACCCCGCGCCCAAATGCATACAACATGCCTAGTCGGTATATTCCCTCTGAACTTCCATAGCGCGCCGCTTCACAATATAAATTTGCCGCTTTCCACGGATTATCATCATCGTTTTCATCGACAAGTAAATTGCTCGCCCTCTCAAGTAACTCTTTAATCACTGGAGGTTCATTATCAAAGGTTTCTTGTTCGCTCGACGTGTTGGCAAAGAGGCTCTGGCTTGCAAAAAACAAACCTAGCATTGTGAACCAGAATATCGCCTCTTTACGCACCTAATTGCATTTCATCGTGTTTATTGACTCGATTTATTAAATTGCATTTTTCCACCAGAAAAATCAATCACTATCGTATCTTTTGCCACAAAATTACCTGCTAATATCTCACGTGCCAATGGGTTTTCAATTTCACTTTGTATGGCGCGTTTTAATGGCCTTGCTCCGTACACAGGGTCAAAGCCTGCGTTCGCAATTTCGGCAATTGCAGCATCACTGATGGCCACATCGATATCCATCGCATGCAAACGTTTAGTTAATAATTCTAACTGTATTTTAGCAATTGCTTTAACATTTGCTTCATCTAGGCTATGGAAAACGACTACTTCATCAATACGGTTGACGAATTCTGGCCTAAAGTGTGATTTTACCTCACCCATTACTGCCAATTTCACCACTTGATAGTCTTGATCTGTCATGCTTTGTATCATCTGCGACCCTAAATTCGATGTCATGATAATCACCGTGTTTTTAAAGTCCACGGTGCGGCCTTGCCCATCGGTCAAACGCCCATCATCCAACACTTGCAACAACACATTAAATACATCAGGGTGGGCTTTTTCCACCTCGTCTAGCAAAATCACAGAATAAGGCTTGCGACGCACAGCTTCGGTTAGCGTACCGCCTTCTTCATAGCCCACATAGCCCGGAGGCGCACCTATCATGCGAGCCACGGAGTGTTTTTCCATAAACTCTGACATATCAATGCGAATCAGATGGTCTTCTGAGTCAAACAAGAAGCCCGCTAAAGCTTTGCATAGCTCGGTTTTACCCACGCCTGTAGGGCCCAAGAACAAAAAGCTACCATAAGGACGATTGGGATCACCCAAGCCTGAGCGTGAACGGCGAATCGCATCACTGACCAAGCGCACAGCTTCGTCCTGCCCAACCACACGCTTATGTAATTGGTCTTCCATGGTGAGCAATTTATCGCGCTCCCCCGTCATCATTTTGCTGACAGGGATACCTGTGGCGCGACTCACCACCTCGGCAATTTCATCCGCGCCTACTTCCGTGCGCAACATTTTATTTTTTACAGTTTGGCCTTGCGCTTCAGCACTGGAAGCTTGTTTTAATTGCGCCTCTAGTTGTGGCAATTTGCCATACTGCAACTCAGAGA
>CAYXHH010000027.1:9482-17196 GCA_964464725.1 uncultured Methylotenera sp. | reverse complement strand
CTTTCTGAATGTTAGAAGCTTGTTTACCTTTTGGTCCATCAGTCACGTCAAAACTCACGCGATCATTTTCTTTCAAACTTTTGTAACCGCTATCTACGATAGCTGAAAAATGTGCGAATAAATCGTCACCACCTGCGTCAGGAGTAATGAAACCAAAACCTTTAGAGTCATTAAACCACTTTACTATACCTGTTGCCATAATATTACTTTCTTACTTAAATAGGGAGGCATCCCAAAAAAGTTTCTACTTAAAACAAAAAAAGGTCCATCAGGACCCAAATTATTAAAAATCTAAACACCTAAACGTCTTTTTACGTACTTAATTGCGCCGTGTCAAGCTATTTTACTATTTAGTCTCAATAAAGATGTATTTGTTGCATTAATTGTGACCTAAGACTATACTCGCGCCTGCGTTTGGTAGTGTCTTCGCGATATGTTGTTTTTTATTCCACTATTCCCACTTTTTTGGTTTAAGGGTCTTAACTAATTAATTGGAGAACGATAGTGGCAAAAGAAGAACTGATTGAAATGAATGGCATGGTCGATGAAATTTTGCCAGATTCGCGTTATCGTGTCACACTTGAGAACGGTCATAAGCTAGTGGCATATACTGGTGGTAAAATGAAAAAAAACCACATCCGAATTTTAGCTGGTGATAAAGTAACTTTAGAATTATCACCCTATGATATTAATAATGGGCGCATCACTTTTAGGCATATTGAATCAAAGCAAGCCTACAGCCCACCTAAAAGACGCACTTATTAAGTTATACAGCTTAAAGCCAGCGTCAGTGCTGGCTTTTTTATTGCCTATTTTTTGCTGTCTATTTTTTAATGAGTTGTTAATAATTTGACATGAGTAACATAGAGATAGACGTACTTTTAGCTGGTGGTGGCATCATGAGTGCCACGCTTGGCGTTCTGCTTAATCAGCTTGATCCATCACTACATATCATGATGGTTGAGCAGTTAGAAGATGTTGCTTTAGAGAGTTCTGACGCACTCAATAACGCTGGAACAGGGCACGCAGGCTATTGTGAGCTCAATTACACTCCACAAGATGCAGATGGCCATATTGCGATTCAGCGTGCTCTGGAAATCAACGCCGCTTTTGAAGTTTCACTGCAATTTTGGGCGCATTTAGTTGAAAGCAACGCCCTACCCGCACCTCATCATTTTATCAACAAAACACCGCATCTCAGTTTTGTCTGGGGTGATAAAAATATTGATTTCTTAAAACATCGCCACACATTACTCAAGCAGCATCATTTATTTGAACAGATGCAATTTAGCAATGATTTTGCACAACTGCAAAGTTGGATGCCACTCATTATGGCTAACCGCAACAAACACGAACATTTAGCAGCTACCTATGTTGAATCTGGCACTGATGTCGACTTTGGCTCATTAACACGTCATCTAGTCGCACATCTAAAAAAACAAACAAATTTTAGTTTGCACACCAATACCTGCGTAAGAAACTTAAATAAAGTAAAAGATCGTGTTAAAGATAATACTTGGCACGTCAAACTGCTAGATTTAAAAACCAAACAGACTAAAACGATTAAAGCAAAGTTTGTCTTTTTAGGGGCTGGCGGAGGCGCGCTACCCTTATTACAAAAAGCAGATATTGATGAAGCCAAGGGTTATGGCGGTTTTCCTGTGAGCGGTCAATGGCTAATTTGTCATAATGAAGAAATCATTAAGCAACATCATGCAAAAGTATATGGCAAGGCTGCCATAGGCGCACCACCCATGTCAGTACCACATTTAGATACTCGCTTAATTAATGGTAAGCGTGCTTTATTATTTGGGCCATTTGCTGGTTTTACGACAAAGTTTTTAAAAACTGGCTCTAAATTCGATTTAGCAAAATCAGTTAAGAAAAACAACCTTAAAGCCATGCTAGGCGTTGGAAGACATAATTTAGCCCTAACAAAATACTTGATAAAAGAGGCGACGCAAACACACGACCAGCGAATGAATGCATTACGCGCATTTTTGCCAGAAGCGGTTAATGCCGAATGGACACTAGAAAACGCAGGTCAACGTGTACAGATTATTAAGGAATGTAACCAAAAGTGGGGTAAATTAGAGTTTGGGACTGAAATAGTCGCTGCTAAAGATGGTACTTTAGCCGCACTTTTGGGCGCCTCTCCTGGCGCATCAGTAAGTGTAAAAGCCATGATAGACGTGATTGAAAGATGTTTTGCCAAGCAAATTCAAACTCCTGCATGGCAAGAAAAGATGCGTGAATTAATTCCTTCTTATGGTCATTCACTTATTGAAGACAAGACAATGCTTTATCAAATAAGAGCAAGCAATCAAACTATTCTTAAAGTTTAGCTTGCCTGACTTAACAAGCAAAATAGCTCAAAAAAATTATACAACAATACGATTCTTACCCGATTTTTTGGCACGATAGAGTGCTTGGTCAGCTTCTTTTATCATCAAATCAATATCGCTACTACTCTTCGATTCAAATGTGTTCAATCCAACACTCATGCTAAGTTTTATGTGCTTATTTTCATACACAAATGACGAAGCACTGACACTTTCTACGAGTCGTTGACCAAAATAAAGCGCTTCTTCTTGCGTAGCATTTGGCAAGCAAAAAATAAACTCATCACCACCCACACGGCCTGCAATATCACTTTCACGTACAATTTGCTTGATAATATTTGATACAAACTTTAATGCCAAATCGCCGGCATGGTGACCAAATGTGTCATTAATGCCTTTAAAACCGTCTAAATCTGCTACAAGCATAGCAACAGATTTGCTCTCTCTTTGCGCTAATTTTAATTGTTGTTCAGCATGTTCATAAAAAGCACGCCTTGTAAAAAGACCAGTTAAGGCATCATAAGTCGCCAAATACCTTGTTTCTTTTTCTAAAGCATCAATTTTAAAGAGAAGTTTTAATAAGCTACTAGAAGCCAGTGGTGCCACAATCAACGGCACTAAAGTGGCCACGAGCAAATAATTAGGCATATCAGGTTGCCCATATCCAAAAAGAACGGATATTGATAAATAGGTGAATAATAGCGATAAGAGCACCGATACTAGCGTCACAATGACGATAGATTTAACAAACCCTGCTCTTAAAAAATATGCGTAAACTCTTTCCATGAATATGTCATTCAATGACTAACCTGCGTAAATTAGTGCAAAATTCATACCAAATTAAGTACTTCTTTGCCTTCTCACCTCATAAAGACAAATGCCGCTTGCTACACTGACATTTAAACTTTCCACACTACCAAACATAGGTATCGTGACTAATGCATCGCAAGTTTCAGCGGTCAGGCGGCGTATACCATCACCTTCTGAACCCAATACAATAGCAATTGGACCATCTAATTTTGTATTCAATAAACTTGAAGGTGCATCCATCGTCGTCCCAACCACGAATACGCCAGCATCTTTAAGTTCACGTAGCGTGCGTGCCAAATTGGTCACTGCAATAAACGGCACCGTTTCTGCCGCGCCGCTGGCAACTTTACGCACAGTCGCATTTAAACCAACAGCTCTATCTTTAGGGGCGATGACTGCATGGACGCCCATCGCATCTGCCACGCGCAAGCATGCACCTAAATTGTGTGGGTCTTCTACGCCATCTAACACCAAAAAGAAAGGCGGTTCGGTTAAATCAGACTCTAAAATATCATGAATATCTTTGTAAGGAATTGGCGTATCCACGACACGCGCGACCACGCCTTGATGCCTGCCGTTCATGCCAGCAATACCATCCAAACGCGCCCTATCTACTTGCATGACGCGCACATTGGCGCTATCTGCCATGCTTAGCAAATCCTTCATGCGTGCATCGATTCTATCTTTATCGATTAAGATTTCTTCTATGCTAGTTGAATGTTGTCGCATCCGACTTAACACGGCATGGAAGCCAAATAATATCCTTGCCTCACTCACCTTGATTACTCATTTCTATATTCCTAATTACTGCCATTATCATCTTTTGGGTTTACCTTTATTTTTAGTATTTTTTGTGCGCTGTTTTGTTGCTGGTTTTGCTGGCACTTTGCTTGCCTGTTTATGTTTACCTGTTCTGTCATGTTTCGCCTTTTCTAACGCGCGCGTGCTTAATGGCTTAAATTCAGTATCAGATTTAATTCTCTTAGCACTTAAGGTCTTCTTTTTTGCATCGCCAGAAGGCGCATGGATATTGGTCTGCAGGGCATCGCTTTTATTTACGGGCAAATGTGACGAGTGACTCACTAAGCTAAAATCGATTTTGCTAGTTTCTAAATCGACACGCGCTACCTTAATGGTGAGCCTGTCGCCCAATCTAAATTTTACACCTGTACGCTCACCCACCATCTCATGACGTGCTTTATCATAGTTAAAGTAGTCGTTGCCCAGTTCTGTTACGTGCAACAATCCTTCAACATACACACCATCGAGCGCCACAAACACACCGAAACTGGTGACACCCGCCACCGTACCTTCATACACTTCGCCAATCTTATCTTGCATATAAAAGCATTTAAGCCAGTTGGTTACATCGCGCGTTGCATCATCAGCACGCCGTTCTGTCATCGAGCAATGCACGCCCAAGGCATTCCAATCTTTGGCTTTGTATTTCTCGCCATTAAGCACGGCTTTAATCGCGCGATGAATCAGCAAGTCTGGGTAACGTCTAATTGGCGAAGTAAAGTGCGCATAAGCTTCGTAAGCCAAACCAAAATGTCCAACGTTGTCTGGGCTATATACTGCTTGCTGCATTGAGCGCAATAGCACTGTTTGTAAAAGCTGTGCATCTGGGCGGTCTTTGATTTGCTTCATCAGCTTGCCGTAATCTTTGGCATGTGGCTTGTCGCCGCCGCCCACACCAAACCCAACTTCCCCCATAAAAGTGCGTAAGGCTTCAAGTTTTTCGGGGGTTGGACCTTCATGAATGCGGTAAAGCGCAGGGTGTTCATGCGCTTTTAGAAAATCTGCCGCGCACACATTCGCAGCCAACATGCACTCTTCAATCAGTTTATGCGCTTCATTACGCGCGGCAGGCACGATACGGTCAATTTTACCGTTTTCGTTAAACATCATCATGGTTTCAGTTGACTCAAACTCAATCGCCCCACGCTTTTCTCGAACTGTAAGCATCAGCTTGAACAAGGTATACAAATGCTGTAAATGCGGCATTAACCAATCAAATTGTGTTGCCAGCTCGCCACGCGGGTTTTGCAACATCTCAAACACTTGTGTGTAAGTGGTACGGGCTTTTGAGCGCATGACGGACGGATAAAATTTATACTGCTTCACAACCCCAAAGGCATCAATTTGCATATCACACACCATACACAACCGCTCAACATCTGGGTTAAGCGAGCATAATCCGTTAGAAAGCGCCTCGGGCAACATGGGAATGACGCGACGAGGAAAGTAAACTGAGTTACCTCGTTCAAACGCTTCTTTATCTAGTACATCATCGGGTTTAACATAAAAACTCACATCGGCAATTGCGACCACCAAACGCCAGCCCTTGCCTTGCGGTTCTGCGTAGACTGCATCATCAAAATCACGTGCGGTTTCACCATCAATAGTGATTAAGGGTAATTCACGTAAATCAATGCGGCCTTTGTAATCTGCCGCTTGAACCAATTTGGGAATACTTTCAGCCTGATGAATCGCCGCTGGTGTGAATTCGTGTGGAAGCTTATGTTTGCGTAGCGCAATTTCGATTTCCATGCCACTATCCGCATAGTTACCTAAAATTTGTACCACTTTGCCCATCGGGTGTGCACCAGAAGATGGTTGCGCGGTTAATTCTACCATCACCACTTGGCCTGGTTTTGCACCCATATCCATATGGTAAGGAATTAGGATATCTTGGTTAATCCGTTTATCTTCCGCCGCGACAATGGTGACCCCTTGACCATGCACAACACGGCCAACCAGCGATTTAGTGCCACGCTCTAGGACCTCGACTATCTTGCCTTCTGGTCGCCCTTTTCTATCCAACCCACTCATACGCACCATGGCACGGTCACCGTGCATGACTTGTGCCATCTCACGCGGGCCTAAAAACAAATCATCGGGGTATTTTTCTTTGTCATCAGGCACCAAAAAGCCAAAGCCATCTGGGTGACCTTGAACCGTACCTGCGATAGCGTGAATTTTTTCAGTTAAACATAATGCCCCTTTGCGGTTGCGCATAATCTGCCCTTCACGCTCCATGGCGTTCAGGCGCTTATTAAAGTTTTCGCGCTCATCATCGCGAATTTCTAATAATGTATATACTTGTTCAAGAGATAAAGGCACCCCTTGATCAGCAAGCAACTGCAATACCAACTCTCGACTAGGCAATGGCACGTCATATTGCTGCGCCTCACGTCGAGCATGCGGGTCTAAACTACGAACAAGTTTTTTTGTTGACAACTTATTTGCTTTCTATAAAATTCGGCGCATTATTTAGCTACAGCCCAGATGGCGAAATTGGTAGACGCGCAGGTTTCAGATACCTGTATCGAAAGATGTGGAGGTTCGAGTCCTCTTCCGGGCACCACTTTATAAATTCTCTATCATTATCAAATGGTTAAAAATATCAACTATGAATAATTGTTGTTAATTTGGGCTCTGAGTTCATTGTACTATGAAACTCTTGATCCATCTATGTTCTAGTTGTCAACAAAACCATTCTCATATTCGTTAATTAAAGTTATATATACAGAACAAAAAATTAATTATATAAAGAATCAATATGTTACACTTGAAGAATAATAATGATGATGATTGCCTACCTAGTAAATGTCTATTAAAATCAACTATTAATTAGTTAATTAGCTTTTAAAGTTAACCCGCATTTTCGATAAAATAATCTAACTTCCAATTAAATCAATCGGCAATCAGATGGAACTAAAAAATAAGAAATCTCAACCAATTTTGCAAAGACGTAACAATCTTAGCAATTTGATACAGCAATTGCTTGATGGTATTGCGGTGATTGGTGTGACATGGGGTTTGGTTCAATACCATTATGCATCGATAGGCGGCGCAACTGGCCCTTATATGATTTTATTGTTTGCTTTGCTTGCGAACATGGCACTTACTTACGACAAATTCGCCATATACAGAAGTAATGCAAAATTCATCGACAAAGCGCTTACTTTACTTAATGCTTGGTCATTAACCTTTTTGCTGCTGATGTTGTTAGGCTTTCTAACTAAACAAACTGAAGTGTATTCAAGATTTTTCATCGCGCAACTGTTTGTGTTTGGTTATTTTGCTCAATTATTTTTTTATTTCATATTCAGAGCTTTTTACAAGAAGTTTGGAAAGCATACCCAGAAACACGAACGCGTACTCATCGTTGGTCAAAGTCAATTAGCTAAATACTTAGAACAAAAGATTTCTAACAACCCCTGGATAGGCGAGGAAGTCGTCGGTTTTGTCACATTACCCAATGATGAACAGTCTTTTTTTCGACGTAAGGCGTCTGGACGTACAGCAGATCCGGAGGCATTAGGAAATATTGAAGACTTGCCTGCTCTTATTGAGCAACATAATATCGGCACTATCTATATTGTCACATCCCTAGAGTCATCCAAAAATCTAGAAAAAATCTATAAAAATACTTTAGATAAATATGTCACTATCCATTGGATTCCTAATATCTTTGCTTTACGCTTGCTAAATCATAGTGTTCGTGAAATTTCTGGCATTCCAGTGATAACGCTTGCCCAAACCCCTATGATAGG
>CAYXHH010000027.1:0-9382 GCA_964464725.1 uncultured Methylotenera sp. | reverse complement strand
GATATGTCTCTTGTCGGACCAAGGCCGCATGCGATGCAACATGATGAAGAGTACTCTCAAAGAATATTTGACTACTTCTCGCGTCATCATATTAAGCCAGGTATTACTGGTCTAGCTCAAGTACGCGGATTAAGAGGAGAAACCAAAGATATTGATCAGATGGTAAGGCGCATTGAATCTGATATTGAATATATTAACAACTGGTCGATACTATTAGATTTAAAAATAATTTTCCTAACAGTATTCAAACTGACTGGTGAAACTGCTTACTAAAAATTAGTCCTGTTTTTAGAGTTAAGTATATAACCGTTTATATCTATTTTAAGCGTTATATCCGTTAGGATTATTCGATTGCCAGCGCCAAGAGTCCCTGCAAATATCTTCTAAACTTAACTTGGTTTGCCAGCCAAGTTTTTGTTTTGCTAATGTTGCATCAGCGAAATAACTCGCAATATCCCCTGCTCGTCGACCTACAATTTTATAGGGTATTTTTACTCCTGTTGTTTTTTCAAACGTGTGCACAAGCTCTAACACACTATAGCCTGCACCTGCACCCAAATTGACAATCATTAAGCCATTTAGCTTTTTAAGTGCTGCGATATGACCTAGTGCTAAATCAACTACATGAATATAGTCGCGAACGCCTGTACCGTCTTTTGTCGGGTAATCATCACCAAATATACTGAGCTCTTTTAATTTACCGGCAGCGACTTGTGAAACGTAGGGCATCAGATTATTCGGTATACCATTTGGATCTTCGCCTATCATGCCACTTTCGTGCGCGCCAACAGGATTAAAATAACGCAATAAAGCAATATTCCAGGAGGAGTCAGAAGTACTCAAATCTTCTAGAATTTGCTCAACCATACGTTTAGACTGTCCATAAGGATTAAACGGACTGAGTTTTGAGGTCTCAGGAATAGGCTTGGTGTCAGAAAAACCATAAACCGTAGCGGAAGAGCTAAAAACCAAGTTTTTAACATTAAACTCCGCCATGACTTCAGTTAAAGCTAAACTTCCCATCACGTTATAATCATAATATTTAAGGGGATTCGCAACAGATTCACCTACCGCTTTAAGCCCTGCAAAATGAATAACTGCCTCTACCGAATGGCTTTTAAAAATACTACGCAAACAATCTTTATCTCTCACATCCCCTTTGATAAGAGCTATAGATTTACCTGTAATTTTTTCAATTCTGTTGATTGACTCCTGCTTGCTGTTACAAAAACTATCCAGCACAACCACTTCATAACCAGCATTGAGCAATTCAACGCATGTATGAGAGCCAATATAACCTGCGCCACCTGTTACTAATACACTCAATCTTTTCTCCTAAGCTCCTAGCACACCGAAATCGGCTCGATCTCGAATAACTTCTCTAATCAAGTTAACATCAATTTTTTCTGAATTTGTAGAATAGCCGTACACTAGCGCCATATCGCAAAGTATATTAATGCTACGTGGTATGCCTCTTGCTGCCTGTGCAATCAATTTAGTGGCAGCTGGTGTAAATAATGGCGTGTCACGCCCAGCAATGTGCAAACGATGTAATATGTACTTATCCACTTCAAACGTTTCTAAAGGTGGTATAAAAAAATCGACTGCAACTCGCTGAATAAACTGTTGCAACTCTGGGCGTCTCAACAAATCTCTAAGCTGTGGCTGACCGACTAATATAATTTGTAATAGCTGGTGTTTGTCAACATTAATATTTGATAGCATACGCAAAGCTTCTAGCGCACTAGGCGTTAAGTTTTGCGCTTCATCAATAATCAATACTACTCTTTTACCTTCAGCGTATGACTTAATCAAAAACTGCTGAAAGTCATCGAATAATGCTAAATGTGATTTGCCTTCGTATGGCTGATCAAAAGCAAGCATAATCCAACTCAGCAGATTATCTATATCTTGATGCGTGTTATAGACGATACCTACAGTTAACTCATCCCCTAAATTATTGAGCATATGGCGAACAAGTGTTGTTTTACCGCAACCAATATCACCACAAATGACTGAGAATCCTGCACGATTTTGTACGCCATATTCTAGCATTGCGTAAGCCATACTATGTCTTAACCCAAAAAATAAAAATTCTGGATCTGGTTGAATAGAAAAAGGTTTTTCTGTTAAACCATAAAATTCTTCGTACATATTATTGTGTCCTAATCGTATTTTTGCACTGAAGCAATTAAGGTGTATTGAACTTGATAAATTATAGCTTTTAATCCACTAAAAAGGACGCACAATTCCAATCAAATATCTTTTTCATAGTTGAATTCAATCCAACAATTTTCATTACTAAACCTTGCTTATCCAGTTGTTTCTTTAATAAAAGTAACAATCCAAAAAGATTAAAACCAATATAATCTGCATCTGTTAAATCAAGTGTAATATTTTTTTGTAATGCACTAGTTTCTTTGAGTAATAAGCGAATATCTTCAGAAACCGGGTCGAGTATAGCGCCACGGAATATTAATTTGGCATACTGACCTGTATTATCCAAAACCATACTACTATTCTGGGAGGCTTTTTTTAAGCTTTGTCTATTAAAACTTAACCACAAAACATGAGGAATAATTTTCGTCATCAAGAATTTCAATAGAAATCGGCCATCATCCCAGTAACGTTTCCAGAGATGTGGCTCTTCTTTAATGCGCCACGCCCATTCTAAGCCAATTTTTTGCAGCCTTACAGGAGCTCGCTTTAAGCGTTTTGCCTCAAAATTAATGACTGCGCCAAGATGACTGACCAAGGGCGTTTTAATCTTATCAAGATTTTTTAATATCCATGCCTGACCTTTTTTTGCGCCTAAAGCAACCACTAAAAAATCTGCATTACTTGCATTAATATCATCAATAATTGATGCTTCGCTCATTTCGTCAAGTGAGCCAAAGCCAGGAGAAAAATAGCCTACACAAGTTAATCCAGTTGACTTTTCATTGATATGTTTACTCGCTTCAGCAGCTACGCCTGAAGGACCACCAAAAAAATATACCGTTAATTTCCTACGCCATTCCTTACCTAGTGCTTCAAACAGCGTAGAACCTGCGACTCTTTCTCTAATAGGAACTCCAAGCATTTTAGCCAACCAAACAATAGGCGTACCATCCGCAATCACGATATCACTGTATAACACTGAATTTCGAAACGCAGGGTCGCCCTGAGATAGCGCAAGAAAATTTAGGTTGGGCGTGGTTAAAAAACAAGATTTCTTTTGATGTTTTGCATCTCGCAGTAGGCTCATCGTTTTAGATAAACTAATTGCATCAAAGGGGAGACCACCTATGCAATACACATCACGATTAAAATCGTCCATTACTTGTTTCAATCCCTATTAGTTTTATTCCAAGTGTTTTGTCTATTTGACAAAAACTTAAAGTAATGCGGCAGTTTTTTTATTATATAAATTGGCACATAAAACAAATCTCGTAAAGAGATGATATTTCGTCCCCAGCCCATCCATGCAATAGTAATACCAAATGTTAAGAGTACAAACGCAAGCATAGATAGTATGAAAGCTAAACCTCCGAATTCATAGACGAAGTAAATAAACCCAGTCAAAGCTGTAAAACTTAATATGAACATTACTAACAATGCTAGTGGCGGTACAAACAGATCAAATGCCATTGCAACTAAGCTAATATCTCTTTTACGCAACCCACCTAAAAACAACCTTGGTGACTCAGTTAAAATCATTGCCAAATGACCATGTTCCCATCGCTTTCTTTGACCAGCACTAACTTCAGAATCTAAAGGAAAATAACTAATTACTTTTGATGAGATATCGAACAAAGGTGGACTGCCCGCAAGCGCTAAATCTATTCCTAGTTTCATATCTTCAACTATATTTCCATTTGCCAAGTCTGTTTCGGATATGATACTCCACTTAAACGCCATTCCAGTTCCCATTAATTGACATGGAAATCCTAGATTGGCGTAGCCTAAAGGACGCACTAAGTTTTTTACTATCCAAGCAAACTCAGAGACCTTTGATTTAATATCATCATTCCTAGAGTACATTAAATAAAGCGCTTGTATCGGTCTTAAATATCCCAATGCCAACTCAGCAAGTCTTTTCAATACATTTTCTTCAACAATGCAATCTGCATCTATAATTATCACTACATCAGGAGGAGATTTTGATAAATGTTTTATCCCAAAATCCAACGCATAGCCTTTTCCTCGATTTTTAAGATCATTTCTTTGTACTACCTCAGCACCATTTTTAGACGCAATTTCAGCCGTGTCGTCATCACAGTTATCTGCAACAACAATAACGCGGTCTTGCGAGCCTAATTGCGAACATATTGAATTTAAAGTTGGAATTATTCCTGATGATTCGTTATGTGCAGGTATTAATACAGCAATACTCTTGTCTGGTCCTTTTGTGTTGTTTACATTTCCCTTATGAAATCGAGCAAATAAGCTTTGAATGAAAACAATTAAGCATGGAATCAATAGCAATACGGCTAAAATGTTCAGTAAAGCTTCTAAGAAACTCATCTGTTACCTTTATTAAAGACTTGGTCGTTTGTGCTAATTAAACTCATTTTTCACTTTTTTAATTTGTTAACAAACTCATCGTATGTCAAAAAGTCATCAACAAATTTTATATCGTAAAGTTACTTTAGCTGATTCTCAGCAGCTAACAAACTGGACAAGCGTCTTTTTGCAACATTATCCCATGTGTACTCACTTGCTTTTAACTTTGAGTTAGCAGATAATTTTTTTCTAGTCTCTAAATTCTCTGCCATTAGCTTTATGCTTTCTATCCATTTATCTGCATCATGAGGCTCAATAACAAATCCATCTTCGTTATCCACTATTACGCCACCGCTTGCCATGGGACTAACAATCACGGGTAATCCTGCTCCCAAGGCCATATACATTACTAATGGACTACCCTCTTCCAAACTAGGTAATATAAAAACATCTGCATTCTTGTATATAGTCGACAAATCATTTGTAAAAGGCACATGTTCAATATTCTCATGAACCAAATACTTTGACACAAGCGGCTCAATTGCTTTTTCTATTGTTCCAACTAACTTGAGTTTTGCATTCGGTTTTGCTTTTACCCAATACTCTAAGAGCAAATGTGCGCCTTTACGAACACATATACTGCCCACAAAAATAAAAGTTATTCCTTCAGTTTTTTCTTCTAGTAGATTATCAAATATATATGCCTGACTTAACCCATAAGATGTTTGAAGTATTTTTGATTGCGGGATACCATTATTCAAGAAAGACGCAGTCATGATTGGACTACAGCTATAAACATAATCAGATAGCTCTAGCTTAGCCGACTCATTAATAACTTTTTCTTCTGTTACACCATGCGAAATTGGTAGATTAAGTCTTTTATACTCCGCATCTAAAATCAATTTACTATGCGCTTCATGAGTATTTACGCCTTCATATATAATCTTATAGCCTTTACTTTTTACTTTTTTATATGTTGATAAGCTTATTCCTGGCCAAAGGTAAGCAAAATCTTCATCATTTAAAGAATTAAAAAAAATCTTTTCTGATAGATGATGAATAAAAGTATAAGAACAAAGTTTATACACTAATGATTTAGACCATTGTGGAACAATGTCACTGTAGAATTGATCAATAAAGATATTCGAGTCTGAAGATATGCCCTTGAGTTTTATGCGAGAATCAATAGACTGCATACCTTTCATGATATTGTAGCAAGCATGAGTAATCGCATAATCTGAAAAATGGTTTGGGTAAAAAGCAGCAATTTTTATCATGATATCTATGTTATTTAGCTAGGTATTTTAATTGTTGGTATGAGTGTCTATTATTTATACTCTATTAGTTTACGAGTTTTTTTAAAAAGCCTCGTGTAATAAAAAGTTAGCTGACCATACATTTCTGCAAATTTACTAAGCACATTAAAAAATGCAATTTTATATGGGTATTTTCTAGCTAAATTTGCATTTTTGATACCGATACGAACTATCTGTAATGGGTAAATGAGTAAGATTATTACTGTACAAAACCAAGACTCAAAGGCTGAAAATATAGCTAAAATTGGTATGAATAAGCCCCAAATTAATGAACGCCTAGATTCTTTTATCCAATGCTTTTCAGGCATTGAGCCATGTAAATATGCTCCTTCAGCAAAAGCATGGCCACTTCTGACATTTCGCTTCCACCATTGTCTTAATTTAATAATAGCAGCATCGTGTAGTGTCATGTCAGCACCGAGCCTTCGAATTTTCCACCCTTTATTTCTTAACCTTACGCACAACTCTGGTTCTTCTCCAGCAATTAACTCATTTAGATACCCGCCAACCTCTTCAAATGCTTTCACTCTCATCAGGGCATCGCCTCCGCATGCCTTTGTATCACCAATTGGCGTATCCCATTCAATATCACACATTAAGTTATAAATGGACTTTTCAGGATAACGCTCTCTACGACGACCACAAACGACTGCGTAGGGATGATTAGAATCCATAAATGCTACTGACTCATTTAACCATGTGCTGATTATTTCGCAATCACCATCCACAAATTGTACATACTCAATATTTGGGTATGCATACATTAATTCCCTAAATCCCTCATTTCTAGCACGTGCCGCTGTGAAAGGCTTATTTAAATTTAGACTGACTACCTTTACACCTAAGATGCTCGCATTTTCAATTGAGTTATCAGTTGAACCAGAATCAACATATATAACTTTATTTAAGTGTTTAGTTAATGAGGTTAAGCAAAGAACTAAACGTTCTCCTTCATTTCGACCAATTACCACTGCTCCAACATTTTCGCGAATTTTTATGTTAAGTTGATTCACGTTCTCATCTTTTTTATCGTCGCTGGGACACCTACGGCAATAGAGTTATCAGGCACATCACTAATTACAACTGCATTTGCGCCAATCAGAACGTTATTACCTATTTTAATCTCTCCTAATAATTTAGCACCTGCGCCGATATCAACATTGTCGCCAATTATAGGTGCAACTTTATTTTCAACATTTTTTAATCCAACTACAACACCATTTCGAATTCTGCAATTGTCTCCAAATTTAGCGTAGCCACTAATTACTATGCCACCAAAATGATCAATTACAAAGTTTCGTCCCACCTGAACTTCACATGGAAATTCTATGCCTGTCAGAATTTGTACTAGTTTAAACAGCACCTTATAAATTAGTGAAAGAAATTTACGCAATATTGCATAGCGAACTTGATAACGCCATCTACCAAAACGATAAACAACCATCACCCAAAAGCCTTGCGCACCCCAGTCCCCTTTGTAACTATGTAAATCTTCTCTTAAATTATCCAACATGTATATAGTCCTAACGAGTCCCTTTAACGCCCATCCTAGTTCTATAAAATGTCTTCCACACGAGCCATGAGTGTTTGATATAGCTTAATATGATTGGCAAAGAGGAAAGTTTAAGTACATTTTTCAAGAATTGGAGTAAATTTACGATAGTAGTTAAGAGTAAATGCAAAAAAACCCCGTATAAACCAAAATTCTTTCTGAAATATAATATTTCACTTTCAATCTGTAGCGATTTTATTTGCCTACCATGTTTAGATATCTCACTATCTGATTTAGCACTCTCCCCCCCAAGATGTACCACTGGGATTGGATAATATGTAACATCCCAGCCTGCCTTCTTAGTAGCAAAGCAGTGATCCACTTCTTCACAGTACATAAAATATAATGGATCAAATAAACCAACTTGCTCAATTACTTCTTTACGAATAAGGTAAAAACAACCAGGCACCCAATCACAATTTCTCACTGAATTATGATCCCAATTTAAGTCATCTACCATGGGTACATTTTTGAAAAATCTTTTGAGGCCAGTGGAATCCAAAAAAATATTCCAAGGCGTTGGAAAATATCGACAAGATGGTTGCAAATCACCATTCTCACCTATCAACTTAACACCCAAAATGCCACATTTTGAATTTTTATCCATATACTCAACTGTTTCAGCAATAGTGTTTTTATTTACAAATGCATCTGTATTTAATAGTAAAACATAACGTCCAGTAATGTAGGGCAGAGCCTGATTGTTAGCCCGGCCAAAACCAATATTAACTTTATTTCTAATTAGCGGAATATTTGGGTATGCTTTAGATATAAGCTCCGCTGAGTTGTCGCGAGATGCATTATCTACAATAACCACCTCCATTTTTAGCTTATGACTTGATGCGTGCAAACTTTGTAATGATTTAATTGTAATCTCTGCAGTGTTGTAGCTAACTAAAATAACTGAAATATCCATAATTAATCTTATAAGTTTTTATATACTAAGTTAATTATATCAACTAAAGTTAATTGATATATTTTAATTTAGTTTTACTATCCATTCTAAAATAACTAAGCTAAATTCAAGTTAAATGCAAACTACAATTAGAATAGCTATTGCGATTCCACACCATTATAATGGTAACCTTTGTAGCAGTTGAGGTTCATTAACAGACATACTGTTAAATGACTTGCTATATCAGAATCAAGGATGCACGTTGTTAAAAAAAAATAAAATATTTGTAGCTGGTACTTGGGTAATATTTGCATTTGGATTAAGCCAACTAATTCGATTAGGCTCAAATTTAATTGTAACTAGATTACTTGAGCCGCAAATGTTTGGCATTATGGCTGTAGTACATGTTGTCATATTTGGTATTTCAATGTTCACTGATATTGGTTTATGGGCTTTTGTAGTACGCCATAAAGATCCAGAAAATCCCCATATGTTAAATGCAGTATGGACTTTACAAGTAGCCCGTGGTTGGCTGATGTTTCTACTTATATCATTAGGTGTTATATATCTCATCATAGGTAATCGATTGTGGCCAAGTATGTTTGATGGTATTTATACCGACACAAAGTTACCTTATTTGATATTGGTCGCAGGATTATCATCTGTTATTAGTTCATATAAATCAATGGCCTCACCTGTTTTACATAGAAAGCTAGAGGTTGGTAAGCTTGAGATTATTGAAATCGTTTCCCAAGTTGCTGGCTTAATTGTCATGCTGAGTTGGGTTTGGTTATATCCATCTATTTGGGCACTTTTATCTGCAAGCATTATTTCTACAATTGTTAGCACAGCGTTAAGTTTTAGCCTGTTTGATTTTAGACATAAATTAGTTTGGGATAAAGCTATAAATAAAGAAGTATTTGATTTCAGCAAATGGATAGTATTTGCATCTGCACTTACATTTCTATTCTCACAAGCTGACAAACTTTACTTTGCTGCTAAAATTGATGCAGCAACCTTAGGGGTATACAGTATTGCATTTATGTTGGTAGCAATGATTAATACTGTAGCCCAAACACTTGCAGAGAAGGTCGTATTTCCTGTTTTTTCCTCACAAGTGCATAGTGAGAGACA
>CAYXHH010000026.1:11891-17456 GCA_964464725.1 uncultured Methylotenera sp. | reverse complement strand
TCAATATTATTGCCGCACTGAAACCAAACGAAGAAGCGGTACTAAAAATTGCGAGGGCAGAAAAAGAAATTAAAGTTACTGTGGTGATTGGTACGCGTCCAAAACCAGTGGCTGCTAAAAAATAAGTCTCAAGCGCCGATTTTATTTTCTTTTGGCATGGTGAACTGGGCAAATAAAATCCCTGCCTCATAGAGTAGCCACAAAGGTACTGCCAACATAAACTGCGAAATAATATCGGGCGGCGTAAAAATTGCACCAATCACAAACGCGCCAACAATCACGTAGCTGCGCGCATCTTTAAGTTGTGCAATAGTCACCCAACCAAAACGCGCAACTAGTACGACAACAATCGGTACTTCAAATGCAAAGCCAAACGCAAAAAATAGCGTCATGACAAAATCTAAATATTCTGAAATGTCAGTCATAACCGCAACGCCTTGAGGCGCACTTCCGACGATAAAGCCAAACACGGTGGGAAATACTGCAAAATAGGCAAAGGCCATGCCGATTAAGAAAAGCAAAAAGCTAGAAATGATGACCGGCATCATTAATTTTTTTTCATGATCATACAAACCAGGCGCTACAAACGCCCATAGTTGATACAACGTATGAGGCAATGAAATTACAAATGCAGCCATCATGGCGACTTTCATCGGCACAAAAAATGGTGTCGTGACTGCAGTCGCAATCATGTGCCCACCAGCTGGCAATTTAGCCAACATAGGCGCTGCAAGTAAAGCATAAATCTTATTTGCAAATGGAAATAGCGCAATAAAAACCAATAAGAAACCCACCACGGTACGCAACAAGCGGTTACGTAACTCGATTAAATGCGATACAAATGATTCAGTAGGCGTCATTTAGCAGATTGAGTGGATTTTGTTTTTGTTGCGCTAGGTTTAACGACTTTCGATTTTGTAGCTGACGCACTTGAACGCGTACGTTTTTTTGGGTTTGGCATTGCATTTTCTTGCAACATCATTTGAGCATCGCCAGAAGCCTTATGGATAGTGCTTTCTAGAGCAGTTGCTTCTTGTTCGACAGTTTGTTTGATTTCTTGCTGAAGATTTTTGAGCTCTTCAAAACGCATCTCGCGATTCACTTCTTCTTTGACTTGCGACATATAGCGCTGCATGCGTCCAACAAAAGCACCCACAGTGCGCGCGACCTTAGGGAGCTTTTCAGGGCCAATCACGAGCAGTGCAACGACCGCAATAACCAGCAACTCAGAAAAAGAAACGTCAAACACTTAAGTATTATCTAGTTATTGCTTGGTTTTTTTCGTGACTTCGCCTTCTATCGTTGTGCCTGATTTCTCAGAACTATCTTCAATTTGACCATCTTTCATGGCTTTCTTAAACTCATTAACCGCACCACCAACATCGCCACCAATGTTTTTGAGCTTTTTGGTACCAAATACTAGCACCACAATCAGCAACACAATCAACCAGTGCCACAAGCTAAATGAACCCATTGTAATCTCCTAAATATTAAACTGCGCCGCCGCCAAATACGTGGATATGAAGATGAAACACTTCTTGACCACCTTCTTTGCCAGTATTAATCAGTGTTTTAAAGCCTTTTAAACCTTGTTCTGCCGCCAATTGTGGCGCCAGCAGTAACATCTTACCTAGTAATTGCTGATGCGTTGCATCGCAATCTTTTAACGTTTCCACATGCACTTTTGGCACAATTAAAAAATGCACTTTTGCCATTGGTTTAATGTCGTGAAACGCTATGACCTCGTCATCCTCATAGATTTTTTTGCTAGGAATTGCCCCGCTAATAATCTTACAAAAAATACAGTCTGCACTCATTTTTCGGTCCTTGATGCTTTCTCGGCAATTCCAGATAAGCCTTCACGGCGAGCTAGTTCATCCAATATTTCTTGCGGTTTAATATCTGCTTTTGCCAGCATCACCAGCGTATGAAACCATAAATCTGCAGTTTCATACACAATCTCTTCTTTTTTGCCACCCTTAGCCGCTAGTACCGTTTCTGTGGCTTCTTCGCCTATTTTTTTAAGGATAGAATCCATGCCTTTAGCATAGAGCTTGGCTACATAAGACGTGGCTGGATCAGCGCTTTTGCGCTGCTCTAACAACTCTGCTAATCGATCTAAAATATCGCTCATTTGCTTTTATGCTACAGGTTTATAAATATCTTCTGGGTTCTTGATTATTGGCTGGTCTATGTGCCAGCGATCATTATCTAACTTTTTAAAGAAACAATTATGACGCCCAGTATGACAAGCGATGCCACCTACTTGCTCTACACTCATCAAAATCACATCCTCATCGCAATCTAGGCGAATTTCATGCACTTTTTGCACATGCCCTGATTCTTCGCCTTTTCTCCATAATCGATTGCGTGAGCGAGACCAGTAAACAGCTTGCCGAGTATCATTGGTCAACTGAAGTGCTTCGCGATTCATCCAAGCAAACATCAAGACTTTACCAGTCGCGTGCTCTTGTGCAATGACTGGCACTAAGCCATCTTTGTCAAAATTCACTTCATCTAGCCAGCTCATAGCCTTACCTCTATGCCGTTCTTTTGCATATATTCTTTGGCTTCTTGCACAGTATATTCACCATAGTGAAAAATACTCGCTGCCAGTACCGCATCTGCCCCACCAAGCTTGACGCCATCTACCAAATGTTGCAAGTTACCAACGCCGCCAGATGCAATCAGTGGTACTTCAACAGCATCTGAAATCGCCCGATTTAACGGGTTATTGAAGCCAATTTTTGTACCATCTCTATCCATACTGGTCACCAGCAATTCACCCGCACCAAGGCTCACCATATATTGCGCCCATTTGACCGCATCTAAACCTGTTGGTTTGCGACCTCCGTGGGTGAACACCTCCCACTCGAATGGCTGATTATCTACCTTTTTTGCATCTATGGCGACCACAATGCACTGCGAGCCATAACGGTCAGCGGCATCTTTAACCATTTGCGGATTTAACACTGCCGTGGTGTTAATACTGACTTTATCGGCACCCGCATTTAATAAGCGACGTACATCTTCCACTTCACGTACACCACCTCCCACCGTGAGCGGAATAAACACTTGACTCGCAACTTCCTCAATAATATGCAAAATCAGCCCGCGATTGTCAGAGCTTGCTGTGATGTCTAAAAAGGTGAGTTCATCTGCGCCTTGGTCATCATAACGTTTGGCAATCTCAACGGGGTCACCTGCATCACGCAACTCTAGAAAATTCACCCCTTTAACCACTCGCCCATCCGTGACGTCTAGGCAAGGGATAATGCGCTTGGCTAAACCCATTTACTTAAGCCCATTAAGCACTCAACTCATCAGCGAGCGCTTGTGCAGCTGCAAAATCGATTGTGCCTTCATAGATTGCGCGCCCTGTAATTGCGCCAATAATGCCCTCATGTGCGACTGCACATAGGTTTTTCACATCCTCTAGGCCAGTTAAACCACCAGAAGCAATGACTGGGATTGTCAATGCTTGCGCCAGCGCTACTGTCGCTTCAATATTAACGCCACTTAACATGCCATCACGCCCAATATCTGTGTAAACGATAGAGTTAACGCCATAGTCTTCAAATTTTTTAGCCAAATCAATCACATCATGTCCAGTGAGTTTACTCCAGCCATCGATGGCAACTTTGCCATCTTTCGCATCTAAGCCGACCATAATCTGTCCCGGGAAAGCATAACAAGCCTCATGCAAGAAACCTGGGGTTTTAACTGCGGCTGTGCCAATAATCACATAATCAATTCCGTCATCTAAATAGCGTTCTATGGTTTCTAAATCGCGAATACCACCGCCTAATTGAATAGGAATTTCGCCTTTGACAGCGGCCACAATCGATTTAATTGCGCCTTCATTGACTGGCTTCCCAGCGAATGCGCCGTTTAAATCTACCAAGTGCAAGCGCTTACCACCTTGATCTACCCAATGCCGCGCCATCGCACCTGGATCTTCAGAGAAGACAGTCGCCCCCTCCATTACGCCTTGTTTAAGCCTAACGCAGTGACCGTCTTTTAAATCTATTGCAGGAATGATTAACATGATTTTTATTAATTAAATTAAATGACAAATAAACAATTTGAATTAAGGTTTCCACTGAACAAAATTGGCAAGTAGTTGTAAGCCCGCATGAGCACTCTTTTCTACATGGAATTGTGTAGCAAAAATATTATCTCGTGCCACTGCACTCGTAAAGCGATTTGGATACTCAGTCTCACCGACACTGACTGCATCATCCTCAGGATCTGCATAATAACTATGCACATGGTAAAACCTAGTTTTGTCGGTCACGCCTTGCCACAAAGGATGCTTCTTGGTTTGATAGACTTGGTTCCAGCCCATGTGCGGCACTTTGAGCTTCGCGCCTTCTGAATCCACCATTTTTTCAGATTCAAAACGCTTAACTTCACCTTTGAGCAAGCCCAAACCTGGGGTATCACCTTCTTCAGAATGTTCAAACAGTAACTGCATGCCGATACAAATACCAAAAAACGGTTTATTTTGTGCTGCATCAATCATAGCGGCTCTTAAGCCACGCGCTTCTAATTCACGCATGCAATCTGGCATCGCTCCTTGACCAGGAAACACAATACGTTCTGCATTCTTAATCATATCAGCGTCGCTTGTTACTAGCACCTTTTTGCCTTGCGCTACATGCTCTACCGCTTGAGAGACCGATCGTAAATTGCCCATGCCATAATCAACAACGGCGATATCAACTGTTTTCATATAAATACGACAAATTGATTATAGACTACCTTTGGTGGACGGCGTTATACCAGCCATCCTTTCATCGTGCGTTACCGCCATTCTTAATGCACGTCCAAATGCTTTAAAAATAGTTTCGGCTTGATGATGTGAGTTATGGCCTTTAAGGTTATCGATATGCAGGGTGATATTGGCGTGATTCACAAAGCCTTGAAAAAACTCATGAAAAAGATCAACATCAAATTCACCTACCGATGCACGCGTAAACTCGCATTTAAAATCCAAGCCAGGGCGACCTGACAAATCCAATACAACGCGACTTAAGGCCTCGTCTAAGGGAACATATGCATGCCCGTATCGATTAATGCCTTTTTTGTCACCTATTGCTTTTGAGAAGGCTTGACCTAAGGTAATACCAATGTCTTCTACCGTGTGATGCGCATCGATATGCAAATCACCCTTGGCTTGAACATGAATATCCATCATGCCGTGTCTAGCAACTTGATCTAACATATGGTCTAAAAAACCTAAACCTGTATTGAATTGCGCCTGCCCACTACCATCAATATTAATAGCAACAGTAATTTGCGTTTCTAGGGTGTTACGAGTAACTTCTGCTTTGCGCATGAGATATGAATTAATTAATAACTATTTAAAATGAATAATTTAGCAATATTTTAACCTAAACTTTAACGCTTAAACACTTTTTTGTTTTGCTTTGTCTGTGTGCAACAAAAAAGCCGACTAAAAAGTCGGCTTTTTACTTCAAAACAACAATTATTGCGCTGCTGGTTCTGCTGGAGCTGCTTCTGTTGTTGCTGCATCTTTAGCTGCTTCAACCGCTGTTGCTG
>CAYXHH010000026.1:0-11791 GCA_964464725.1 uncultured Methylotenera sp. | reverse complement strand
CTTCAGCTGCTGCGCCTTCTACTGCTGCTGCGCCTTCAGCTGCCGCACCTTCAACCGCTGTTGCTGCTTCAGCTGCTGCGCCTTCTACTGCTGCTGCGCCTTCAGCTGCCGCACCTTCAACTTGCTCTACAGCTGCATCAGCTGCAGCAGGCATATCTTCTGCTTTTTTACCTGAAAGTAAGTACAAACCAAGCAACACTGCACCTGCAATTAAAATCCATGGTAAGAATTTACCCATACCACCTGCTGAAGCACCACCAGCACGAGCTAAACCGGTAATTTCAGCTGCAGAAGCAGCTGGATCTGCTGCGCCGTAAATTGCAGCGCCTGCCACCACAATGTCTGCACCTGCATCCACTACTTGACGCACTGTTGCAGCTTTAACACCACCTGCAACAGATACTTTAGCACCTGTATTTAAACCAGTTACCATACCTAAGTCAGCAAATGGAGTTTGACCTGCAGCTTGTTGGTCAAGACCAGTGTGTACACCAATGATGTGTGCACCTAATTTAGCCACTTCTAGTGTGCGTGCTTTTTTATCTGCCACGTTGATCAAGTCAACTTGTGCCATTTTGCCGTATTTGTTTGCAACATCGATTACGCCTTTGATTGTACCGATATCTGCTGTACCTAACACTGTGCAAATATCTGCACCCGCTTTATAGAATGGCTCGGCTTCGTAGAAACCAGCGTCCATTGTTTTCAAATCAACTAAGATTTTGTTGTTAGGGAATTTAGCACGTAATGTTTTAAGTAATTCAATACCATTGTGCTTGATGCATGGTGTACCAATTTCTAAAATGTCTACATGTGGAGCAACTTTAGCTGCTAATGCAACTGTTGCGTCAAAATCTAATGAATCTAGTGCCATTTGGGTTTGTGCCATGATACTTATTTCCTCCGAGCTCGTTTATATTCGATTAAAAACTTTAATATTTTGCCAGTAATCTAAATTAATTTACAAAATATTAATTGGATATTTTGTAGTTCGCACATAATAACCGCAAATTGGTATTTATTTCAACAATTTAGTAATTATTTAAGAATTTCTGTTAACGCAATAACCAGTTGTCTGGATTGTGTATCAGTTCCTATGGTGATTCTTAAGTAATTTGAGATGCGTTGTGGACGTTTAAAATGCCTAATCACGATATTTTTTTCTCGCAACTTTGCAGCCAACTCTGAACCTTCTCTTTGCGAATGTTTAGCAAAAATAAAGTTTGCGCCAGATGGCAACACTTGAAAACCTAACGCTTGCAAATCGCTCACTAATACAGATCGCGTGGAGATTACTTTTTTACAAGTATCTTCAAAATAAGCTTTATCTTGAATAGCAGCAATTGCGCCTGCCTCAGCAAAACGATCGATTGGGTAAGAATTAAAACTATCTTTTACCCGGATAAGCGCTTCAATTAAACTTTGATGGCCTAGCGCGTAACCGATGCGTAACCCAGCGAGCGAACGCCCTTTTGAAAAGGTGTGTGTTACCAAAAGATTGGGGTATGTATTGATTAACTTAACGGCTGATTCAGTGCCAAAATCCACATAAGCCTCATCAATCACTACTACGGACTCTGTATTAAATTTTAATATTTTTTCAATTTCACTGAGCGGAAGTGGGATACCAGTAGGCGCATTTGGATTGGGGAAGATAATTCCGCCATTCGGCTTATCATAGTCACTCACATTGATTTCAAACTGCTCAGTCAAAGGCATTGCCTCAAACTCAATATCATATAACCCGCAATAGACTGGATAGAAGCTATATGTGATGTCCGGAAACAGTAGCGGCCGACTGTGCTTTAACAATGCCTGAAACACATGCGCTAACACTTCATCAGAACCATTGCCTACAAATACCTGATTACTTTTTAAACCGTGATATTGCGCAATGATCTCTTTAAGTTTTGATGAATCTGGATCAGGATATAGCCGTAATGTCTCAGCCGCTTCTGCTTGAAGCGCTGAAATGACTTTAGGACTAGGTCCATACGGATTCTCGTTGGTATTTAGCTTGATGAGATTTTGAATCTTTGGCTGCTCACCAGGGACATAAGGGGTAAGATCGTGTACAACATCACTCCAATACTTACTCATACTATTTCAACCTATATTCTGCCGATTTTGCATGGGCTTGCAAACCTTCTCCATAGGCAAGTGTTGAAGCAATTTTTCCTAATGTTTGCGCCCCATCAGACGACACCATAATCAGGCTAGAGCGTTTTTGAAAATCATAAACCCCTAATGGACTTGAAAACCTTGCTGTGCGTGAAGTTGGTAGCACATGATTTGGACCAGCACAGTAATCCCCCAACGCCTCGCACGTGTCACGCCCCATAAAAATAGCGCCTGCATGTTTGATTTTTTTGCTCATTTCAAGCGGATTTTCAACTGAAAGCTCTAAGTGCTCAGGTGAAATATAGTTCGAAATATCAATCGCCTCATCTAAATCTTTAGTCAGTATAAGTGCTCCGCGATTGCTAATCGAAGTATCGATGATTTCTTTACGCGGCATTTCCTGCACTAACTTTTGCATGCTCGTTTGTACAGCATCTAAAAAGGCAGCATCTGGGCTAAGCAATATCGCTTGTGCTAACTCGTCATGCTCGGCTTGACTAAATAAATCCATGGCAATCCAATCTGGGTTGGTTTTACCGTCGCATATCACCAAAATCTCGCTTGGCCCTGCCACCATATCAATCCCCACTACGCCAAATACTCGTCGCTTGGCAGCAGCCACATAGGCGTTACCTGGTCCAGTCACCTTATCTACTTGTGGGATTGTTTCTGTACCATATGCTAATGCGCCTACAGCCTGCGCACCACCAATACAGAAAACACGATCTACACCAGAAATTTCAGCAGCTGCTAACACCAAAGCATTTTTTTCGCCATTGGGCGTTGGCACCACCATAATCAACTCACCTACGCCTGCCACTTTGGCTGGGATTGCATTCATGAGCACACTTGAAGGATAAGCCGCTTTGCCACCTGGCACATACAAGCCTACGCGGTCTAGTGGGGTGACTTGTTGACCAAGCATCGTTCCATCTGCTTCGGTGTAACTCCAAGATTGCATTACTTGTTTTTCGTGATAGCTTTTAACTCTATCTGCCGCTGCTTGCAGCGCCGCTCTGGTATTGGCGTCAAGGCCATCTAGCGCAGCACGTAATTCAGCTTTGCTAACTTCCAAATCTACTATAGATTTGGCATTTGTTTTATCAAACTTATTGGTATATTCCAACACAGCAGCATCACCACGCGCTTTGACATCTTTTAAAATGTTAGCGACAACCGCATCAACACTGTCATCTTGCGCGGTTTCAAAAGCCAACAATGCTTTTAATTCACCATCAAAAGTTTGTTCTTGGGTAGATAAACGTCGAATTTGCATGATTATTTCACTGCACCACTAAATGCATCTAATATAGGTTGTAATAAATGACGATTCAATTTTAATGACGCTTGATTGACGATTAAACGTGAACTGATATCGCCAATTTCTTCTACCGCTTTTAGATTGTTCGCGCGCAATGTCGCGCCCGTACTCACTAAATCAACAATCGCATCTGCTAGACCAACCAAAGGACCAAGCTCCATCGAACCATAGAGTTTTATTAAATCAACATGCATGCCTTTTTCAGCAAAGTGTTCACGGGCAGCTTTGACATATTTAGTCACCACTTTTAAACGCGCACCTTGGCGAATTGAAGCCTCATAGTCAAAGTCATCGCGGACTGCCACCATCATCTTACATTTGGCAATTTGTAGATCTAGCGGTTGATATAAGCCATCGCCGCCGTGCTCATCCAATACATCTTTACCCGCAATACCTAGATCAGCGGCACCATATTGCACGTAGGTAGGCACATCGGTAGCGCGCACGATAATCAAGCGCACGTCATCGCGGTTCGTAGGCAAGATTAATTTGCGTGAAGATTCAGGTTCTTCTAACGCACGAATGCCTGCCGCTGCTAATAGTGGCGTGGTTTCTTCAAAAATACGCCCTTTACTTAATGCTATCGTAATCATTTTTAGTTTGCACGACGTACCTTAGCGCCTAATTTAGTAAATTTCTCTTCCAAATGCTCATAACCACGGTCTAGGTGATAAATTCGCTCAATGACTGTTTCTCCACGTGCGACCAAACCCGACAACACCAAACTCGCTGAGGCGCGCAAATCGGTCGCCATCACAGTTGCGCCATCCAAGTATTCCACACCCTTCACCAGCGCCGTATTGCCATCAATACTAATATCGGCACCTAAACGTTGCATTTCTTGCACGTGCATAAAGCGATTTTCAAAAATCGTTTCCGTCACTTTAGCAACGCCCTCTGCCACGCTGTTGAGCGCCATAAATTGGGCTTGCATATCGGTGGGGAAAGCAGGGTGAGGCGCAGTACGAATATTGACCGCTTTCAACTTTCCATTGCTCGTCACTGTAATCGAATTTTCGACTTTATTCACTTTGACTTCAGCACCCGCGTCACGTAACTTTTCGATTACCGCATCTAACAAATCTGCACGCGTGTTCAGTAATTTTACTGAACCGCCAGTCATGGCAGCCGCTACCATATAAGTGCCTGCTTCTATTCGATCGCAAACGATGTTATGAGTTGCACCAGTTAACTTTTCTACGCCCTCAATCGTTATCACATCCGTGCCAGCACCCGTGATTTTTGCGCCCATTTTATTTAAACATTCAGCCAAATCCACCACTTCTGGTTCTTTGGCTGCATTCTCTAAAATGGTTTTTCCTTCTGCTAAGCTGGCTGCCATCATCAGGTTTTCTGTACCTGTCACAGTGACAATATCCATGTAGTAACGCGCACCTTGCAAACGACGATTTGGCAAATGCAATGTACTTGCCTGAATATAGCCATGTGTAATGTGAATGGCCGCGCCCATGGCTTGTAAGCCTTTAATGTGCAAGTCGACTGGTCTAGAACCAATCGCACAACCACCAGGTAAAGAAACACGTGCACTACCAAAGCGTGCAAGCAATGGCCCTAGCACCAAAATAGAAGCGCGCATGGTTTTCACCATTTCGTAAGTCGCCTCAAACGAAGTCACTTCACTAGCATCGAGTGACACTTTATCTGCATCACGCGTGACTTTGACACCCATGGTATCAAGCAACTTAATGGTGGTGTCGATATCTTTTAAGGCTGCGACACTTGTTAAGTTGAGTGGAGTTTCTGCTAACAAAGCTGCGCATAAAATAGGCAAGGCGGCATTTTTTGCGCCTGAGATGACGACTTCACCATTGAGCTTTGCGCCACCTTCAATTATTAACTTATCCAAACTATTTACCTGCTAGCAAGGTTTGTAATTCGCCGCTTTCATACATGGCGCGCATAATATCGCTACCACCAATAAACTCACCTTTGACGTACAACTGAGGAATCGTCGGCCAGTTGGCGTATTGTTTAATGCCTTCGCGTATGGCTTGGTCTTGCAACACATCCACTGCCACATACTTAACATTGCAGGCATCTAAAATTTGTGTCGCCAAGTTGCTAAATCCACATTGTGGAAATTTTGGGCTGCCTTTCATATACAACACCACATCATTGGTGGTCACGGTCTCTTTAATTTTTGCTTGTGCGTCCATCTATACTCCAATCTTTCAAAATTATTTATTCATTTCTTGCCATTGCTGTGGCGTGTAGGTTTGCATTGAAAGCGCATGGATTTCCTCACGCATTCTATCTCCCAAGGCTGCATAAACTAATTGATGCTGTTGCACCATGCGCTTGCCTTCGAATGCTGGGCTGACTATCACTGCTTCAAAATGCGTCCCGTCATCGCCACGCACTTCAATAAATTCGCAATTTAATTGCTGGGTAATATAACCTTGTAACTGCTTTGCGCTTAACACGTGCTTAACCTCTTAATCGATAACCAGATTTTAACATTTTTAAGGCCACCCATGCTAACCCGAATAAAAATGCAGTCACAACACCTAAGCTAATCCAAGGTGAAATATCCCCTTGACCGAAAAACCCATACCTAAATCCATCAATCATGTAGAAAAATGGATTAAATTTAGACACGATTTGCCAAAATGGTGGCAAGGAATGGATGGAATAGAATACACCAGATAAAAACGTCAGCGGCATAATCACAAAGTTTTGAAAAGCCGCCATTTGGTCAAATTTATCTGCCCAAATACCCGCAATAATCCCAAATGTGCCAAGTAATGCGCTACCTAGTAAAGCAAACGTTAAAATCCATATTGGGTGCGCAAGTGGCAAATCTACAAACCAAATAGCCACTAAATAAATGCTTAAACCCACCATAAAGCCACGCACAATAGAGGCTGCTAAAAATGCCACAAAAAACTGCAAATAAGTGAGCGGCGTGAGCAAAATAAAAATAATATTGCCCATGACTTTAGACTGAATCAGGCTTGATGAGCTATTGGCAAATGAATTTTGCAATAAAGACATCATGATGAGTCCTGGGATTAAAAACGCAGTGTAAGGCACACTCTTGTATACCTGCACGTGACCTTCAAGTACATGACTAAAAATCAGCAAGTACAACAAAGCCGTGAGCACTGGCGAAGCGATTGTTTGAAATGCCACACGCCAAAAACGCAAGGTTTCCTTTTTAAACAGCGTATAAGCACCACGCCAAGACTCAATATTTATGAGGCTTGCAGGCCAACTATTTCTATGTTGATTCAAATTCATTTGCCACCTACCAATGACATAAACACATCTTCCAAATCAGCCTCAAATAACTGCATGTCTTCGATATTCACATTCGCTTTTCTTAATTCACTCAGTACAAATTCAAGCTGGTTTGGCTCATTAAGTGCAAGCGTGTAAATTCCGTTTTCTCCATTTTTTAACATAGGCAACAAACCCGCTGGCAACATTGCATCCCCCAACGTTAAACGCAAATTCTTACCCGCTAGCTTTTTAAGCAAATTGCTGGTGGTATCCAAGGCAACAATCTTACCCTGTTTCATCATGGCGACGCGCTCACAAAGTGTTTCAGCTTCTTCAAGATAGTGGGTCGTTAGAATAATCGTGTGCCCATCAGCGTTAAGTTTTTTAATAAACGCCCAAAGCATTTGTCGTAATTCCACATCGACGCCAGCGGTAGGTTCATCTAGCACAATGACTGGAGGCTTGTGCGCCAAAGCTTGGGCAATAAGTGCACGCCGCTTCATACCACCTGAAAGTCTACGCATATTGGTATGGGCTTTATCTGTGAGACCTAAGTTTTCAATGACCTCGTCAATCCACACATCATTTTCTTTGCCTTTTCCAAAATAACCAGCCTGAAAGCGCAACATTTCGCGGACATTAAAAAATGGATCAAAGACTAATTCTTGCGGGACAACGCCTAATGCCATACGCGCTGCTTGGTAGTCATTCACCACATCATGTCCCATCACCGAAACTTTGCCCTGTGTGGCTTTTAGCAAGCCCGCCAAAATATTAATCAGCGTTGATTTTCCCGCGCCATTTGGGCCTAATAAAGCAAAAAATTCGCCTTGTTGTATGGTTAAGTCTATGCCATTAAGCGCATGCAAGGCGCCAAAATGCTTATGCACATTCTCTAATTGAATCGCTGGAACTGTTTTATCTACTTTAATATTTTGTTGCATATCTTGCATGTAGTTATCTAAAAAACTCACTTAAAATGATTGCTTTTAAAAAAACGAAACCCCACCTAAGAGATGGGGCTAAAACAATGAGTTTAAATATTGGGCAAAAATTAATTTATCATTTCATCCACACCATAAAGCTGGGTCAAGCTATTTAGGTTGGCAGGTAAATTCACAAACTCTATAGACTGATTTTCTTTTTGCGCGCGGCGCTTCCATTCGAAAATTAAACTAATGGCCGCTGTATCAATGTTCGTGACATCCGAAAAATTAATTTTAGTATTTGGCGTCATCGTTAAGACTTTACTTGATGCAAGTAGACTAGCAGTGTTTTGAATCACCACTTCACCACTGAGTTTCCACTCACTTCCAGCTTGAGTAATTTGCGCCATTGTTAAGATTTTTTCGCCGTTTTAGCTAGTGCTTCTTTATTCTTATCAGCAAGCTTTTTATTTAAACTATCTAAACCATTGGTACGCACTTCTTGAGCGAACTGGCTGCGGTAATTCGTGACTAAGCTAACGCCCTCAATCACAATGTCATATACTTTCCAATCATCCGCCTGCTTTTCTAAAGTGTAACTAACCGCAATAGGTTGACCACCAGGCTGTAGAATTTCGGTCTTCACAGAAGCGATATTTGAACCTTCCTCCATTCTGAAAGGCTTGTAATCAATAGTTTGATTTTTATATTTAGATAAAGCAGAAGCATAAGTCCGAATTAATAAGGTACGAAACTCATTTTGGAATGCAGTTTTTTGTTCTGGTGTTGCTTTTGTCCAGTTTTTACCTAACACCATGCGTGAAATTTTATCAAAATTAAAGTTTGGTAATATTTTCTCTTCTGCTAACGCAAAAATCTTTTCCTGGTCACCCGCTTGAATATCTTTATCACTTTTAATTGCCGCAATCACTTCGTCAGCTGTTTTTTTAACTAGTTCTTCTGGCGTATCCATTGCAAATGACACAGCACTCACACTTAACAAACTAAGTGTGATAAAAACAAGAACTGCATTTACTATTTTTTTCATTGTTATCTCCTTGAAATCTGCCTTAAAACTTAACCAAAATCCAATAAGACTTTATGGTTTAGTCACGGCGTCTAGCGGATTTGCTGTTAACGCATCATCGCCAACTTCGGTTGATTGCTTAGCAACAGGTGCTGCTTCGGTTGTTTCTGAAGCCTTATTGTATAAAAATTGGCTTATCATTTTTTCTAAGACCACTGCATCTTGAGTTTGTGTGATTTTATCACCATTTTTTAAAGCGACTTCATCGCCACCTGCTTCTAAGGCAATATATTGCTCGCCTAATAAGCCTGCAGTGTAAATATTTGCAAACGTGTCTTTTGGAAAGCTATAACGTTTATCAACGTTGAGACTTACCACTGCTTCAAAAGTTGCAGGATCAAAGCTAATATCTGCTACACGCCCAACAACCACACCTGCACTTTTGACAGGGGCACGCGGTTTTAAGCCGCCAATATTCTCAAAGTTAGCACTCACGGTATATGTTTCCCCTATGCTACTTGTGGTTAAGTTGCCCACTTTCATGGCAAGTCCAAGCAAGGCCGCAACGCCTAGTGCCACAAAAATTCCAACCCACAAGTCTATCGTTGTTCTTTCCATTTTCCGCTCCTACAAAAATAATCTTTTATGATTATTTTAAAAGTTAAGTTTAACCTTTGAAGATTAATTTTTAATATAAATTTTGTACACTAAATCATGAATGAAGTTAATATGAAATCGAGAGCTAACACCGCTAAAGATGACGTCACTACAGTTCGTGTGGTTGCTCGACTGACACCCTCAGCAGTTGGCGGTGCATCATAGCCTTCAAATAAAGCAATCATTGTACAAGCAACCCCAAACACAACACTTTTAATAGCACCATTTAAAATATCAAAGCGCCAATCCACATTGGCCTGCATTTGTGACCAAAATGCGCCTGCGTCTACGCCTATGACTGGCACAGCAAGCAAATATCCTCCCAAAATACCAACCATGGAAAACAAGGTGGCTAATATTGGCATCGCAATAACCCCCGCCCAAAAACGTGGGGCGATTACACGTGCGATTGGGTTAACAGCCATCATCTCCATCGCAGATAATTGCTCAGTCGCTTTCATTAAGCCGATTTCTGCGGTAATGGCTGTACCAGCTCGCCCAGCAAACAACAAAGCCGTCACCACCGGCCCTAATTCACGGACCAACGCTAGAGCGACCAACACGCCTATCGCTTCTGACGAACCGTACTTTTGCAAAGTGTTATAGCCTTGAAGCGCCAGCACCATGCCCACAAAGAATGCAGACACGATAATGATGATTAATGACAGTACGCCAGTAAAATACACTTCGCGTATCGTTAAGTGAAATCTGCGAAAGCTTTCACCAGAAGATATCAAGGTTAGCCAAAACAAGCGCGCACCAGCACCCAAACGCCAAATCGCTTCACTAAAACGATGACCAATTCCAGTGAAATAGCGTGTTAATCCGAGTAGATGTTTAGACTTCATCATGCTTCAAACTCCAGCAAGCTACTCTTGTAATCAGGCGCTGCATAATGAAATGGCACTGGGCCATCTTTTTCGCCATGCACAAATTGATGCACAAATGGCAATGTAGAGCTTGTTAAGTCTTTTGGTGTACCTTCTGCCGCCACGACACCATTCGCGACAAAATAAACATAATCCGCAATCGAAAATGTTTCTTTAACATCGTGCGAAACAATAATGGATGTCGCACCAAGCGCATCGTTAAGCGTACGAATTAAGGTGCAGATAATGCCCATCGATATAGGATCTAAGCCAGCAAATGGCTCATCATACATAATCAAATCTGGGTCAAGCGCGATAGCACGTGCTAACGCAACCCTTCGCGCCATACCACCAGACAACTCTGTAGGCTTAAGTTTATGTGCACCCCGCAAGCCAACTGCGTTGAGCTTCATCAGTACAAAATCATGAATCATGCTTTCAGGAAAGTCAGTATGCTCGCGTATCGGGAAAGCTACATTTTCATAGACGGATAAATCGGTAAACAAAGCACCGTGCTGAAACAGCATACCCATTTTGCGACGTAACTGATAAATGCCATCTCGCGTTTGTTTGTGTACGACTTGACCATCTACACGCACTTCACCTTTGGTGGGTTTTACTTGCCCGCCAATCAAGCGTAGCAATGTCGTTTTACCACATCCACTACCGCCCATAATCGCCACAACCTTGCCACGTGGGAACACCATATTGATGCCTTGATGCAGCATACGGCTTTTATAGCCAAAAGAGAGATTATCAATCTCTACAAGATTTTGCGCGGCTTTATTTTGATTCATTGGTAATGACTAAGTGTAAATTATGTTTAAATTTTATGGCTATTCTAATGTAATTATCGTTGAATTGAAACGAAGTCTAAATTAAAAGTTAAAAGAGACAATCCCAAATACTGGGGATATAAAAGCAAAAAGCCCGCGCTAGCGGGCTTTTAAATGCTTAATAATTTACAATGACATACAAACTGTATGCGGTGTATTAACTACCGCTGCTGTAGAAATATTTGCTGTAGTACTACCAGGAGTACCTGCAGCAGACCCAGAAGGTACTGCGCGGATATTACCTGTTGAAGTTTCCCCATCATCTAAAGTGATATCGATTTGTAATGCGTCACGCCCAATTATTAAATCTGAGCAAACCACCCATGATCCAGTCATTCCACCAATTGGGGGCGCTACTGCTAAACTTTGAATACCAATTCGGCCATTATTGGAGTTAACTGGGTCAAAACCAGGAGCTAATGCTGTTGGACCGGGGGCTAAACCAGCCAAACGTACATGCTGCCAAAATAAAATTGACTCTGTACCCGCTCCAAAGCCATCATTCCAAGCACCATCAATACGTCCATTATTTACGTCTGGACCTACGGCAACTTGCGCCGCTGGCGGGCCTGGCAAACGCACGTTTGCTCTTCCATCATCACCCGGGATAGATTTGAAACGATCTTGATAACCATACAAATAAACCTGTGTATTTTGAAAATCCCGAGTCAAGCTTTTTACTCGCGCACTATTTATTAGCTCTTGCCCCCGCAAAACGCCACCCAATAACAAGCCGATAATCACCAATACGATGGCGAGCTCGATTAGGGTAAAACCTGTTTGTTTGTTCA
>CAYXHH010000025.1:0-18177 GCA_964464725.1 uncultured Methylotenera sp. | reverse complement strand
TATTTTTGCGTCCGAGAGAAATTAACTGCCCTGTAAGTCTTGCTGGTATTGGCTTGCAGGGCAGCGTTATTGATGTTGTGTGTTTTAAAGCGAAATTTTAATGTTTTATGTTGTTCAAATATAGGATACAGCTTAAACCGCAGATTCGCCAGTTTCACCCGTTCTAATTCGCACCACTTGCTCAACAGAGCTGACAAAAATCTTACCATCGCCGATTTTTCCAGTGTGCGCTGCTTTGATAATAGCTTCCATCGCGGCTTCTACCATTTCTTCGGTTACCACAAGCTCAATTTTAATTTTTGGTAAAAAGTCCACCACATACTCAGCACCGCGATAAAGCTCGGTATGGCCTTTTTGGCGACCAAAACCTTTTACTTCGGTGACCGTTAAGCCGTTAGCACCAATTTCAGAAAGCGCCTCACGCACTTCATCTAATTTAAATGGTTTAATCACTGCTTCAATTTTTTTCATACAACCCCCTGAGCTAATACATCAATTAAGTTAATTAAACTGTAGCTTACATGTTATCGGATATCGCCTGTCTTTGCCAAATCCTCTTTGCGTTATTCTAACCCCAACTGGCGATTGGCGGCGTTTATATTCGTTGCGATCGATTAAATTTGTTACTCGCGTCACATCTTTTTCGCTGTATCCCAGTTGAATGATTTTATCGCGACTTAAATCATCCTCAACATAGGCTTGCATAATGGCATCTAAAATCTCATAAGGTGGCAAGCTATCTTGGTCTTTTTGATTCTCGCGCAGCTCTGCACTTGGCGCACGCGTGATAATTCGGGTAGGAATGACGTGAGATATCGCGTTGCGATATTCTGCTAGTTTGTAAACCAAGGTTTTAGGCACATCTTTAAGTAGTGAAAATCCGCCTGCCATATCGCCATACAGCGTGCTGTAACCCACTGCCATTTCCGATTTATTGCCAGTAGTGACCACCATACTGCCAAATTTGTTACTCAGCGCCATCAACAACATGCCGCGTATGCGTGCTTGCAGGTTTTCTTCTGCGGTATTAAAAGGTAAATCGCCAAATTCTGGCGCGAGTGTTTCGCGAAATAACTCGAACAAGTCTTTAATCGGAATTTGGCTATATTTGACGTTAAGTATTTTCGCCATTTCTATTGCATCATCCACGCTCATGCTTGCAGTAAATTCTGATGACATCATCACCACTTTGACTCGCTCAGCGCCCAAAGCATCTACAGCAATGGCAAGGGTGAGCGCAGAATCAATGCCACCAGACAAACCTAACACCACGCTTGGGAAACCATTTTTATTCACATAATCGGCCAGCCCTAATTTCAGCGCTTGGTAAACCGCTGCTTCAGTATTGAGTGCTGACGGAAGCGCTACTGCAACTGGCTTATTGTGTTGAATTTCTACATAGCTTAAGTGTTCAACAAACGCTGGTAACTGCTGCGTCACTTCGCCTTGACTATTCATCACAAACGATGCGCCATCAAATACCAACTCATCTTGCCCGCCCACCATATTGGTATAAATGATGGGCAAGCCAGTTTCTTTGGCGCGAGCGGCAATGACTTCATAACGCGTCTCGAGTTTATCCATATGATAGGGGGATGCGTTAAGCGACAGCAAAAACTCTGCGCCCGCTTCCTTGGCACGCATTGCAGGTTCGGTTTCCCATCCATCTGCGCATATCATCACGCCAAATTGTGTGCCGCCATGCTCAAAAACCAGGGAGGTATTGCCTGCGGTAAAGTAACGCTCTTCATCAAAAACGCTGTAGTTGGGCAACACTTGCTTGTGGTAAGTGGCTTTGATTTTGCCATCTTTAAGTAGAGATGCCGCGTTGTAAAGTTTGTTATCAATTAAGTGAGGATGCCCAATCAGCAAGCATATTCCATTGGCATGCTCTGCAAGCCTCACCAATGCTTGCTCGCAGGCATGGTTAAAATCATCGCGGAATAATAAGTCTTCGGGAGGGTAGCCGCACAACGCGAGTTCAGGGGTGATGAGTATTTCCGCCCCATTTGCGAGTGCTTGTTTAGCTAAATCTTGTAGCTTGTCGGCATTGCCCTTGATATCGCCAACTGTGCTGTTAATTTGGGCAATTGCGATTCTCATAAAGATTAGCCTAAATCCTTGATAATGGATTTAATATTTTCCACCAGCATCTTTAATCAGTTTGATAATTTCTGGATTACCTTTTTTAAGTGCGTAAACATAGGCCGTTAGACCGTATTTGTCGCGTGCTTTTACATCAGCTTTATTCTCCAACAGCAATTTGACCATGGCTTCATCGTCAGAGCTAACGGCCAATTGCAGTAGTGGCGTTCCTTCAGAGTCTTCATGGTTGACATCTGCACCTTTGCTGATGAGTACTTGGGCCGAATTTACTTGCGATTTTTTTACTGCCCATGTTAAAGCCGTCCAGCGTGATTGATCTTGCAGGTCTATGGTTGCACCATGATCCAGCATGTACGACACGACAGGGGCATGACCTTCACGCGCCGCATACATGAGTGGAGTGGCGCCAAGTCTATCATATGCATTGGTTTGAGCGCCTCTACTGATAAGCGATGTGACCGTGGCTAAATCTCCACTTTTTGCAGCATACATTAATGCAGTTTTGCCATCATCGGCCTTGGCATTTGCATCCACGCCGTGCTTAATCATTAAGTCAACTATTTGAGAATAACCTGCTGTCGCCGCCATACCAAACGCGCTCCAGCCACTTGCATCGCGAATTTTTGGATCTGCGCCGTTTTCAAGCAACACTTTTACCGTGGCAACATTATTTTTTCTAGCTGCAAACATCAGCGGTGTCCAGCCGCCTTTGTCTTTTGCATTGACTTCAGCACCTTTGCTTATCAGCAAAGCCGCTACCTCAGCTCTATCTTTACGTGCTGCATACATCAAGGCGCTTAAGCCGTCTTCATCCTTTATATTGGCGCTAGCACCACTTTCTAGCATGGCTTTGACTGTAGCTAAATCACCTTTGGATGAGGCCGTTAAAAGATACGCAACATCTTCAGCAAAGGTTAAACTGCATGTGAGCGTTAAGTAAAAAACGCTTAACCAAAAAGCAAATAAACGCATAATTTTCTTCAATGTCGTTTCCTATTAAACGTGGTTAACGTTTTTTTTGAATTGCTGCTAACACCGCTTCACCCAAACCTGCAGGCGAGGTCGCTACCACGCAGCCAGCAGATTCTAAGGCGGTAATTTTATCTTCTGCACGACCAGCGCCACCAGAGATAATTGCACCTGCATGCCCCATGCGTTTGCCTTTTGGCGCGGTTAAGCCAGCGATGTAGGCCGCTACAGGTTTGGTAACATGGTGCTTGATAAAATCTGCAGCTGCCTCTTCATCACCGCCACCGATTTCACCCACCATAATAATTGCCTCTGTTTCAGGGTCTGCTTCAAATAGGGTTAAACATTCGATAAAGTTTAAGCCCTTAATGGGATCTCCACCAATGCCTACACAAGTTGTTTGACCTAAGCCTAGCGCAGAAGTTTGGTGAACAGCTTCGTAAGTTAAAGTGCCAGAACGAGACACCACGCCCACTTTGCCACGCATATGAATGCTACCGGGCATGATGCCGATTTTGCATTCGTCTGGGGTAATCACGCCAGGGCAATTTGGCCCAATCAACTTAGTGCCGTTCGCTTTTAAGGCGGCTTTAATATTGAGCATATCTAACACAGGAATGCCCTCAGTAATACACACAACCAGTTCGATTCCCGCATCAGCGGCTTCCAAAATAGAGTCAGCTGCAAACGGTGGTGGCACATAAATCACGCTAGCAGTCGCATTTGTCTCTTTGACCGCCTCGCGCATGGTATTAAACACAGGTAAGTTTAAATGCAGTTGACCACCTTTGCCAGGCGTTACACCGCCCACCATTTTGGTACCGTAAGCCAGTGCTTGCTCTGAGTGAAATGTACCTTGTTTGCCTGTAAAGCCTTGGCACAGTACTTTGGTATTTTTGTTGACTAAAATGCTCATGCGACCGCCTGACTATTAACAGCTTTTACGGCTCGTTGCGCCGCATCAGTTAAGTGTTCTGCAGAGATAATATTTAAACCACTTTCACGCAACATTTGTTTACCTAGTTCAACGTTTGTACCTTCAAGACGGACGACAACGGGTATCGTCATGCCGACTTCTTTCACCGCGGTGATAATGCCGGTAGCAATAATATCGCAACGCATAATGCCACCGAAAATATTGACTAAAATGGCCTTTACATTTTTGTCGGCTAAAATAATTTTAAACGCTTTGGTGACGGTTTCTGCCGTCGCACCACCGCCGACATCTAAAAAGTTAGCGGGCATGCCACCGTGTAATTTGATTAAGTCCATCGTTGCCATGGCTAAACCAGCACCATTCACCATACAACCGATATTGCCATTCAGCGCGATGTAATTGAGTCCAGAGTGATGCGCTTCCGCTTCTTTTGCGTCATCTTGTGACCAGTCGCGTAGTTCTGCCAAGGTTTTTTGGCGATATAGCGCGTTATCGTCCACCGTCATTTTACAGTCGAGCGCAACCAGTTTGCCTTCTGCTGTCACGATAAGGGGATTGATTTCGAGTAGTGCTAAATCGTTTTCTTTAAACAATTTGTACAAGCCTTTAGCAAGCTTGGTAAAAGCGGCAATTTGGTCACCTGCTAGGTCTAAAGCAAACGCTAAATTACGTGCTTGATAATCGACCAAACCATTAAGAGGGTCGCACGTTTCTTGTAATATTTTTTCTGGTTGTGTGGCCGCGATTTCTTCGATATCCATGCCGCCTGCTGATGATGCAACCATGACTACACGTTCTAGTGTACGGTCAACTAACATTGATAAATACAGCTCACGTGCAATGGGTAGTGTCTGCTCAACCAACACTTGGTGTACGGGTTGTCCGTCTGGTGCATTTTGATAAGTGATGAGCGATTTACCCAATAAATTACTAGCTACGGATTGTGCCTCATGCGCAGATTTAACCAGTTTGACACCACCCGCTTTGCCGCGTCCGCCAGCGTGCACTTGGGCTTTGACCACCCATGCACTACCTGCGATTTCCTTTGTAGCTGCCGCTGCCGCTTCTTCAGATTGCACTACCTCGCCAATTGGGATAGCGATGCCATAGCGCTGTAATAGTTGTTTTGCTTGATATTCGTGTAGATTCATTTTAGAGTGATTGTTGTAGTATTTATTCTAGCTGTTATTTTCGCGCAAAAGAGGCATTCGCGCTAGTAAAACCCGCATACTTAACCAATAACTCAGTCAAAAAACCTGGCCTAATTAAGTAACTGTTATTTTTGGACAAACGGGCTATTTTAATAATCAATAATTTCTAGAATAATGTGGTCTAAAATTTACGATCATCAAAGTAACATCAAGTTTTTTAAGTTGAAAATAATATGCAAATAAAAAGTATTGAAAGAATAGATTTTCTAGATGGCTTAAGAGGTATTGCAATTTTATTGGTGGTGCTTTACCACACTTATTCAAATGCTTGGAAAGATTTGGTACCATTTTTTGCGCCAAGTTTTGAATTTCCCTTAGTTAAGTTTGGTGACCTTGGCGTGCCACTGTTTTTTTTGATTTCTGGGTTCGTCATCACTATGTCGCTAGAGCGATGCCAAAGCTTTTCAGAGTTTATTTTTAAGCGCTGGCTAAGGCTTTTTCCAGCAATGCTCATCGCCACTATTTTGATTTTGCTTACAGCCAGTTTGTTTCCATTTCGACCACTGGGTGAGGTGCGCTTGATTAGTACGGTTAGTGGGCTGACATTTATTTCTCCCACCTTTTTCGATTGGATATTTAACAAAGATCAAGGTATGTTAGAAGGTGGCTTTTGGTCTTTATTTGTAGAGGTCAAGTTTTATATTTTGGCTGGATTGATTTATTTTAAGTTTGGCCAAAAGAAAATGATTTATGCGCTCTTAGCCATGTTTTTTTGTTATACGGTTTTTGATGTATTAAAAACACAATTTAACCAACAGCAACTAGCAAATCTTTATACAACTCTCAATTGGCTAGATTTTAAATATTGCGGCTGGTTTGCATCAGGCGCATTGTTTTACCGATTTTTTATGTATAAACACAAAGCCAGTTTTGCGATAGCGCTTTTTGTAGCATTACTTTCTGCAAGAAATTGGGGTGGCCTGATGTCTTCTACCATGGTCGCCTTTGTGGTGATTATTGGCATTTTTGCCTGTGCAATGTTTAGCCATCAATTACAGCGAATATTATCTAATAAGGTTTTAACCTTTTTTGGGTATATTAGCTACCCCCTGTATTTGATACATGAAAATGCCACTATTTCCATGATTGTGCAACTTCATCAAGCCTATGAGGATATTAATGTGTATGTTTTATCCTTAATTCCGCTGACGATGATGGTAATTATCGCTTGGATTATGGCTAAGTATTTAGAACCAGAATTTAAGCGTTGGTTAAAAAACTTAACTCGTTTTTGATGGCAATAACCAAATTAAGGTGTTTGAAGAAAAAAACCGAGATTATTTAGCTGAAATATCTCGGTTTTAGTTTGTCTTGTTTTAAGCCTTATTAATTTTCTGTAGGTAAATCTTGCTCCCACGCGTTGCCGTATATTTTGCCATTACGCGACAAAATATGCATTTGATACATGCTGGTTACCCACATAAATGTGGACGCTAAGCTGTAACCAATACCGCCGATAATGGTTAAATAAGCAAAGTTTGGTGACAATTTAGTGAGCCACCATGACAAAATATCTAAAATCAAAAAGCCAAACGGAAAAGCAATCGCTAAGATTTTTAGTTGTTTTGGTACGCCAACAGCAAAACTGAAAATAAAACTAATAAAGAAAAAGATGAATCCAATACCAAATAAATGAATGTGCGAAACTCGGGTTAAGCTTTGTATGGTCGCCCCATCACTAGTGGCAGCAACTCTTTGTACTTCATCAAAGTTTTTAAAATTTGGGATATTTGGCACATTGCTGTGACAAGTGACACAATGTTTTTCAAACACGCCTTTAAAGTGTGCGTCCCAATCATCTTTGGGTGCGCCTTTATGCACCCATTTAATAATATCTGCACGTACTTCATCCGGCGCATTTGCTTTCATCGAGCCGTTAAGTTTGTTCTCTAATAGGCTATGGGTGCGGTCACCATAATAGCTATACACGATATCATTTTTAGATAAGCCTACTTTGCCATCGGCCATGCCATGCGTGAGCATGATTTGTAATCCTGCCATCAATAAGCCTACTCCTACCACTAACAGATAGCCTGTGAATAAGGTCTTTAAAGGCGCAGGTAAGTTAGGCAAGTTTAACCAAGTCATGTTGGATGGTGCGAATTTCATTATTTGCTTTCAAATGTTGAGTCGTAAAAATGATAGCATTCAAATAGGGATTCGACAAAGCTATCAACTGAAGAAAAGTGCTTTAATTCATTGTTTAAAATCATTTTGACGTAACTGGTATAATTAAGTTTATCTTTAATTTTTAATTTATATTGTTGGTTAATTTATGCGCTTAGTTGTTCAGGGGGAAGGTCTTCGAGTTGCTCATCTTACCCATATTCATCGTTTAATTGGCACCAGTGCGCAGTTTATGCAGATTGCAGAGCGTGCATACTATTTACCTATCCAATCTAGCAGTAGCCCATTAGATATTTCAAATGTGAAAACATTTTGCGCTTCGCAACATGTTGATTGTGCCTTGGTGCCAGATACACAGCGCTTATCGCATTTTGGTCTCGCTGTCATGGACATGGATTCGACGCTGATTAATATTGAGTGTATTGATGAAATTGCCGACATGATGAATATTAAACCACAAGTGGCCGCCATCACAGAAAGTGCCATGCGTGGCGAAATTAATTTTGCAACAAGCTTATTACAACGCGTGGCTTTGCTTAAAGGCTTAAATCAAGTTGCATTGAGACGCGTGATTGATCAACGTCTGCAAGCCAATCCTGGTGCGCATGAGTGGGTTGCGGCATGCAAAGCTAACAATATTAAAACCATGGTGGTTTCGGGTGGCTTTACCTTATTTGCGAATCATGTCAAAGAGCTGTTGGGTTTAGATTATGCAGTGGCAAATACGCTAGAAATAGTAGATGGTAAACTGACTGGAAACGTGCTTGGCGACATTGTAGATGCAGACCGCAAAGCGATAGAATTAATGAAATTGCGCGAAACATTAGGCTTAAAAGTTGACCAAACAATTGCCGTCGGTGACGGTGCAAACGACTTAAAAATGATGAAAGTGGCAGGTGTTGGGGTTGCCTATCATGCGAAACCTGTGGTGCAAGAAAAAGCGACTTATGCCTTAAATCATTCAGGCTTAGATGGCGTTGCTAATTTATTTACTGCATGAGTTTTTAATTCAGCAACGCTAGCTCAGACTCACTAAACCCAGCTTTTCGACGCGCATCAAGGTTAAATGGCGGCTTCAATTTGGGCGCTTTGTATTGTGCACAGAGTGCTTCAAAAGTCGCAATCGGTTCTAATGCTCGTTGCGTGCAAAGCCAATTAAACCAGTAGTTGCCAATGGCCACATGGCCAATTTCATCGCGCAAAATAATATCTAAAATTTCTGCAGCGGCCATGTCACCCACTTGCGCTAACTTATTGCGTAAAGGTGGCGAGGCATCTAAGCCACGCGCTTCCATGGTTCTGGGCACCAGCGCCATGCGTGCTAGCACATCCTCTTTGGTTCTATCGACCATTTCCCATAAACTGTTATGCCCTGCAAAATCACCGTACCCGTACCCTAGCGTTTTAAGATGTGCATTCAGCAACGAGAAATGATAAGCCTCTTCGCATGCCACTTTCAGCCAATCGCTGTAATAATTTTCTGGCATGTCGTTAAAGCGCCAGATTGCATCTAATGCTAAGTTAATTGCGTTAAATTCAATATGGGCAAGGGCATGAATCAGTGCTGCACGGCCCTCTAATGTGCGCATCGAGCGTTTTGGTAAATCAAGCGGCGCAACAAGCGCTGGTTTGTCTGGTCTGCCAGGGATATCATTTGGCATGCCCTGTAAGGCGCATGGATATTGGTTTGCAGAGGCGTTAAATTTTCTCGCGCTTAATGCGATAACACCTTCTGCCTTTTTGCTTGCATTTTTCTCGCAAAGCCAAGCAAGCGCAACATGTTGTATCTCGCTTAACACAGCAAAGTACTTAATCTAAAAAGGATTTAATTTAATGGGATAAAGTCGAGTACGCCGGCTTTCATGTCAGGCACCATCAAAAATTTTTCATCATTTGTCAGCGCAATATCAGCGGCAGATTGATAACCTTCTTTAACAATTGCGACCTCGTGTTTTCTGTTGACGCTAAATACTTTTCCACTTTTCCAATCGCTCACATACATGTTGCCGTTAGAGTGATGCACAATGCCATCTCCACCACCAAATCCTTCTGCAATATCGTCTAAGGCCTTAGTTTGTTGATTGAGCGTATATAAAATGCCAGAAGTAAAATCCACATAAATCAGTATGTTACCTGTATCGTCAGCCAGCAAGCCATTTGGCGCCATGATGCGTGCATCTTGCTTGCCATCTATGACTAAGGAGGCTTTGCCAGCACTGTCAATTTTATAAATTGCACCACCTTTACCAGAGCCCAAAATATCGCCACTATCCGAGACATATAAATTACCTTGTAAGTCGGCTTCTAAGTCATTTAAAAATTGTGGTGTGGTTGCAAATCCGCTGGCAGGCACAAAGACACTTGATTTAGCATCATTTAAGCCAATTTTGATAATTTTAGTTTTATCAGCCACATAAAGATTGTCGCCAATAATCTTTAAGCCTTTCGGGTCATCTAGACCGCTTGCAAAAACGCTTACTTTGCCCGCAGTATCTACCACGCTTATTTGCCCATCGCCATCTTTACCAAATTCGGCAATTTCTGAAATAAAAATTCGACCATCTTTGGCTTGCACAACGGATTCTGGTGTTTTCAAGCCAGTAATTTTTTGATACGCCTTGTTATGGCTTGTGCTTAAATTTTGGGGTGCGCAAGCTGTTAAGTATAGGGCGAGGATGAGTATAATTTTAGCCATATGAGTCATTTTCCAATTAGTAGTAAATCTTAGATACTGGCATATCATCTAAGGCATTGCAAATTAGCTTGGGATTGTCGATTTTTACGGCATCTAGTGTTGCTAAAAATGCTTTATCCGTATCCAGTTTTTTAATCACTTTTTCCATTGCTTTGAGGTAAGCTTTTTCCATATAAAATTCGGGCTTAATGCCCAATTCTCCATTTTGTTGTGCTTGTTTTTTGATGGTGGTAATCGCACTTTGAGTGCTTAAATCAGTCGTGTTGGTATAAGCCCGCGCAATAATTTCTGCATGAAACACGCGCAGTTGCGCATTGTAAAACATATGAGGTTCAATCAGCACCACGACATTCGCGCTGCTATTGCAATCTGTCACTTCAGCAAAACGTTTTTGTAATGCTTTGAGCGCTGCTTTTTCGGCTAGAGGGCCTTTCATGTGCCACACATCTAAATAAGGATGCAAGAGACGCACTGGATGCTCATAGTGGACTTTCGCAATATGTAGGGCAATGTGCCCAGGTAACTTTTGTGCATACGCTGTCGAAGTAACCAATAAGCCTAACAGCACTAAAGCAAAACGTCTATTCAATATCATTTTTATCATACGCGACCTTTGTCTGTATATTTTAACTTACTGATTCTTATAAATAATTCTATAAATATAATGGGTGCGGTCATCAGTCACATAAAGCGCACCATCTGGGCCAACGGCAACGTCCACAGGTCGCCCCCAAGCTTGATTATTGTTTAACCAGCCAGTTGCAAAATCTTCTACCGCAACAGGGGCTTCATCATTAAATTTTACACGCACTAGTTTATAACCACTGAGTTGTTCTCTGTTCCAAGAACCGTGGAGTGCGACGATGGCGTCTTTCTTAAATTCAGCTGGCCAATTAGTTTTCTCTAAAAAGGTAATGCCAATCGGGGTAGAGTGCGAGGTAAACGTAATGGCTGGAGGCGTGCTCGTTGCGCAAAAGTTTTCAGGCCCCTGAAAGTTGGGGTCTTGCACTTGTTGTTGCGTGCCTTCAATTTTCCCCCAGCAATATGGCCATCCGTAGTGTTTACCTGGCTCAATTTTGTTTAAATGTTCGGGCGGTAATTCGTCATTAACTTTGCCATTTTTGGTGCTCGAACGCATGTCTGCACCATTGTTGGTGGCGAACATATGACCTGTTTTGGGGTGCCAAGTAAAGCCTTGACTGTTACGTAAACCGCTAGCCCAAATTGGCGCCAATGCGGTATGACGCCCCACCACTTCTAAACCACCTGCAGGTTTACCTTCTAAGGTGTATCTGAGTATCGTTGCGCGTATGGGGTCGTCTTCTACACATACATTACAGCTAGAGCCTATGTTGATATATAAGAAATTATCAGGGCCAAGTTTGATGGTTTTGTAACTATGTCCACCGCTGGGTAATCCTGTAATGAATGGTTGCGGTTTAGAAAAACCTTGCTCATTTTTACTTAATTTCACAATACCGTTTTGATTAGCCACAAGTAAATCATCCCCCACAAAAGTCAGGCCATGCGGTGCATTAAGTTTGTTAGAGATTAAAATAGGTGCCTCAGAAAGCCCGTCTTTATTGGTGTCTGGCAACATCATAAGCTGATTGCTTTTGCTGAGCGTGACAAATAGTGTGCCATTTTTGTCGAACGCCATCATACGTGGCGCGTCCTCTAGTTTTGCAAAAATAGAAATTTCAAAATTTGGAGGTAAAGTGATGTTAAGTTTTTGTGGTGGCTCGCTAGCAGTAGCGCAAGCAATTGTTGGCAAAATGCTACAGGCCGCCAAACTGGTATATGCTTTAATTTTATAGAGTATAAGTTCAATCATCGTTAAGTCAGTACATCAGACCAAATATTCATTGCCCATGCTTGTGCGTAATCACCCTCTTGAGCAGAAGGTTTGGCTGAAACGCCACCGCCTTCAGCAGCAACCATGATTTTTTTATTTGCATCGTAACGGTAAACGGTAGCGACATGAATGGCTTCTTGGTTATTGACGAAGCTATAGCAAGTATTCGCAAAAACTGGGGCTGGGTCTGGCGCGCGGTTAAACATTAATTCGACAATAGCACTGGCACAAATACGCGCTTGATTAGTCGCCATATGTGCGGATTTGGGCAAATTACTGTCAATAGCATCGCCGATGATGTGTACATTGGGTGTGCTGGTTGATTCGTAAGTGAGAAAGCTCACCTCGCACCAGCGATTCTCCACGTTATCTACCTTGGCTAGTTGTGCTGGCTTTCCGGCACGTTGCGGTGGAATGATATTTAACACATCTGCTTTAACTGTCTCAAAATCAGTTTTGACGGTTTTTGTTTTTATATCCACTTCATTTATCACGCTATTTGCGCGATAGTCGACGATACCAGCGTAAGTGTCATTAAATACTTTGGTAAATAGGCCTTTTTTAGAAGTAATTTCTGGGTTTGCGTCCAGCACAATGATTTTGCTTTTTGGCTTATTGTTTTTGAAGTAATGCGCAACTTGGCATGCACGTTCATAAGGCCCTGGCGGACAGCGATATGGGGCGCGCGGCACTGACATCACAAATACACCGCCATCTGGCATAGTCTCAAGCTGTTGACGTAAGTTCACTGTTTGCCAGCCTGCCTTCCAAGCGTGAGGGATTTCATGTTGCGCTGTTGCTAGATCGGGTAATGCGTCATACATCATCTCAACCCCAGGCGCGATAATCAAGCGGTCGTAACGCAACTCACCGCGCTTCATGCTTACTTTCTTATTCACAGTATCAATCGCAGTCACTTCGTCCGTTACCCAGTTAAGCGCATGATTTTTCTGTATTAAATGATAGCCAAAGGTTAAATCATGAATGGTTTTGCTGCCGCCCAGTACTAAATTACTGAGCGGGCATGAAACAAATTGACTGGATTTTTCAATCACTACGACTTCAATTTTGCCTGCGCTCCATAAGCGGATATATTTTGCAGCCGCAAGCCCAGCATACCCACCACCGATCACGACGACGCGGCCTATTGATGAGGCATTTTTATTCGTTAAACTTGCGCATGCACCTAATACGCTTGTCGCACTCAGGACTAAACTGGTTTTAATACTGCCTTTGATGAAGTCGCGACGTTGCATATTATTCATGAGTGGCTTTTAATTTTTCTGGCTTTGGAGGAGTGCTGGTGATGCGTTTTTGTGATGCGAAATAATGTGCGAGTAGATTAATCTCGTCAACATTTAAGCCTTTGGCATGATGATGCATTACAGTTGCAGGGCGGCTACCATCTTTGAAAGCGAGCATTTGCGTGATGAAATAGCCATCATCTAAAGCAGCTAAGCTAGGTGTAATGCCTGTGCTATTACCGCTAGTACCATGGCATGCTGCGCAAGAAGATGCAATCGTACGAATGTGCGGGGACTGACTTAACGCCTCAGAGGAGCCAAAAACCTCGGCAGCACTCACTGTAAAACACGGATTCCCCGCTGTGAATAGAAAATACACTAAAGACCAAGAAAAACATTTTTTCATTGAGTTATCCCAATAGTTTTTATCTATTTTTCTATTAAATGGTGTTCCAATCAGTTTAGAACACCATTGTAAATGGTTTTAGCTGTAAGGCAGTGACCTAAGTCACATGTTACTTAAAAGCAGTGATCTTCTTGACAACCGTCATCTTTAACGCCAAGACTGGTTAACAACTCAACCATTTTAGTGTCGCCTTCATCACGGAAGAAACGGATTAAAGAAACATCACCTTTAAGTTTTACGTTTACATCGGCACCACTTTTGGCTAAGAGTTTTATCATTTCTTCTTGATGATTAAATGCAGCTAACATAAAAGCGGTATGGTTTGCTGTGGGGTGAATATAATTAATATCGGCACCTTTGCTGAGCAAGTATTTTGCCATTTCAATATTGCCTTTATTGGCTGCCATTTGCAGTGGAGACCAGCCGAAAGTTTTGTAGTTAGCAGCCGTAGGGTCTGCCTCAACAAACTTCTTAACGATTTTTATCTTACCTTCAGTCACCGCATCGTTAAATTCAAGTGATTCATCATCGGTAAGCGCAAAGCTACTTAACGAGAAAGTGAGTGCTAAAACTGAAAGAATTGCTTTTGATATGCTCATACTACGTGTTCTCCAAAAATACTTAAAATTTAATTATTGATTAATAAGTTATATTACTTGATAACAACTTTAACACTTAATACTCAATTCACACTCAGCAAAATCATTAAGCTAAGTGCTTTGTTATTTATACGATCTAAGCCAAATGCTTTCTAGCATTTCTAAACATTCGCATCCACGGCGCATCTTCTTGCCAATCATCAGGGCGCCATGAGTGCTGCACAGCTCTAAACACACGTTCTGGGTGCGGCATCATAATACTAATCCGTCCGTCTAGCGTGGTTAAGCCAGTAATGCCTAGAGGCGAACCGTTAGGATTCAACGGGTACACCTCGGTTGGCGTTGACGCTCCGTCAATAAAGCGCATCGTCACCAATTTTTTAGCCAATACTTCATTGACATCAGACTCACTAGAAAATTCCGTGAAGCCTTCACCGTGCGCAACAGCAATTGGCATACGACTACCAGCCATGCCATTAAAAAATAGCGAAGGCGATTCAAGCACTTCTACCATCGCCAAGCGTGCTTCAAACTGTTCTGACTTGTTACGTACAAAGTGTGGCCAGTGATTACTGCCTGGAATAATGCTATGTAGATTGCTCATCATTTGGCAGCCATTGCAAACCCCGAGAGCAAAAGAATCTGGACGGTTAAAAAATGCACTAAATTCATCACGAGCACGGTTGTTAAACAAAATGGATTTTGCCCAACCTTCACCAGCGCCCAGCACATCACCATAGCTAAATCCACCACAAGCCACTAAACCAGCAAAGTCTTTTAGTGATACTCGCCCAGAAATAATATCGCTCATGTGTACGTCAATGCTGCTAAATCCTGCTCGGTCAAATGCAGCGGCCATCTCGGTTTGCCCATTGACGCCTTGCTCTCGCAAAATCGCCATTTTAGGGCGCTTACCCGTATTAATGTAAGGGGCAGCAATATTATCGTTGATATCAAAAGTAGTATGCACATGTAAGCCAGTATCAGCTTCGTTTAAGATGCGATCGTACTCTTGTTGTGCGCACACTGGATTGTCGCGAATTGACTGCATACGGAATGTGGTTTCAGACCACATTCTATGCAGGTTTGTGCGCGTATCAGAAAAAATAACATCATCATTTTTAGTAATTTTAATGCTGTTATCTGGGATAACATTGCCAATCACATGGGTACATGCAGCAAGCAACGGGTCTAACCTTAATAAAAATTCAACAATATCATTGCTACGCATTTGTATGACGGCGCCGAGTTCTTCGTTAAACAAGAACCTCACTGCGTCGCCGTAAGATTCGGCAATATGAATGTCGAAACCACATCTTCCAGCAAACGCCATTTCGCATAAGGTGGTGAATAAACCGCCGTCACTACGATCATGATAAGCCAAAATTTTATTCGCTTGATTGAGCCGCTGAATTTCAGCAAAGAAGGCTTTCAATTGCGCGGGTTTATCCACATCAGGCGCAACATCGCCAATTTGCTTGTAGACTTGTGCCAATGCAGAACCGCCCATGCGATTTTTACCATTGCCTAAGTCAATCAAAATCAGCTTTGTTTCACCTTGGTCGCATCTGAGTTGCGGCGTGAGTGTTTTTCTAGCGTCTTGTGTGTTTGCGAACGCAGTGACTACCAGTGAAATCGGGGATGTGACCGCTTTATCCAAGCCATCATCATTCCAAACGGTTTTCATACTCATGGAATCTTTACCAACAGGAATACTAATCCCAAGAGCTGGACACAGCTCCATACCAACAGCTTTTACTGTGGCAAACAGTGCAGCATCTTCCCCTGGATGACCAGCTGGCGCCATCCAGTTAGCAGAAAGTTTTAAATTGCCGATATTATCTATGGATGCCGCAGCGATATTTGTGATGGCCTCACCAATTGCCATGCGACCAGAGGCAGGCGCATTAATCAAAGCGAGGGGCGCGCGCTCACCAATGGCAAATGCTTCACCAGCATAGGTTTCAAATCCAGCTAAAGTCACTGCGACATCACTGACAGGGACTTGCCAAGGCCCAACCATTTGATCGCGTGCGATTAACCCCGTGACAGTGCGATCTCCAATGGTGATTAAAAATGTTTTATCAGCAACACCTGGCAATCTTAATACACGGCTTATTGCTGTTGTGATATTGATTCTACTGCTATCAAAAGCGGGCATTTTTCTCACAACAGATTTAACATCTCGAATCATTTTCGGCGGCTTGCCCAACAATACCGACAGCTCCATGTCGACAGGTTTATTGCCAAAATGACTATCTTCAACTGTTAAGTGACGCGCTTCTGTTGCCACACCAACGACAGCGAATGGGCAACGTTCACGTGCGCAAATTTCTTCAAATAGACTTAAGTGTTCTTGTGTCACTGCAAGCACATAGCGTTCTTGTGCTTCATTACTCCAAAGCTCGCGTGGACTCATGCCTAGCTCTTCATTATGCACATTGCGTAACTGAAAGTTAGCGCCAATTTTTGCGTCGTTCACGAGTTCAGGAAATGCATTGGAAATACCGCCAGCACCAACATCGTGGATGCTTAAAATGGGATTTTTATCACCAAGTTGCCAACAGCGATCGATGACTTCTTGCGCGCGACGTTGCAACTCAGGGTTGCCACGTTGCACAGAATCAAAGTCTAAGTTTTCTGTATTTGCACCAGTATCCATGCTAGAGGCTGCTCCGCCACCTAAACCAATCAGCATGGCTGGGCCACCAAGCTGAATCAAGGCTGCACCTGGAGGTATTGCATTTTTGTGTGAGTGGCTGTCAGAAATGTTGCCAACGCCACCTGCTAACATAATGGGCTTATGGTAGCCGCGTACCTCGCCATTCATTTCAATCTCAAATGTTCGAAAATATCCCGCAATGTTTGGCCGACCAAATTCATTATTGTAAGCCGCACCACCTAGCGGACCGTCAATCATAATCTGCAGCGGTGTTGCGATACGGTTTGGTTTGCCGTATTCCGCTTCCCACGGTTGGTTAAACTCTGGAATGTTTAAGTTTGAGACCGAAAATCCTGTTAAGCCAGCTTTTGGTTTGGAGCCTATACCAGTCGCGCCTTCATCACGGATTTCGCCACCTGCGCCAGTCGCAGCGCCAGCAAAAGGTGAGATTGCGGTGGGGTGGTTGTGCGTTTCGACCTTCATCAAGTAATGCATATTGTCTTCAACAAAACCATATTCACCTTTATTATTTGGGTAGAAGCGTTTTGTTTTTTGGCCGGCAATAATTGATGAGTTGTCAGAATAGGCTACCACAGTGCTACCAGGATTAAGCTTGTGTGTGTTGCGTATCATGCCAAAAAGAGAAATCTCTTGCTGAGCACCATCAATCACCCAATCTGCGTTGAATATCTTGTGACGACAATGTTCCGAATTCGCCTGTGCGAACATCATGAGTTCGACATCGGTTGGGTTTCGACCCATTTTTTTAAAATTTTCTACCAAGTATTCAACTTCGTCGGGTGACAGCGCCAAACCCATCTCGTTATTAGCTTCGTACAAAGCCGCGCTGCCGCCATTAAGAATATCAATGGTACTAAGCGGTTTTGGGTCGGCATGGTGGTAGAGTTTTTCTGCATCACTGAGATGACCGATAACGCTTTCGGTCATGCGGTCGTGAATTAACGACTTAAACGCATTTTTTTCTGCATCGTTTAATGGCTTGCCATTTTTGGTTTGAACGTAGTAAGCAATGCCGCGCTCTAGCCGCAAAATGGAACTTAACCCACAATTGTTGGCAATATCTGTCGCACGTGATGCCCATGGCGAAATCGTGCCTATACGCGGAATCACTAAAAACAATGTTCCAATAGGGGCTTCGATATTAGATTTAGGACCATAGGTAAGAATTTGCGTTAAGGTGCTTTGTTGCGCTTTTGAAAGCAATGTGTCGCTAAACGCAAAATGCACAAACTCCGCATAAATATGGCCTATATTAGGCGCGCTAACTTGCAGATTTTTGTAAAGTTTATCGAGACGAAACTTTGATAAAGCGGAGCTTCCGCGCAAGCTTAGAAAGTGGGTGCTA
>CAYXHH010000024.1:0-18386 GCA_964464725.1 uncultured Methylotenera sp. | reverse complement strand
GCTACTGCCTTCCAGAGCATCTGTTTTGATGTTGTTGCAATTTAGCGCTAAAAGCAACATCCAACGCCAGCAACCCCAATTTTGGTTACACCCAAACGGGTCATTGCGCATCAAAATCATCACGCGGATAATCATTTCAACAAAGCAACACAATAAGTTTTAGTAGTAATTTTTAATATCCATGTCATTTTGGATTGTTTAAATAGCGATATGCACTGACTTTGTACATATGCATAGTTTTAGAACGGTTTAAATAATTTAAAAATGACAGAAGTTGATAATTTAAATTTAGTTTAAATGGTAACTAATTGAATAATAACAATTATATTAATTCAATTTTTTAGTAAAAAATGCAATCTTAGTGTATAATTCGCTGGCACAATTTATGCTTTATATTAAATGCGTTAATTGTGGTATTTTTTGAATCAATAAAGGTATTAATAATGAACAGTAGAACTGGTTTTCCATTTTTGTTTTTGGTCTACCTAGCAGCATTTTTATTTAACCAAGACTTTAGCTTTAAAAACGACAAAGATACTTTAGTTGTTAAGAAGCATGTTGAGGTAGCAGCGGTTAAATCTTAGCTTTTTAGTGAGGCTAACAATAGTAATAAAGCATTAAAACGGCAGAAATGCCGCAGTAGCAATGTTCTGAGTCATTCTAGAAATTAGGCGTTGCGACTTTTCTGCCAGCATAAACGCAAACAAATCTGCGCGACCAATAATCTTCCCAAATTCTCGCTCGAAACTTAAGTTTCTTTCATGGCTGTTAATTTCGTTAGTTTGTAAAAACAATTCACCTTTGTCGTTACGGCTGGTCGAGATTTTCCATGCGGCAATTTCTACGTTACGTGCCGCGTTATATAAGCTTTGCGGGTGGATGCTGTCGGTTAGATAAAATTCTTTTTTACCGCCATGCGCTTTAAGCATCATGGTTTGTAAGCCGACGATAAAAGCCAACACGCGGTCGCCCTTAAAGTCATTATTAAACGCGAGGAATATCGCCTCGGTATCTTGCTTATTGTCTAACTCTTTAAATTGCCAATGGTGTTGCTCGTCGCCATTAAATACCCAGTCGGCCATTTTTTCTGGCGTATCCGTGGTGCTTTTTGCGAGTTCTTTTGGGTTGCGACGATAGAGTTTCAGCATCAAGGTTTTAAAACCTAAGGTGCTCTCGGCAAATTCCACATCGGCCATGCGGTCGAAATCACTTTTAGCAAATTGCGCCAGCGTGCTCCTTTCGGGGCGTTCTGGCATGGGTTTGCCAATGTTAGTTGGCGGTGCGCTCGCGCATGCAACTAAACAACTCAGTAGAAGTAAAACGACAAATCTCATGCTTCAACAATAGAAGATTTTTTAACCACTCTTGTCTTGGGAAATACAATACAAAATGTACTGCCAACGCCAACCTCGCTGGTAATCTCTAGCCTTGCTTGGTGGCGAATTAAGATATGTTTAACAATAGAGAGCCCCAAGCCAGTGCCGCCTGTTTCGCGGCTTCTACCGCGGTCAACGCGATAAAAACGCTCGGTGAGTCTATCAATATGGTGTTGTTCGATACCAATACCACTGTCAATTACCGAAAATAAAGCCTGTTCGTTCAGCGCGCTCCAAGTGATGCGAATATTGCCTCCTTTTGGGGTGTAGCGCACTGCATTGCTGACTAAATTGGTAAACGCACTTTGTAACTCACTTTGCGCGCCTAGGATATTGATTTCAGGGTCAATGTCTAACTCAATTTTATGTTTGGTTTTATAAAGACTTTGGCTTAAACCTAGGGCGTCGTTCTGAATTTGTTTTAATAGTTTAGAGATATCAATTTCTGTATCGTCAGGTTCGTCAATATTGCTTTCTATTGTCGAAAGTGTGAGTAAATCTTCTATAATGCGGCGCATACGAAATGTTTGCTCTTGCATCATGTCGAAGTAATTTTTCAAATTATCAGGTACAGCGCCTTCTGTATCTGCCAGCGTTTCTAGAAATCCACCCACTACGGTCAGCGGTGTGCGCAACTCGTGTGACACATTGGCAATAAAGTCCCGACGCATGGCATCCACTTTTTCCAGTTGTGTGGTATCGCGGCAAATGAGCAATTTCTGTTTTGTGCCGAGCCTGATGAGCTGGATTTCATATACGACTTCTGGGTTGCGCCAAGATTTAAGTTTAAAAGGCTCGCTGTAATCTTCGCTGTGTAAATGCGCAATAAATAAGCGATCTCGCACTAAGTTGACGATGGGTAAATTCTTATCTGTTTTTAAATCTAAACCGAGTTGCGCCTCAGCATTTGGCGTACACCATTCGATTTCATTGTAAGCGTTTAGCAATACTAAGCCATCTGGAATTGCGTTTGCGGTGAGGTTAAAGCGCTCTAGCGCCGCGTTTAACTGATTTTGGTGCTCAATATTATTGCGCTCGTACTTTAATAGCGTCGAAAATAAACCTTCCCAAACGCCTGAGCCTTCTGGCAGATTTTTTAAATCAGGATTTTTAAACCATTTTTGTAATTGGTGTAGCCAAGAGATATGACTGCCAATATAGAACAGCAAGCCTACTGAAAACACCAGCAATGCCATGACTGCAGTGTTGATGAGCCAGACAATCAAGCTCACTGCAGCAAGCGTACAAACAAAGAAGATGGCTTTTAAGCGTATGTCAGGCACAGAATATATACTTAGACAAAATAAATTAATCTTATTATAGCGAGCTTTGGAGAATAAAAACTTACTTTAATGGGAGATTTTCACAAGCAATATCCCAACGGCTTTACAACGCTTGGAAACGGCTTGTATATGAGGGATATGCTCTTGTTGGTTAATTACATTATTCGGTTTTAGCAGATAATCTATAACCAGCACCACGCACTGTTTGAATCAAGTCTTGATGACCAGAAGCTGCAAGCGCATTACGTAAACGTCGAATATGCACATCAACAGTGCGATCTTCTACAAATACGCGGTCACCCCATACTTTGTCTAGCAACTGACTACGTGAATGTACCCGTTCTGCATTACCCATAAAAAAATGTAGTAATCTAAACTCGGTAGGACCTAAATCAATATTGATGCTGTTGCCAGTCACGCGATGGGTGGTAGGGTCTAGCGTTAGACCTTGAATTTCAATGGGGTCATCCGTCATTTGTGGCGCGCGACGGCGTAAAACGGCTTTGATACGTGCATTCAGCTCGCGAGGACTAAATGGCTTGGTGACGTAATCGTCAGCACCCACCTCTAAACCACGGACTTTATCAAACTCGTCACCACGTGCGGTGAGCATAATAATAGGAATCGATTTTGTTAAATTATCTGCTTTTAAACGACGTGCATATTCAATGCCGCTCATGCCTGGTAACATCCAATCCAGTAAAATCAAGTCCGGCAAGGTGTTGCGTAGTAGCTCTTGTGCATGCTCAACACTGAGTGCACGTAAAGCGTTGTGACCAGCTTGCACGATATTTAAAGAAAGCAATTCTTGTATTGCTGGTTCGTCTTCTATCACTAATATATTGGCGGCCATCAGTATTCTCTTATGTTTACTTTAGATACACATTTACAAAGCATGCATTATGTGACTTTAGTGTGACATATTCATGACAAATATTAAACATTTTTTGATGAACACTTTGCTTACTATATTTGCCATTTTTTACATTTTGTAACAAACTACGGTTGTCATGGTGCATAATCAATTTTCAATAAAAATAAAACAAAAACAGGGGTAGAGATGGCAAGTTTTTTATCAAAAGAATATATCACTGCAAAACCAAATTTCAATCGATGGTTAGTTCCACCAGCAGCCTTAGCCATTCATTTGTCTATTGGCATGGCCTATGGTTTTAGTGTGTTTTGGAAACCACTTGGCAATGCCTTAATGGATGAGTCAGGCAAGCCTTTAGCGGCCTGTGCGGCAGGGGCAACTACATTTGCAGAAAAGCTATCTGGCACCATGCGTGCATTAACCGCTACAGATTGTAACTGGACACAATTTGATTTGGGCTGGATGTACACCCTGTTTTTTGTATTGTTAGGTTGTTCGGCAGCACTTTGGGGTGGATGGTTAGAACGTGAAGGCCCACGTAAAGCAGGTCTGGTCTCCACAATGTGCTGGTGTGGCGGCTTGCTAATTTCTGCTTATGGCGTTTACGCACATCAGCTATGGATGATGTGGTTAGGAAGTGGTGTCATCGGCGGCATTGGTTTAGGCTTGGGTTATATTTCACCAGTTTCTACGTTAATTAAATGGTTTCCAGATAGACGTGGCATGGCTACAGGAATGGCGATTATGGGCTTTGGCGGTGGCGCGATGATAGGCTCTCCACTTGCGACAAAGCTCATGACTTATTTTGCGACACCAACTTCAGTGGGTGTTTGGCAAACATTTGTAGTCTTAGCGCTCATTTATTTGGTATTTATGCTCTGTGGCGCGTTTGGTTACCGTGTGCCGCCAGTTGGTTGGAAACCTGAAAATTGGGTGCCGCCAGTGAATGCAAAAAATACCATGATTGCAACGCGACATGTCCATTTAAAAAATGCGCATAAAACACCACAGTTTTGGTTGTTGTGGTTGGTGCTGTGCATGAATGTTTCTGCAGGCATCGGAATTATTGGCGCTGCCGCGCCAATGTTGCAAGAAACTTTTGGTGGAGCATTAATTGGCCAAGCAGACATTGGGTTTGCTGAGATTAAAAAGGATGATGCATTAACTGCAGCCGCTGCTGCCGTGGGCGCAGGCTTTGTAGGCATTATTTCTTTATTTAATATTTTTGGTAGATTCGCTTGGGCGACATCCTCTGATAAATTAGGGCGCAAAAGAACTTACTTTATTTTCTTTATTTTGGGCGCCTTAATGTACTGCGCAGCAACCTACTTTGCTGACTTGAAATCTTTAGCACTGTTTGTAGCTGCGTTCTGTGTCATTGCCTCAATGTACGGTGGTGGCTTTGCAACGATTCCAGCTTATCTGGCGGATATGTTTGGAACGCAATTTGTAGGCGCTATTCATGGCCGATTACTGACTGCGTGGTCAACTGCAGGTATTTTAGGACCTGTTGTGGTGAATTACATGCATGATACCCGTTTGGAGAAAGGTGTAGCATTTAACGAAGTTTATGCCCCCATTTTTCTAGTGCTTGCTGGATTGATGGTTATTGGGTTTATTGCTAACATGCTGGTGAAACCTGTGGCTGATCAATATTTTATGACTGATGCAGAGCTTGCAGAGGTGCAAAAAGTGGGGCATGAAAAATCTGTACAAAATGGCTCAAGCGTAAATATGCAAGCTGGACAAAACACCATGTTAGTTAAATTTGCTTGGCTTGCTGTGCTGATTCCTATTACATATGGCGTATGGAGCACAATACAAAAAGCTTGGGCTTTATTTTCTTAGACCTTGAGAGTTAAATTTTTAAAATCGAAGTTGGTCTGATTCTGGCTTTGAATAAGGTAAAATAGCAACTTTTAGTACTTTAAGAATTTAAAGAGAATCCGTTGAATAAAATTAATATAAATTTAGATGGCGCAGGTAAAAAAGTTGGTATTGTGCAATCGCGCTTTAATCCCGAAGTATGTGATGGCTTATTGTCAGCCTGCTATGCTGAACTGTTAAGGCTGGGTATTAAAAAAGAGGACATTCGCATCGCTACCGTACCGGGTGCTCTTGAAGTTCCTCTGATATTGCAACACATGGCATTGAGTGAAAAATACGATACTTTAATTGCGCTTGGCGCTATTATTCGCGGTGAAACTTATCATTTTGAAGTGGTTGCAAATGAATCTGCCAGAGGTATTTCAGAAGTCCAATTGAATACTGGGGTACCAGTAGCCAATGCGATCTTAACCACAGAAGATGATGATCAAGCGCTTGCCCGCATGACGGTAAAAGGCACAGAAGCCGCTCAGGTTGCTGTTGAAATGGCGAATTTGGTACGTGCATTATGAATACCCTCACACATGAGCAGCCAAAAGGCACAGATGGCAAAGTAGTGAAAAAGCCAAAGTTAAGCCAAAATCGTCGTAAATCTCGCGAGCTTGTATTAAAGGCGGTCTATCGAGGCATGCTCAATACTGGTGAAATAAAGCAAATATTATTAGACGCACAAGATGACCCTGATTACGCTAAAGCAGACGAAGCCTATTTCAAAAATTTGCTTCAAGGTGTTTCAGACAAAATTAGTGAATTAGACGGTTTGATTGGGACATTTATAGATAGACAACTTGAGGAATTAAGTCCAGTAGAACATGCAATCTTGCGCATTTCTTCTTTTGAACTCATGTTTGATATGAGTATTCCTTATCGCGTAGCGATAAATGAAGGTGTGGAGTTGGCTAAGCTTTATGGTGGTGTAGATGGTCATAAGTATATTAATGGCGTTTTGGATAAGGTTGCAGCTAGCGTAAGACCACAAGAGTTTAGAAAATAAAGCGCAGTAAAAAAATTCTAACTTCGCCTATTTGGAATTGACAATTTGGATGTAAGTAATGCCATTAAAGTAGCACGTTTAACCGATGTGGGTATGCATAGAGACCACAATGAGGATGCTGTTGCAAGTGATTTGACCATAGGCCTATTATTGCTTGCTGATGGCATGGGGGGATACAAGGCTGGCGAAGTGGCAAGTGAGATTGCAGTGCTGATGATTGCTGCCGAGATTACCGAGGCACTGCATACTGCAGATAACAACAAAAAAGAAGCCTCTAGCTTGATGCCAGAATCAAAGTTACTTCTAGAAGCCGTAAATAAAACCAACGCTGCAATTTATAATATTTCAAAAAGTCAGCCACAATGTGCAGGTATGGGCACAACATTGGTCGCAGGCTTGTTTGCTGACAATAAACTGATTGTTGGTCACATTGGTGATTCTCGTCTGTATCGTATGAGAGATGAAGTTCTGACGCAATTAACCGAAGACCATTCGCTGGTGCAAGAGCAAATTAACGAAGGTTTAATCACTCCAGCACAGGCAAAAAACGCAAGTCATAAAAACTTAGTCACACGTGCATTAGGAATAGATCCATACGTGGAACTTGAACTTAAGCAATTTGATGTTGAAGTGGGTGATATCTATTTGATGTGTTCTGATGGATTATCGGATTTAGTAGAAGATGATGAAATAGCCAAAATTTTGTCAAATGCTAGTGATAACATTACACTGACTGCAAAAAAAATGATTCAGGCGGCGAACGATGAGGGTGGTAGTGATAATATTTCCGTCATTATTGCAGTGGTAGAAAAATCTTTTCCCAGTGAAAAGCGTTGGATTAAGAAGCTTTTTCGCTGATGTAGAAGCGTAAAGAGAGAGGCATTAAATCCTAGTTTTAGGTGTTAAGAAGTAATAAACTAAGATATTAAATAAGGGCGATTATGGCAAAGCTACATTTTTCTCTAGAAGGAAATTCCTTGGGTGAATTTGCGTTAAGTCAGGAACGCATGACGATTGGTCGACGCCCTACCAATGATATTCATATTGATAATTTAGCTGTAAGCGGCGAGCATGCTGTGATTGTGACGATTGGGAATGATTCATTTTTAGAGGATCTAAACAGTACAAATGGTACCTTAGTCAATGACAAGCCAATCAAAAAACATGTGCTAGTGCATGGTGATGTCATTAAGTTTGGTAAGTATGAGCTGACTTATGAAAACAGAGCACAACAAAAAGTGCCGCCTAGTCATGGCTTTGAAAATACAGTGGTGGTGCGTCCAACCAAGCTACCTGTTGCAGCTGAAACACCAGTAAAAACTCAAAAAGTAGATACTGTTGCTGACTCAGCTAAGCAAAATGAAACGGATAAGCAGGCGCAGATGAACAGAATTGCTGAAGTCTTGAAAGAGGGCAAGTCTGAAACTTCAGAAGCTAAACTACCAGAGACAACAAACACAGGGGCTCAAAAATATGGATGTTTGGAAGTATTGTCTGGGCAAGATGTTGGTAACAAATTAACCTTGAATAAGGCGATGACCACTTTAGGTGGCTCAACAGATCAGGTTGCAGTAGTGACTAAGCGCCCACATGGATATTTTCTTTCTCATGTTTCTGGAACAAATCGACCTATTTTAAACGGACAAGCAATCGGCGCGCAGGCACAAGCGCTGAATGATCAAGATTTGATTGAGGTATCTGGCATCAAAATGAAATTTTTCTTTAGTTGATTTTCAGCAATAAAATAGTTAAGTCAGGTAGGCAAATGCAACAAAAAGAAATGCTAAATCAGCTGGAGCGCCTTAATGCGATTGGCGTTGCACTCTCATCTGAACACGATAATAGCCGCTTACTAGAAACAATTCTCTTAGGTGCAAAAGAACTCACCAATGCGGATGGGGGCACCCTCTATACCGTTACCGAAGACAATAAGCTTAAGTTCGAGATTATGCGCACACAAAGCTTAGCTATCGCAATGGGTGGGACAACTGGCATGCCTATCCCATTTTCTCCACTACCGCTTTATTTGGAAGATAATCAACCAAATGTCAATATGGTGGCGGCTTATAGTGTAGTCAATGCAATGACCGTCAATATAGCCGATGCGTATCTTGCTGAGGGTTTCGATTTTTCAGGTACAAAGAAATTTGATGAAAAAACAGGTTACCGTTCAAAATCATTTTTAACAGTTCCCATGAAAAATCATGAAAATGAAATTATTGGTGTTTTGCAACTTATTAATTCAATAGACCCAAAATCTAAAGAAATTGTCGCATTCACTGAGGCGCATCAGCGCTTAGTCGAATCATTAGCATCGCAAGCTGCGGTTGCATTAACCAATCATAATTTAATTGAAGGCCTCAAAAATTTATTTGAATCGTTCATTAAGATTATTGCAGATGCAATTGATGAAAAATCACCTTATACCGGTGGGCACTGTCAGCGTGTACCTGAGCTCACCTTGATGTTAGCGCAAGCAGCAATTAAAGCAAACAAAGGGCCCTTTAAAGATTTTAATTTAACTGAAAAAGAATTCTACGAACTTAAGATTGCGGCATGGTTGCATGATTGTGGGAAAGTGATTACTCCCGAATCGGTCATGGACAAAGCCACTAAGTTACAAACCATTTTTGATCGTATTCATCTGATTGATCAGCGTTTTGAGTTGTTAAAAGCGCAACGTAAATTAGCCTATTTTAATATGCTGTTGGAATCATCTAAGTTAAATGACCGTTCAAATAAACAGGCAATTCAGGAAGACCTAAACTTAATTAATCAGGAATTAGATGCTGATAGAGATTTTATACGACATATCAATATTGGTAGCGAATCTATGAGCCCTGCTGATCAGCAAAGAGTTAAAAAAATTGCCAAGTACGAATTTACCGATGAACATGGTAAGCCAGCTAAATTTTTGTCTGATGATGAAGTCTATAACTTGACGATTGTGCGCGGGACACTAACTAAAGAGGAGCGTGCGATTATTAATAATCATATTAACGTTACCATTAGTATGCTTGAATCACTTCCATATCCAAAAGACTTAAGTCGTGTACCTGAGTATGCGGGTGGTCATCATGAACGCATGGATGGTAAAGGTTATCCTAAGGGGCTCACGCGCGATCAAATGTCGATTCCTGCCAGAATAATGGGTGTTGCGGATATATTTGAAGCGCTCACAGCAAAAGATAGACCTTATAAAAAAGCAAAAACGCTTTCTGAAAGCCTCAATATTCTTGGGCGGATGGTGTTGGATAATCACATTGATCCAGATGTATTTAATCTGTTTATTCGTGAAAAAGTGTACTTGCGTTACGCTGAGAAGTTCTTAGAACCAGAACAAATAGACGAAGTCATTGAAGCTAAGATACCTGGATATATTGATTTTGGTGTGATTAATATGCTTTAAAGTGCGTGAGTATGGCATCCGTTTTTATCTAGCAGTAAATAACTGCCTTGTTCGTACCAATCACCTAATACCCATCGCTCACAGACTGCCCCATCTATTTCATGTTGATGCATCATGGGTCGATGCGTGTGGCCATGAATAAATAATTTTGGCTTATTAAATTGGCGCAGTATTTGATGCACTGCTGTGAGGTTAACATCCATAATCTGCATCGATTTTGTGGACTTTTCTTGCTCACTTTTGGCACGTATTTGTTCGATATAGGCGATGCGATTTGCTAGCGGTTGGTTTAGGAACTGATTTTGCCAATGAGCGCTACGAACTTCGTTTCTAAATTTTTGATAGTCAACATCATCCGTACAAAGTGCATCGCCATGACTTAACAGTACAGAGTATCCAAAAATATTGAATAAAGTAGGGTCTGTTAAGAGACTCACACCTGTTGCTTGCTCAAACTGCTTACCAATCAAAAAATCGCGATTACCATGCATTAAAAATATTTTAGTGAACTTCGATAGCTCTTTTAAAGATTGGATAACAGACTGATGCGTACCAATTGCGATAGCATCATCGCCCGCCCAATATTCAAAAAAATCGCCCAAAATATACAGTGCTTGGGCGTTTTTCGCATTCTTGTTTAGAAAATCAATAAAAGATTTCGTAATGTGCGGACGGGATTCACATAGATGCAAGTCTGAAATGAAAAGGCAATGATCCATGTGAAAATGGAGTCGATTTTAAACGATGCTAGCTTTTTCTATGATAACTGGATCTACAGGAACATCTCGATGTCCAGCTTTGCTTGTTGTTTTTACTTTAATGATTTTATCAACAACTTCCATGCCTTCTACAACTTTACCAAACACACAGTAACCCCAGCCGCTGCTGGTAGGCGCAGTAAAATTGAGAAAATCATTATCAGCACCATTGATAAAAAATTGGCTACTTGCAGAATCTGGGATGGAAGTACGAGCCATTGCGATGGTATATTTATCATTAGCTAAGCCATTATCCGCTTCATTTTTAATTTCAGCTTGTGTTGGCTTTTGCTTCATATTGACATCAAATCCACCACCTTGAATCATAAAGCCATCAATCACACGATGAAAAATGACATTGTCGTAAAAGTTGCTTTCTACATATTGTAGAAAGTTAGCAACGGTAATTGGTGCCTTTTCAGCGTTAAGTTCTAGCGTGATATCGCCAAAATTGGTAGTCAGTTTAACCACAGAAGTGTCCTTATAAAATATATGAAATAGTTAATAGCGATTTAATGCTAAAAATTGGTGTTGGTTGGGTTGTTACTTGCTCAACTCTTTTGGTGTTTCTTTTGTAACTTCTTTAGATGATTCTTTTGGCGCTTGCTTGGGCGTATCTTTAACGACTTCAGTAAGCAATTTCACGCTTTTGATTGTAATGGGTTTGGTAGGTACATTTTCAAATCTACCAACAAAATTTGTAGGTACTAAGCCGATTTTTTGTACTACATCAAAGCCACTTGTTACTTTGCCAAATACACAATAGCCAATTTGTTCAGGGTCTGGACCTGTGTAGTTTAAAAACTGGTTGTCGACTAAATTAACGAAAAATTGTGCTGTAGCAGAGTTTGGATCCATAGTGCGCGCCATTGCAATGGTGCCAGGCTCATTTAATAAACCATTATTGGATTCGTTTACGATAGGCTCTCGTGTACTTTTCTCAGTTAAATCACGTTCAAAACCACCACCCTGTATCATAAAGTTATTCATAACACGGTGGAATATCGTATTTTCGTAAAAACCGTCTTTTACATATTGTAAAAAATTGGCAACCGTTTTTGGCGCTTTATCAGGGTATAACTCCACAACAAAGTTACCTTGAGTCGTTTCAAACACTACACTAGGAGCCGCATGGATGTTGACATGTAAGGCATATAAAATAACAAACAAAAACAATTTAAATCTAATCAATTTATTCACTACGCAGCACCCTCATAAATAATTTTCCACTGGCCATTTTCATTCACCCAGTATTGGCGTTTAAGCATTTTATTTTTTAAAGTAGGACTTCTAAAATCTTGTACAAAATTAACTAAAACAATTGGTTGTGCAAAGCCAGGATAAGCAAACATGCTGATGTCTTCAATTTGTATCGACACTTTTGGTTTTGCTGCCTGAATGCCGCGCTTGTAATCTGCCCACTTTTGTAAACCACCATCACTATAAAAAAACTTCGTAGAATAGTGGCTTAAGTAGTCATCGGTTTCTTGAGAAACCCAGTCTTTACGCCAATTTTCTATTGCCTTCTCAAGTGATTGCTTTTCCAATTCTTGTGCTTCAATTTCACTAGTAGATTCAGTGCTATCCAGCCAATCAATATTGTCAGCAATGATGACGGGCGTTTTTCCAGTTTGTAAAATTGGCGCCAAGGCTCTTAGATCAGGATTGCTCAGTACCACACAGCCGTCGCTTGCCCGCGGTGGCCTGCTATAGGTGTCGGTAGGTGTGCCATGTAGCCAAATACCAGAACCGTTTTTATTTTGGTGTTGATCTAGCTCATTTGGGTAATTGAGCGGGTAAGCACCCTCGCCATACATGTCAGCGAGCGGTTGAGTCAGTTTTTGGCCAGCAAAATAAACGCCAAGTGGCGTACGTTTGTCACCTTGAACTTGCTTACCAACACCATTTTTGCCAATGGTGACGTAATAGTCAGCTAAGTAATCTAAACCATCCTTGGTTTTTTTGTATACAAACAAGCGCGATTTCTTGGTGTCAACAACGATTAAGTGATCTTGCTCATCACTCATTTTGATAAGCAGATTGGGCTGGAGCGCTGTATTTTTTTCTGACAAATAATACTCAATGCGAGTTTTGGCCTCATCTCTTAAGCCATTGATTTCTTCATCTTTTTTATTAAGCGCACTTAACACTTGTGGATCGCCAAAATTTGTGAGAGGCCTACCTTGCGCGCTGAGCAAGTCGCCACGAATAAGATACGCAAGTTTAAAATTAGGTGCTGCTTTGATGAGCTCGTTAACCGTATCAAAAGCCTCTTTCGTCTTACCCTCAGTAATTTCAAGCAGGCTTTTGACTAATAAGCTCTCTACCAGATTGCGCCCAAGTTTTTGCCCGAGCAACTGGTCTGTCAAGCTGCCGTGATTAACGGCAGTGGCATTCCATGGCAACACAGTGCAACCAAGCACTAGTAGGTATTTCAATACATTTTGCATTAAACGCGTTTCTATATTCAAGAACAATTCACGAAACTAAAGTTCAAGAAATGATCACTTAATAAAAAATTAATTAGATGCAATTTCTTGCTCAATTAGCCAGCTACCGTTGGTTTTCTTAAGTAATAACGTTTTATCAGTACGAATTGGTTTACCATCGGCTTTGTAAGTTTGTTTAAAGCTTACCTTGGCATTTTCTGTACCATCCATCGTAATGGTTGGATTAGCAATGTCTACATTGATGCTTGAAGGCCTGCTAATACGCTCGCGGCGGGTTTTATCCCAATCTTTACGGCTTTGACCTTTAGCAGGAACAAAGCTATCCGAGTAGCTGGCAAAGTATTTATCTAAATCTTTACTCGACCAAGCTTGCGCCCAGTTGCTCACAGCATCGCTAATTGCCTGCTCTTCATTGATTGCTGGTTCAGCAGGTTTTGGTGGTTCCACTTTTTTGTCCGCTGGGCGAATAGGCATAGTGCCAGATTTACTTGGTTTTGATGTATCAGCAGTTTTTGCATCAGTTATTTTATTTGGTTCAGCAGGTTTGCTAGCCACCGCAGTACTTTTACCACCAGTGCTAAATAAATCTCGAATCATTGCCAGTTTGCTTTGCGCGCGAGTATTGCCGCCATCAAGTTGAAGCGCTTTGTCATAAGCTTCTGATGCCATCCGAGCATAAATGTCACCTAAATTTTCGTGAGCTGTTGCATAGCTTGGGTGAGTTTTAATTGCAGTTTCTAATGCCTTTTTAGCTTTGTCGTATTGACCTGCTTCTGCGTGTAAAACTGCTAGATTGTTGTAGGGCTCTGGTAAATTTGGGTATTTTTCTGTAAGTTCAGTAAAGCTTTTAATTGCTTCATCGCGTTTGCCACTTTCGGCAAGAATAATGCCTTTCATAAACATCGCTTGCGCATCTTTTGGATTTGCTGCGAGATATTTATTGATACGTTCAAGCGCAGCCGCTTGTTGACCACTTTCTGCCATTTGAGAGATATCTTTAAGCTCATCTGCGGTGGCAATGAGGCTAAAAGATAAAGCTAAAACTATTGGAGCGATAAACTTAAATAGCAAAACATTACGCATAATCATTGTCTTATACTCGTTAATATTAGTAAAAGCTTAATTCTATCAATTGCCTACTGAATATCCAATAGTCCGATAGGTAAATAGGCACTTAATTTCTGTTTTTATCTGTTTTGTTCACATTAAGCTCGTTATAATGCGCAAATGTTAAAAATTTACAACTCTCTAAGTCGCGATAAGCAAACATTCACACCCATTGAAGCAGGCAAAGTACGCATGTATGTGTGCGGTATGACAGTCTATGATTTTTGTCATTTAGGCCATGCGCGGGTGATGGTGATTTTTGATATGGTTGCGCGTTGGTTGCGCGCTTCAAATTATGAAGTCACTTACGTGCGTAATATCACCGATATTGATGACAAAATTATTAAACGCGCTAACGAGAATAATGAAACCATTGATGTGCTCACGCAGCGTTTTATTGATGCGATGGATGAAGACTCTGCAAAATTGGGCATCATACGTCCAGACATCGAGCCGCGTGCAACGCAATATATCCAAAGTATGTTGGATATGATTAGTAAGTTAATTGAGCAAGGCCATGCTTACCACGCCGCCAATGGTGATGTGTTTTATAGCGTGCGTAGCTTTGCAGATTACGGCAAGTTGTCTGGCAAGAGTTTGGATGACTTACGTGCGGGTGAGCGCGTGGAAGTGGATACATTTAAACAAGATCCTTTGGATTTTGTACTTTGGAAATCGGTTAAACCTAATGAGCCAAATTGGGACTCGCCTTGGGGTAAAGGGCGGCCAGGCTGGCATATTGAATGTTCTGCAATGAGCTCTAGCTTGTTGGGTAAGCATTTTGATATTCACGGCGGTGGGCAAGATTTGCAATTCCCACATCACGAGAATGAAATCGCGCAATCTGAAGCCACCCACAACTGCCAAATGGCAAACTATTGGATGCACAATGGTTTTGTGCGTGTGGACGATGAAAAAATGTCAAAGTCTTTGGGCAATTTCTTTACGATACGGACAGTGCTCGAGAAATATGATGCGGAAGTGGTGCGCTTTTTTATTCTGCGTGCCCACTATCGCAGCCCACTTAATTACAGCGACCAGCATTTAGATGATGCTAAGGCTTCTTTAACGCGGCTATACACAGCTTTGCGTGGACGCGAAGTGAGCACTAACACTGTTGACTGGAATCACCCGCAAGCTAAACGCTTTAAAGAGGCGATGGATGATGACTTTAATACCTCAGAAGCGATGGCGGTATTGTTTGATTTGGCTAAGATTAAAACAGATGAGGCTATCAGTTTGCTCAAAAACTTAGGCGCAGTGATGGGCTTATTACAGCGTGACGCAGATGAGTTTATGCAAGGTGAAACATCTGAAGTGCTAGACGTTGATGCGATGATTTTGGCGCGCATTGAAGCCAAAAAAGCAAAAAACTTTGCTGAGGCAGATCGGATTCGTAAAGAGCTTGCAGATGCGGGGATTATTTTGGAAGATACGCCACAAGGAACCACCTGGCGCAGAGCTTAATTCAATCTAAAAATTTGCTTATTTAAATTAATATCAAACTGCATGCTCTGCAAGCCAATCCCTATAAGGCTTTCAGAGCATTAATTTTTGCTCGAGGATTTAGAAGCCTAAAATTTAGGCAAATTGCGGCATAATTTGGCTATAGTTAATGACATGGTTACGGCCATTATTTTTGGCAGCATACATGGCCTTGTCAGCATGATTCAGCAGGTCTTCTACCGTTTCACCTGTCTCAGAAATACCAAAGCTGGCAGTGAGTGACAATGCATTTTCATCCGCGAGTGCGATGATAGTGGTCATCATCATTTTTCTGAGCATATTGGCCATTTCAACCGCTTCTTTGCTAGTTGTGTTGGGCAATAGAACTGCAAACTCTTCACCACCAAAACGGCAGGACAAATCAGATTGGCGCAAATTCTCGTTAAGTAGACGCGCTAAATTGCGTAATGCAATGTCACCAGCCGAGTGACCATAGCTATCGTTAATTTTTTTGAAGTGGTCGACATCTAACATTAGCGCGCTAATTGGTTGGTGGTTGCGTTTGCAGTAGGCAAATAGGGATTCAGCTTTATCAAAAAATGCTCTGCGATTATTTAATCCAGTTAAGGCGTCTGTACCCGCCATATTTTCGGCTTCTAATTTGGCTTGTGCTAAATCATAAGTGAGCTCTAAATTACCGTTAAAGGTTTTTTGCAGTAATACACTGGTAATCATGCAAGAAACATACATACAGCAAGCCGCAACACCTACCCAAAAAGTTTCTTGATGGCCTAGCGTAAACAACATAATAATCATGGGAATCAATGCTAATGAGATAGACGCCATTTGCAAGTAGCGCAAAGGGCTATACCAAGAAATTGCTGCACCTGCCAAGCCAATTGAAAAGGTATTGAGAATAAATACTGCACTTAAATTATTGGTCGGCATAATCCAAATGAGGCCAATACTCCAACACAAAAAGACGATGAGTAAACTAATGGAATAGGGTGCTTCCCAATTCAAGATGGCGTCACCTTCTGGTTTGGCGCGACGAAACTTAAAAAGTAAGGCCGTGCGAAAGCAGGCAAAGGAGATGGTAATCGCAAGCCAAATGAGAAGATGAGTTTGATTTGCGCTAGACCATAAGGCTGCAACCAAAAACAAGCTCGCAACAGCGCTTAACAAAATGGGGGTTAAGCTATGTTGATACAGCAGCTTGATTTTCTCTATATGAATATACTTTTGCTTTTCGTCCATCTGTGTTTTTCTTCTTTATTTAATGCAAAGCTTAATCTGAAATTGTAATCTATAAATATTAAAAGTTGCGCTAAAATAGCACAAACCAATATTGAAAGTAAGCAATGCCAGTCAAATTATCCGCACCACATTCAAAATCTCTATTGCCAGTAAAAGGTGTAACTTTAGGCTATGCAGAAGCTTATGTGCGCAAGCCCAACCGTAAAGATGTCTTGGTCATCACCTTGGCAGAACATAGTCGTGTCGCTGGTGTGTTTACGTTAAATCGTTTTTGCGCTGCGCCGGTGACTTTATGTAAAGATTTTCTAAATCAAAAGACGGCTATACGAGCATTGTTAGTCAACACAGGTTGCGCCAATGCGGGCACAGGGGATGATGGACTGCTTCGTGCACAACAAAGCTGTCAAGCTTTAGCAGATTTACTTGGCCTGCAGGCAAATCAAATTTTGCCGTTTTCTACTGGTGTGATTTTAGAGCCTTTGCCTGTCGACAAAGTGATTGCAGGCTTGCCCGCCGCAATCGCAAATCTAAAAGAAGACAATTGGCTCAACGCTGCTGAAGCGATTATGACCACGGATATTGTGGCTAAGGGGACTTCTAGGAAAATCAAGTTATCTGGTAAAGACGTCACGATTACGGGCATCAGTAAAGGCAGTGGCATGATACACCCCAACATGGCGACCATGCTGGGCTACATCGCTACTGATGCGGCGGTGAGTCAGTCTGCGCTTGAGAGCATCATTCAATACGCGGTGAATAAATCATTTAACTGCATTACGGTGGATGGTGATACTTCTACCAATGATAGCTTGATTTTGATGGCAACCAATCTTGCAGGCAATGCAGAAATCACGGAGTCGAGTGCCGATTTTGTGGTATTGCGTGATGCCTTCACTGATGTGGCGATTGAACTGGCGCAAGCGATAGTGCGTGATGGTGAAGGTGCGACAAAATTTATGACAGTAAAAGTGGAAGGCGGAAATAGTGAGACAGAATGTCGTAAAGTCGCCTATGCGATTGCGCATTCCCCGTTGATTAAAACTGCTTTCTTCGCTAGTGACCCCAACTTAGGCCGTATTTTGGCGGCCATCGGCTATGCGGGTATTGATGACTTGGATGTCAACAATATGGAACTCTATTTGGGCGACGTCTTAGTCGCCGAGAAAGGTGGCAGAGCGGCCAGCTACAAAGAAGAGCAGGGCGCAGCGATTATGAAAGAGTCGGATATTTTAGTACGCGTGGTGCTTAATCGAGGTAAAGCAGAATGCACTGTTTGGACTTGCGATTTTAGCTACGACTACGTCAAAATTAATGCAGACTATAGAAGCTAATTGACGCAATCATTAGACAAACTAATTTCACGCGCTGAGAATCTGATAAGCAGATTTGAAGCCTTGTTGCCCGCGCAGACACCTTCTATAAATTGGAAAGCCACTGCGTGGCGCTGGCAGATGGATAATGGTCGTGGTTACATGCAATCTGTTGAACATCCGCATCAAATTTCCCTAGACAATATTCGGTTTGTAGAAGCGCAAAAAAAAGAAA
>CAYXHH010000023.1:9663-18782 GCA_964464725.1 uncultured Methylotenera sp. | reverse complement strand
GTAAAATAGGGGTCAGTAAAGGATAATGAGTAAACGGTATTTAATCTACTTGTATTAATCTGCGTGTTCACACGATTACCTGTACCCAAGAAATTAGGCTGGTTAATGGTGAATCCTAGTACCACACCCTCATTACTCGATAAACCTGCGCCGAATTGTACGCTGCCTGTTGATCTCTCAGTGACGTCTACATTCATATCCACTTGGTCTGATGTGCCTGGAACTGCAGGCGTTTCAATATTGACTTTATCGAAAAAGGCTAAGCGCTCTAAGCGCTCTTTTGAGCGATTGATTTTATCGCCCGCATACCAAGCAGACTCGAGTTGACGCATTTCACGGCGGAGCACTGCATCACGTGTACGCGTATTCCCTGTTAAATTAATACGGCGTACATAGACACGTTTGCCTGGGTCAATAAAAAACGTAAACGCTGCAGTGTGATTTTCTTTATTAATCTCTGGAATCGCATTCACATTGGCAAACGCATAACCATCATTACCTAATCTATCACTAATTGCTTTGCTCGATTCTGTGACCAGTTGGCGATTAAACACATCGCCTTTAGCAAATTTAATGAGCGACGTAAGCTCAGCTTCTGGTACTTGCAATTCACCTGCCAACTTAACATCATTAATGGTGTATTTCTCACCTTCAGTTACATTGACAGTGATATAAATATCTCGCTTGTCAGGAGAAATTGAGACTTGTGTCGAATCAATTGCAAACTCTAAATAGCCCTGATTCATGTAAAATGACTTGAGTGTTTCTAAATCTGCAGTTAATTTTTGCTTAGAGTATTGATCGTCTTTGTTCCACCAACTCATCCAGTTGGGTGTGGTAAGCAAAAATTCAGCGCGTAAATCTTCTGTGGTAAATGCGTTATTCCCTACAATATTAATGTCTCGAATCTTAGCAGCTATGCCTTCCTCAATTTCAAAACTCACAGCCACTCGATTTCGTTCTAGCGGGGAAACTACAGTTTTGACAGTCGCCCCATACTTACCTTGTGCCAAATATGCACGTTTAATTTCTTGCTCTGCGCGATCTAACTGTGATTTATCAAAAATTAAGCCTTCAGAAATACCAATTTGCTTCAAATTCTCCATCATTTTGTCTGAAGGAAATGACTTATTTCCACTAAAATCAATCTTTGCAATCGCAGCCCGTTCTTGCACAGTGACGACTAAAATGTCACCATCCGCCTCTATGCGAATGTCTTTGAAAAATCCCGTGTTATAAAGGGATTTGATGGCTTGCGTGGCTTTCTCGTCTGACATGACATCACCAGCTTGCACTGGCAAATAGGTAAATACTGTACCTGCCTCGGTGCGCTGCAGACCCTCGACACGTATATCTTTGATCACAAACGGTTCTAAAGCAAATGCGTGTTGACTTAAAAGCGCAGCAATTAACGCTGGAATGTATCGAATCTTAAACAAATTTTAACTCGTAGTAATTGTAATTATTAGTCTGTTGAGGTCATTAAATATCGCTATGCTCATCATTAGGCCCAGTACTATAAATCCAATTTTTTGGCCTATTATTAATACTTGCTCAGAAACTGGAGAGCCTTTGATAATCTCAACCATATAATACATCAAATGGCCCCCATCTAAAACTGGTATCGGCAAAAGGTTAAGTACGCCTATGCTGATACTCACCAAAGCTAAAAAGCCCAAAAATGTTTTTAATCCTAAATTTGCACTTTCGCCAGCATATGTCGCAATAGTAACCGGACCACTAATGCTTGATAAAGAAACCTCTCCCATTACCATTTTGCCTAGCATTTTAAGGCTAAATAATGAGGTATCCCAAGTCTTGAATATGGCTTTTTCCAGACTTTCTAGGGGTGAATAGTTAAGTTCAATCAAATATGCACTCAAAGCTTCTTTGTTGATTTTAACTGCTGCGCCCATTCTACCAATGATTTGTTGATTTTCTGTGACAGCCTCTGGCGTCGCTTCCATTTGCAAGATTTCGCCTTGGCGTTCAATCTTGAGCTTGATAACTTTATTAGGGCTATTTTTAATTAGATTGACAACCTGCTCCCAATCTTCGACTGCGACTTTATCAATACTTAAAATCTTATCATCCGTCATTAAACCAGCGCGCTGAGCTGCGCTATCCGCTAATATTTCACCAATTACGGCAGGTATTTTTGGTCTAAACTCTTTTATGCCAATTTTCTTTAATATATCTACTTCAGCATCAGCATCAATGCCTTCAAAACTAAGTGTATGTTGCAAAAGTTCATTATGTTTATTGAGTGTTTCAATTTTAACGCTCTTAGTCTCGAGCGATTTTTCTAACAACTGCCAACGTGCTTCTTGCCATGATTTAACTTCTTTATCATCAATCTTTTGTATCATTTCACCTGATATTAAACTTGCTTCTGCTGCAAGACTATTCTGTAGAACTTCTCCAATGATAGGTTTTGTCGCGGTGACGCCCGTGATGAAAAGTAACCAATATAAAAAGATTGCCAATAACAAATTCGCTAATGGCCCAGCAAGCACAATTGCAATGCGTTTCCAAACACTTTGTCGGTTAAAAGCACGCTTTAAGTCAGCTTCAGAATAGTCGATTTTTGCTGAATGCGTCTCTTGTGCTGATTCGGCTGACAATTCTGCTTTCAGCTCATTTTCATCGAGCATCTTAACAAATCCACCTAAAGGAATTGCCGCCAGCACAAATTCTGTTTGATCTGTACCTAGTTTTTTTTGCCAGATTGGTTTGCCAAAACCAATTGAAAAACGCAACACCTTAACACCGCACCAACGCGCAACTTGAAAATGTCCATATTCGTGAATCGTCACTAATATGCCTATCGTCACAATAAATGCAATGAGTGTGATCATGCAGTTAACACCTGTTTAGCACTAATATTCCCTAGGTATTGCTGGGCATATCGCCTAGCTTCAGCATCCGTCTCAATTAATTGTTCAAGTGAGCTCACCGTATTAATAGGCAATATCTCCAGCGCTTTTGCAATGAGTGCAGGAATATCCAAAAATTGAATTTGTTTATTTAGAAACGCTGGCACAGCAATTTCGTTTACTGCATTCAGAATTGTCGGTGCGGTTCCACCCAGTTGCAAGGCATCATATGCTAACTGCAAGCAAGGAAAGCGCTGTGTATCTGGTGACTCAAACTCTAATTTAGCAATTTCTAATAAGTTAAGTGAGGTAACACCTGATTCAATACGATCAGGATAACCAAGCGCATATGCAATTGGTGTGCGCATATCGGGGTTACCAAGCTGTGCTAACACGCTACCATCGATGTACTCTACCATTGAATGGATAATACTTTGTGGATGTACTACCACCTCTATTTGGCTTGGTTTCGCATTAAACAACCAATGCGCCTCAATCACTTCTAGACCCTTATTCATTAAGGTGGCTGAATCTATGGTGATTTTTGCACCCATCACCCAGTTAGGATGTTTAAGTGCCAACTCTGGCGTGACGCTTTCTAAAGCATGCTGTGTATATTTTCTAAAAGGTCCACCCGATGCAGTTAGAATGATTTTGCGCACCCCGCCATCTTTTAACTCATTAAGATGTCGAGGTGGCATGACTTGAAAAATGGCGTTATGTTCACTATCAATTGGTAATAAGGTCGCACCACCCTCTTTCACTGCTTGCATAAACAAACTACCCGCCATCACTAGGGTTTCTTTATTTGCAAGCAAAATACGCTTGCCTGCACGCGCCGCAGCCATCGCAGGTTTAAGACCCGCAGCACCTACAATAGCCGCCATCACAACATCAACACTTTCATGTTGTGACACGTGCTCCAATCCCACCATGCCCGTGAGCACTTTGGTGTTACAGTTATTGTCTTTAAGCTGATTGCTTAACAACTGTGCAGCACGCTCATCTAGCAATACCGCAAACTCTGGATTAAATGCTAAGCACTGCTTTAAAAGCCCCTCAACATTAGAGTTTGCGGCAAGCGCAAACACTTGATATTGATTGGCATGGCGCGAAATGACATCTAAGGTTTGTTGGCCAATTGTGCCTGTGCTACCTAGAATAGTCACGCTTTGTAAAGCTTGATTTCCTGTCCTAGTACTTTGCAATTTAGTTAAGCTTTCACGTAGTTGTAAAGATAAATCATCAAAATCGCAATCGGCAAGCTCGGAATAACACCGTCAATACGATCCAAAATACCACCATGTCCCGGTAATAAGTCTCCACTGTCTTTAATATTTGCTTGGCGTTTAATCATCGATTCAAACAAATCCCCAATCACACCTAGGCCAGTAATCACCCATAAAGCTGGGAACATGGCAAGCGTATCCACCTGAAAACCCATATATAGTATTAACCCAAACAACGTCACTGCAATTAGAGCACCTAAAACGCCCTCCCAAGTCTTGCCAGGGCTGATAGTCGGCGCAAGCTTATGTTTACCAAAGTTTTTACCTGCAAAATACGCTGCACTATCTGCTATCCAAATTGTCCCTAATAAGCACAACAATAACCATGGATCGGCCCCTTTACTGCAAATGAGTGCCAGCCAAAGTGGCAACATCAGAACTAAACCAATGGTAGCCATTAATATTTTTTGTTGGAAAACCCATTTTTTTGCTAGCCAGAATGGCACAACAATTAACCAAAAAACCGCCGCTATTAAAAATACAATTAAAGATTGATAAAAGAAAAAATGAAACCCTGCTTGTTCAATCATTGGTACGATTGCAAGGCCCACTAACATCGTCACCCCAAGATAAACTTTAGTTTGTATGTTACTGAGTTTAATCATACTCGCCCATTCATATAAGGCAACTAGCGAAACCGCCAGCATGAGCACCGCCCAAGGCGTGATCGGGAGCTTAAAAAGGGCTGGTAAAAAACATGCGATTAAAACAATCGCTGTGATGATTCTTGTCTTAAGCATTATTGGATTGTGAACTATTAAGCTGGTCTTCAGAAATTAGCTGTGGCGACAACTGCTCACTCGTCCGACCAAAGCGTCGCTCACGCGATTGAAAAGAAGTGATTGCAGCTTGAAAAGCATCTGCATCAAAATCTGGCCAGAGGGTATCTGTGAAATAAAATTCTGTATAAGCGAGCTGCCAAAGTAAAAAATTACTGATGCGTTTTTCGCCACCCGTGCGAATAAATAAATCTGGTTCAGGTGCATAATGCATGGACAAATGCATTGCCAAGTCCTCTTCCGTAAAGGGCTCTCTATTTGCTTCTTGCTGGTTAAGCCGCTGCTCCACCATCTTATTGGTTGCCTGCAAAATATCCCAACGTCCGCCATAATTTGCTGCAATAGTGAGCACAAGTCCAGTATTGTTTTCGGTTAGCGCTTCTGATTCCTCAATTTGCTTCACTAGCACTTCATTAAAACGACTGCGGTCGCCAATTAGTTTTAGTTTGATATTATTTTTATTGAGTTTGGAAACTTCTCGTTTCAGCGCTTCCATGAACAATCCCATTAAAAATGAGACTTCTTCTTCAGGTCGTCGCCAATTCTCGCTACTAAACGCAAAAAGCGTAAGGTACTTAACGTTCAAATGAGCACAAATTTTAACCAAATCACGGACAACACTCACCCCCCGTTTATGGCCTGCCACACGTGGTAAAAAGCGCTTCTTCGCCCACCGCCCATTGCCGTCCATAATCACAGCGATATGACTTGGTATATCACCTGTAGAGGGAATGCTTTGTGTAGAACTTGAGAATAAACCCAATTAATTTGCCTTATAAGATTGATAAATCACAAGGCTAAACTGCCATTAAGTCCGCTTCTTTGACTTGTAGCAACTTATCAACTTCCAACACCGCCTTATCAGTTAATTTTTGCACTTCATCTTGCGCACGGCGCTCGTCATCTTCAGAAATTTCTTTATCTTTTAACAATTTTTTAAGCGCATCATTGGCATCACGTCGCACATTACGAATAGCCACTTTTGCACCTTCTGCCTCGTTACGCACAATTTTTGTTAAGTCGCGACGACGTTCTTCCGTCAGCATCGGCATTGGCACACGTATTACATCACCATTTGTTGCAGGGTTTAAACCTAAATCAGAATCACGAATCGCTTTTTCTATTTTCGCAATCATGTTCTTTTCATAAGGTTGCACATTAATGGTACGTGCATCACCCAAATTCACATTCGCTACCTGATTGACAGCCACCATAGAGCCGTAATACTCCACCATTACATGATCTAACAATCCTGTATGCGCGCGGCCTGTACGTACTTTAGCCAAATCATTTTTAAGCGCTTCTAGCGACTTTTGCATTTTTTGATCTGCTGTTTTTTTAATTTCTTCTAACATTTCATTCCCCTGCTCAATTTACACGACTACGCGTGTACCTTCATTTTCACCCATCACAACGCGTTTTAATGCGCCTTTTTTAAATATATTAAATACCGCGATTGGTAACTTTTGATCACGACACAAAGTAAACGCGGTAGCATCCATCACTTTTAAATCTTTGCTGATAGCTTCATCAAAGCTGACAGTTTGGTACATCACAGCTTTGGGGTCTTTTTTAGGGTCAGCATTATAAATACCATCCACTTTAGTCGCTTTAAGAACAATTTCAGCATCTATTTCCATACCACGTAGCGCAGCCGCGGTATCAGTAGTAAAAAAAGGATTGCCTGTACCCGCACCAAATATGACCACTCTTCCTTTTTCAAGGGCACGCAAAGCTTTGGCGCGCACATAGGGTTCTACAAACTCTATACTAAGCGCGGATTGCACGCGCGCATCAACACCTATGTGGCGCATCGCATCTTGAAGTGCAAGCGCGTTCATCACGGTTGCCAACATTCCCATATAATCAGCTTGAGCGCGGTCCATACCATCTGCCGCGGGTGCAACACCACGGAAAATATTACCACCACCAATCACTACGCCTACTTCTACTCCCAAGTCTACAATTTCCTTAATTTGGGCCACAATATTGCTAATCGTTGTGCGATTGATGCCATAAGCATCATCACCCATCAACGCCTCGCCCGATAACTTGAGTAGTATGCGCTTAAAGGCTGGTTTTGCCATATTTTCCCTCACATTTTAAGTTTGCTTATTTAATCACAAACTAGGCTATTTTGCCTAAGTTTTTGGTGATGCTGGGTATTATCCAGACGAAAAAAAAGTGGGCAAGGCGCCCACTTTTTTATCTAAAACTTTTAAACCTTAGCTGCGGCTGCAACTTCAGCAGCATAATCTACTACCGCTTTTTCAATGCCTTCACCTACTGTATACATAGTAAATGATGCAACTGATGCATTTTTAGATTTTAATAAAGACTCAATCGTAAATTTGTCGTCTTTAACAAATACTTGGCTTAACAAAGTCACTTCTTTTAAGAATTTTTGTACTGTACCGTCTGCAATTTTTTCTAACATAGCTTCTGGTTTGCCAGCTTCTTTAGCCTTTTCAATCGCGACACGACGCTCAGCTTCGATTAAATCTGCAGAAATACCTGACGCATCAAGAGATTTTGGTTTAGCCGCTGCAATGTGCATGGCAATATCTTTTGCTAGTGCGTCATCACCACCCACTAAGTCAAGAATTACGCCTATTTTACTGCCGTGTACATAACTCGCCAATTTACCTTTAGCATTTAGCTTAACAAAGCGACGAGGTGTAATGTTCTCACCAATTTTGCCAACTAATTGTGCGCGTGTTTCTTCAACAGTTGCACCACGCATTGGCAAGGCACCAACCGCCTCAATATCAGCAGCGTTGCTTGAAGCAACAATGCCAGCTAATTCACCTACAAATTTCAAGAAATCTTCATTTTTAGCACAGAAGTCAGTTTCAGAGTTCACTTCAATCATCGCACCAGTTTTGCCATCAGCAGCAATTGAAACACCTACTGTACCTTCAGCAGCCACACGGCCAGCCGCTTTGCTGGCTTTGTTACCAAAACGTACACGCAAAATTTCTTCCGCACGCGTCATGTCGCCTTCAGCTTCAGTTAATGCTTTTTTGCAATCCATCATTGGCGCATCAGTGCGCTCACGTAATTCTTTTACCATTCCTGCGGTAATTTCAGCCATTTTTAGCTCCTAAATTTGATATGTTACGAATTCTTTAAATAGAAAAAGGGGCTTTGCGCCCCTTTTTGGTTAAACCTATTATTCTGCTACCGCTTCTTCAGCTACTACAGCATCAGCAGTATCTTCTTGTGCAGACTTAACAATCTCAGCAATTGCATTTGCTTTACCATCCAACACCGCATCCGCCATGCCACGTGCATACAAACGAATCGCACGGCTTGAGTCATCATTACCAGGAATGATATAAGCAACACCGTCAGGTGAGTTATTTGTGTCCACTACACCAATCACAGGAATACCCAATTTTTGTGCTTCTGTAATCGCGCCACTCTCATGACCTACGTCGATGATAAAAATCGCGTCTGGCAAGCCGCCCATTTCTTTAATACCACCAATAGAGCGCTCTAATTTTTCAATTTCGCGCTTGTAACCTAAGGCTTCTTTTTTACCAAATTTGTCTAAACTACCATCTAGTAACATCGCGTCAAAATCGTGCAAACGTTTAATAGATTGTTTAACTGTTTTAAAGTTAGTGAGCATACCGCCCAACCAACGGTGATTTACGTACGCACAACCTGCACGTGTAGCCTCTTCTTTAATAATTTCTCGTGCTTGGCGTTTTGTGCCTACGAATAAAATACGACCTTTGTTTGCCGCTAAAGTACGCACGTATTTTTGTGCTTCTTCAAATAACGGTAAGGTTTTTTCAAGGTTTACAATATGAATTTTGTTGCGGTCACCAAAAATGTACTCTGCCATTTTTGGGTTCCAATAACGGGTTTGGTGGCCAAAGTGAACACCGGCCTCAAGCATTTGACGCATCGTAACTGACATACTTTTCTCACTCTCAAAGGGTTATTAATTCACACAATACTAAAAACACTTTAAAATCAATGCATTAAAATGCACTTAAACAAAGCACCCTAGATATAGACTGTGTGTAGATTTAAAAAATCACGCTTACTAAAAACGCGAAGGCGAGATAATAACACTAAGCTTTTGAATTTGCTAGTGAATGTGTATTAAGGAATTATTTTTCAAATTATGAAGCTTTAGGTGCGCCTACTATATGCATTGCGCG